>JAFLUQ010000074.1 GCA_022508735.1 Oscillospiraceae bacterium | reverse complement strand
ATCGGCAGATTATTTTTGAAGATGAGGAAGATAATCTGAAATTTTTAGAAACCCTACAGGCTTATAGATCAATATGTGGATATGAGATATACGCATATTGTCTTAATAGAGTAGAACGATGAAGGTCGGATTGAAATAATGGCAGATAAAGCGAATGCAGAAACTGACAAGGTAGATATTGGATACTATGACACTGAAGGTTGGACGGTACTTAAAACGCCTGATTTTAAATTATCAAAAGAGGCAGCAATTGCCATTGCTGATGATGTGTATTTGCAAATATTTGGTGAAGATTATTTGGCTGAAACAGTTGTTGGGATACATGAAATAGATGACGGGACGTGCTATTACATATATAGGTACAGGGAACCGCTTATTCCGGGCGGAGATATATCAATAGTTGTAAGAAAATCTGATGGTAAAATAATGCGAATTGTAGCAGAAGAATAGACACATGGGTCATGGGTCAGTGCAAGGAGACAGGGACGTGTTCCTGTGTTCAGAGGAGTTTTCTCTTTTCGTTTCCGTCTATATTAAAATTCCATTGCAATGATCTATCTCATGCTGAATAATTTGCGCCGGCCAACCGATGAAGGTTTTTATTCGCGTTTGAAATTCCGCGGTTTGCCACCGCACCTTAATGGCCTGATAACGTTTGCATTTACGTGGGCCGCCAACCAAAGAAAGACATCCTTCTTCTGCGTCATACATTCCGGATTTTTTGATGATCTCGGGATTGAACATAGTCATATATGCGCCCTCGTTGTCAAACACAATGATCCGTTTATGCACGCCAATCATGTTCGCTGCCATGCCGACACAACCGTCTTTATTTGCAACCAGTGTATCCAATAAATCCTTAGCAACCTGCAAGTCGTCTTTTGTCGCTGCCTCTGACTTGCCACTAAGAAAAATCGGATCGTGTATTACCTCTTTAACCATCATAAACCTCGATAATCTTTTCTAAAATCTCTTCATCCGCCGGGCGGAAGGGGTGCTTCGGTTATCGTCATATTTCTTCGATTCCTAAGCTTTTCAAGTGTTGACAGGTGCCGCCCTCGTATCTCGCACCGGTGCCTCAAAAATACAGATCTCCTGAGTAAATTACATTTGGGTTGTCTTTTAGCAAATCATTTGCTTTGCCCTCGGCATACTCCGGCTCGGTCAATTTTGGGTATATATAAACATTGCACTGTCTACATCTCAAAGTGTTTATAGTATAACACATAAAAAATAGATTAGTCAAGTACGATTCGGCAAATCATACTTGACTAACTCTAAAAATTAAGCGGCAAAACAGGTGCGGTAGTTTTCCTATCTTTGATTTTTTTCATCTTATCATACCGTAAATTTTCAGCCGTGGTTATAGGTTTTTATGTCGCCGTTGACAAAAACAAGTCATTTAACTTGCTCCAATCCCTCTTTTAGCTCTATTTCATTGAGTTTGGCTGCTATGATTTCTTTGATCGTTTCCTCCATTCATATTACCTCCTCTGTTATTCAGCGGCTTTGAAATTATATATCGGCTTGATATGTGAAATAATTTCTGCGGTGGGCCCGATACTTTCTACGATTTCATCCATGTTTTTATATGCCATAGGTGACTCATCAAGAGTTGATGAATTTACACAAGTGGTATATATACCTGCCATTTGCGCCTTATATTCCTCCATTGTGAGTCTTTCAAAGGCGGCAGACCGTGACATAAGGCGTCCCGCGCCGTGTGGGGCGGAGTTGTTCCAATCGTCATTTCCCTTTCCGATGCAGATCAGACTTCCGTCGCGCATATTGATCGGGATAAGAAGTTTTTCTCCCTTCTTTGCGGAAACCGAGCCTTTGCGAAGTATCATTTCATCAACGTCAATGTAATTGTGTATAGTCTGAAATGACTCGTAACCTGCTAATCCTGTTTTTTCAAGTAACACTTCCGCCATTTTCTCACGGTTGCGCTTTGCGAATTGTTGGCAGATATTTATATCGTGAAGATAGTCCTCCATAAATGATCCGTAGAGATAGCAAAGATCCCGGGGCATGGTGGGCTCCTTTTCCTCCCACTCTTTAGCTAATGTTTTGAGGGTCGACTGAATTTCGCTTCTCCGGCCCTGTTCTTTGTACGTGCGGATAATTTCATCTCTTTTCTTGAAATAATCCTCTTTGCCAAGATTTAAATCAACAGCAATGCCCTGATAAAATTCGGCAACCTGTGTGCCAAGGTTCCGGCTCCCGGAATGGATGACAAGATATTTATTGCCGTCGGCATCTTCATCAATTTCTATAAAGTGATTGCCTCCGCCTAAAGTGCCGAGGCTTCTTTCAAGTCTTTTTGTGTCTTTGAGATTACGGTGACATTTAAGAACAGTTAAATCAAATCTTTCTTTCCTGCCTTCCCATACATTTCTCCCACAGGGAATAAAGTGTGCCGCATCGTCAAATTTTTCAAAGTCGATGTCGGTTTTCCCTAAAGAGACGGTATACATACCGCAGCCGATGTCAACTCCTACCATGTTGGGAACGACCTTATCTACAATTGTCATAGTAGTGCCGATAGTGCAGCCCTTGCCTGCATGTACGTCAGGCATAATGCGTATTTTTGATTTTTCAAACGCCGCCTCGTTGCATACCGACTCGATCTGTGCATAAGCGGTGTCCTCAAGGTCGTTTGTATAACAAATGGCAGTATTAAACTTGCCGTTTATCTCTATCATTATGATCTTCCTTTCCGATAATATTGAGAGCAAGGCTGTGCCTTTCATGACCATATTTTACCTCCAAAAAATTTCTTTTTCACGGAAAAAAAGCTGCGAACTTATAAAAGTCCGCAGTTTTTTTGGCAGATAAGCTTATCAATTATTAATTTTTTAAAACTTTCGGATCCCACCACTTCAACCGTTGGACCAAAGGACAGCACTCGAATTACCATTTCCGGCTCGTCATTCTTATCAAACTTAATATGCAAAAAATAATGGCCGTCGTTTTTTTCTGCTCTTTTTTCAAAATGAGCAAAATGAAGCATACAGCGTTCCAGTGTATTTCGTTCTTTGCTCACCTTTAAGGTTATGTAATCGTAATCTGTTTCAGGTGCTCCTGATTGAAGTACGGCTTCGCCGTTATAAATACTGCATTTGGTAATTCTTGCAATATTTATAGTTCTTATGAAATGACACCCGCTTGTAACGAGCCTGAATTTATCGTCCTTTTCGGAATATTCAAGCCTTTCCGCAGCGCATCTTGTACAGACGGTTCTCCCTTTTCTGTTTGTCATCTCAATTTTGATGCTTTGTTTGTTTTGCATAGCTTTAAGGATTGTGCGGAAATGAGCTATGTATTTTTCATCATCATAAGGATCTCCGTCGCTGTATTTATCGTAAATTACATAGTCATCCGGCGAGAAAAGCGGCTCTGTATCCTCAAGTCCGTTGATTTTAAAATCGAAAAGCTTAATTCGCGGATCTTGTGATATAGCCTTCAGCCACTGCTTCTGCACAGTTGTCAGGGGCATTGTGGGCATATGCTTGATAGGAGTAGTTAAATCGCTTCTTACTATTTGCCATTTTTCATTTTTTAAGGACGGCAATATGTTCAGAATACTTTCGCCGAAAGCATTTTCTGAAATAATTTTATTCAGATTTTTTTCGCTTGTATTACCTTTTAAAATTTCAGCAAGGATCTTTGCCACTGTATTGTAGTAGGCAGAGTATATTTCGTTGAAAATCATTTTGCCGCCCCCTCTATGCCATACATGCGATACATTGCCTCAATATCGCTCTTGAATTGCCTTTCAATCGCCTTGTTTGAAAAGTTGAGTTCGGTTATTCTGCATATAAAGGTTCTTAGCCATGGTATCATTTCGTTTGTGTCATATACATCGGCAGAAAATCTATAAGTGTTATCATCGATTTTTGTGACAGTGCCGATTCTTTTTTCGCGGTTTAGTCTGCGAACTATGTGTTCTTCGCTGTTCGAAATCTTAACAGTAAAGTCAACATGCTCATATTTTTCTTTGCCGTAGCGACCTCTTTTGACGATAACGCCCCACATTTTTGTCTGCATTCTGTCAAGAGTTGCTCTCAGCTCATCGAAACGAGGCGTTGCCTCTTCGATTCGCACATCAGACAAATAATCGATCCTGAAGGATTTAATTACGTTAAAATCCGGTTGGTACGCCAAAAGGTGCTGGCGGCCGTTCTGTACGCTTATAAAAATACGCAAAGGTATTATTCTGTTTCTTCTGGGCTCATTTGAACGCCTGCTCATATTCATTACCGTGACAGCGCTCTTCTTTCGCATCGCCGTAAAAAGCATTGCAAGAACATCGGAGTCCATTGCCGAAGTTATGTAGTGATGCTTAAAGCTGAAATTATCGGTTGTTTTATCCTCCTTGTCAAGCAGGAAGGAGCCTATAATACCACAGGGAGCAACCTCGGAATAAAAGTTCAAAGCGTCTGTTATATCAGGCAAATCGAGATCCTTGACCCTTCTGTACATCATTCTTTTTGCTGACTTTTCTGCAATAATAATACCCTGCTCAGTGTATTCCTTGAGCTTTTTTCTGACGGTCGATTCATCAAACACCATCGGTGTTTCAAAGCCCCTGAGATATCCATCAATTTTTTCCAATATTTCGGGAAGAGAAAGAATTATTTCGGGAGAATAGAGAATGTCAAACAGTATAAAGTGAAGGGTTATATCTCCGTCGGTAAAGCTTTTGGATTTCAAGGCTTTATAGAAGGGATTATGTTTCGAAACACGGCTGTCTATTGAAATAAAAATGTTTTTTCCCTCGGGCGTCATGACAAAGCCCATATGCTCTCCAAGCCAGCTTTCCATGCGGCGCCTTTCGTCGTCGTATGTACGGCTGCTTTTTTTATCGTAATCATTGCGGTTTTTAAAGCCATATACATAAAAGTCACGCATATAGGCTCGTATTTTTTCAAAGTTTTTGATAAGCTCTTTATAGGAAGACATAATTCACCTCCGTAAAACCGTGACCGTACATTTAATATTATATTGTGTTTGCACAAATGTCAATGAAAATCCGGCGAAAATTTATAATAATTATGATTTTGGGCCAAATGGAGTTGAAATAAAGTTATAGCTTTCACTGCTGATATGTTCTTTTTTCTTGAAAAACAGGCAAGAATTTGTAACATTTTCATAAAAAACACTTGCAATACAGGTGTGTTTTGTGTATAATATTTATAAGGCACATAAATAATAAAACTTTTTTGGAGGTATCGCTATGAAGCTAAGCGAAATTAAAGAGATTTTAAATGCGGAGGTGTTGGTCGGCGAGGACGAAATGGACAATGAGGTCTTTTCCGCCTGCGGCTCTGACCTCATGAGTGACGTTCTGGCCTTTGTAAAGGATCAGGCGCTTTTGCTCACCGGCCTGATCAATGGTCAGGTTATACGCACCGCTGAAATGATGGATATTCACGCGGTCATCTTTGTGCGCGGCAAGGAGCCCTCGGCTGAGGTTCTCAGTTTGGCTGAAAACCGGGACATCGTTATTATGAAAACGGAAATGCCGATGTACCCTGCCTGCGGCAAACTCTATGCCGCCGGTCTTAAGGGAGGCGGAGTCCGCGCATGAGTGAGCCGTTGATGAAGCTGCATTACGTCGTCGACGGTACGGACTTCACTGTGGCCGGAGAGGCCAGCGGCGCGGTTAAAAAGGTGCTCAAGCAGCTCGGACTCAGCACCGAGGTTATCCGCAAGGTCGCAATCGCGATGTACGAGTGCGAGATAAATATGGTCATTCACGCAAACGGCGGCGTGATAGACGTGGAGATATCGCCGGATAAGATAAGGATGATACATAAGGACGTCGGTCCCGGCATCCCTGATATAGATAAGGCGATGACAGAGGGCTTTTCGACGGCGAGTCAGCAGGTTCGTGAGCTGGGCTTCGGCGCGGGTATGGGCCTTCCTAATATGAGAAAATATACCGATGAAATGAATATAGAGACAGAAATAGGCGTAGGCACTACCGTAGATATGATAGTGTATATAAAGTAGCCTGTAATAAACATAAAAGGAGGGCTGTGCAAATGGGAGAGATAGAAAGAAGATTTCACAGCGTTACCCTTGACAAACCAATGTGCAAGGGCTGCACGACCTGCATACGCTACTGCCCGACGCAGGCCATTCGCGTACAGCAGGGTAAAGCTAAGATCATAAGTGAGCGGTGTATCGACTGCGGCGAGTGCATACGCCGCTGCCAGTACCGCGCTAAAAAGGCCATAACCGACGGCTTTGAGGTTATGGACCGATATAAATACAAGATCGCTCTGCCTGCTCCCGCATTCTGCGGGCAGTTTTCCAAGGCCGGCGACTTCGATATTATTCTGACGGGGCTCAAAATGCTGGGGTTTGATCACGTGTTTGAGGTGGCCCGGGGAGCCGAAGTTGTGACTGAAAAAATGAAGGAGCTTATTAAGAACGGCGAAGTGGAGCTGCCGGTAATATCCTCCGCCTGCCCGGCAGTGGTGCGGCTTATTGCGGTCAAATATCAGGACCTTATGAGTCATGTGGCTCCGCTGACCTCTCCAATGGAGGTGGCCGCTGAAATGGCGCGCAAGGAGGCCCGGGAAAAGACCGGCCTCAGCGACGAAGAGATAGGGGTGTTCTTTATAACCCCATGTCCGGCCAAGGTGACGGCCATAAAGTGGCCAATGGCGCTGCAAAAATCAAATGTGGACTGGGCGATCTCCATCAAGGATGTGTATATGCGGCTGGCTCACAGCATAAGCAAAATAAAGGACGTTGAGCATTTGTGCCAATCCGGTCCGAACGGAGTGCGCTGGGCCAATCACGGCGGCGAGGCCGAAGCTCTTGGGATAAGGCGGTACATAGCTGTTGACGGAATAGCGAATGTTATTGGGGTCTTAGACCAGCTTGAGGACGAGAAGATAAATGGCGTGGACTTCATTGAGGCCCTGGCCTGTACCGGCGGCTGCGTTGGCGGCTGCCTGACTGTGGAAAATAACTTTGTGGCAAATTCAAGGATAAGGCGTATCTCCGGTAAGCTGGAGGACAAGGTCGGCAAGATAGAGGAAGATATGCACCTCTATTGGGACAAGAAGATCGAGTATCAGCCGTTCTCGCCTCTGGATGCGGACTTCAGCGTGGCAATGCAGAAGGCCATACGCATGAACGAGATCTTTGAAGGCCTGCCTCAGCTGGACTGCGGCTCCTGCGGAGCACCGTCCTGCCGTGAGCTGGCAGAGGATATCGTCCGCGGTAAGGCAAACGAGACCGACTGTATATTTAAGCTCCGTGAACGCGTCAGCGCTCTTGCGAGAGAAATGGCTGAGCTGGAAAGCAAGATGCCGCCGTCTATGGAATGATTAAATAATATAAAGGAGATGACTCCGATGACAGTTAAAGATATAGCCGAGAGGCTCAGTCTGACCCTTAAATGCGGCGAGGACGGTATAGACCGTGAGGTGGAAGGCGGATACGTGGGCGACCTTCTGAGCCTTGTAATGGGAAAAGCCCAGAGCGGCAACGCATGGGTCACCATACAGACTAACATAAACATTGTAGCTGTGGCCAGCCTGACCGATGTGGCCATGATAATTCTGGCCGAAGGGCTTAACCCCGACCCCAATACCGCTACAAGGGCGGAGATGGAGGGTATACCTATTTACAGCAGCGAGAAAACGGCCTTTGAGCTGGTGTGCGAGCTGAAGGATCTGGTGTGATGGGCAGATACGCTTACGATTTGCATATGCACTCATGCCTGTCGCCCTGCGGCGACGACGATATGACGCCCCACAATATAGCGGCCATGGCCATGCTGAACGGGCTTGAGATCATAGCTCTTTCGGACCATAATACAGCTAAAAATGTGCCCGCCATTATGGAAGCAGCCGAGGAGTGGGGCCTGACCGTGGTGCCGGCCATTGAGGCCGAGAGCGCCGAGGAGGTACATCTGCTGTGCCTGTTCCCTACGGTTGAGGCGGCCCTCGACATGGGTGAGATTTTGGAGGAGCATCTGCCGCCAATAAAGAATAAGCCGGAAATTTTTGGCGAACAGCGCATCATGAACAGCAAGGACGAGCAGACGGGAACCATTGAAAAGCTCCTCATAAACGCCACCGACCTTCCTATTGAAGATATCAAGGCTATGGTGGAAGAGAGGGGAGGCGTCTGCATAGCGGCACACATCGACCGCAGCAGTAACAGCATAATATCCAATCTGGGCTTTATACCGGAGGAGATGAACTTTTCGACGCTGGAGCTCTCGAAGCGTGCCACACCGGACATGGCGTCCGACCCGAAGTATAAATATATTCACGACAGCGACGCCCACTACCTGACCGACATATCCGAGGCAGTTTGGCGGCTGACGCTGGAGGAAAAGAGCGCGGCGGCGGTAATCGAGGCCTTGAAAAAAGGCGTTTAGCCGCGCATTTACTCAGGCAATAGGCAGATTAAACATAATCGGTGTTTACTAAAAACGGAATTTGAGGAAAATTGTAAAAAATTTTATGGAAACAGAGCTGTTAGTGTAGACAAACTCAAAGAAATCTGCTATAATGATAATGCTGTGTAGGCGCGGTGAGTCCGCGCCGGCATTTGCATGCTTAATTTCGATAATTTATTAAGGAGGTAACAATATATGAGTAATCAGGCAACAGTGCCTTTC
This sequence comes from Oscillospiraceae bacterium, assembly GCA_022508735.1. Classification (GTDB taxonomy): domain Bacteria; phylum Bacillota; class Clostridia; order UMGS1883; family UMGS1883; genus JAFLUQ01. The sequence continues at coordinate 2,034 of JAFLUQ010000074.1, read as the reverse complement.
AAGGGCACTGCAGAGCAGGAAGCGGAGCTTCTGAAGGTCATCGAAGCGCATAAGGACCAGCGCGGCGCGCTGATTTCCGTGCTTCACGAGGCACAGGGCATCTACGGCTATCTTCCGATTGAGGTTCAGACCATAATCGCGAAGGGTCTGGGCGTTACTCTTGCCGAGGTTTACGGCGTTGTAACGTTCTATACGCAGTTCTCTCTCAACCCCAAGGGTGAGTATCAGATCGGCGTATGTCTCGGAACCGCCTGCTATGTTAAGGGCAGCGGCGACATCATCGAAAAGATCAAAGAGATTCTTGATATCGATGTGGACGACTGCACTCCCGACGGAAAGTTTTCCCTCACGGCCACACGCTGCATCGGCGCATGCGGCCTTGCTCCGGTTATAACAGTCAACGATGACGTTTACGGACGTCTTGTAGTTGATGACGTACCCGGTATAATTGCAAAGTATTAATTATGCAGGAGATAAGTCTGAACATACTGGACATAGTCCAGAATTCGGTTCGCGCGGGAGCGTCGAGAATAGACGTGGAGCTGTTTGAGGATACCGACAGCGACGAGCTGTTCTTCTCAGTGAAGGATAACGGCTGCGGCATGGATGAGGAAATGGTGGCAAGAGTCATGGACCCATTTGTTACTACCCGCACCACCCGTAAGGTTGGCATGGGAATTTCACTCCTTCGCAGTGCGGCTCAGGCCACGGGCGGCGATGTTGAGCTCACCAGCGAGGTTGGGAAGGGCACGTTTATAAAGGCGACCTTCTCCTACGGCCACATTGACCGTCAGCCCCTTGGGGATATGGCGGGCACTATGATGACCCTGATCTCAATGAATGAGGCTATAGACTTTTACTACAAGCATACTTTTAACCGACAGGTTTTTGAATTCAACACTAAAGAAATGAAGGAAATCCTCGGAGAAGTACCCCTCGGCGACCCCACTGTGGCCGCCTGGCTCAAGGATTTCATTGATGAGGGTATTGCGAATATTTATGGAAATATTAATGGAGGTGCAGAATAAATGAAAAGCTTAGCAGAGCTTCAGGCATTGAAGCAGAAAGCGATTGAGAACGTCAATCTGAGAAAGGAAAGAGAGGACGGCACCAGAGTTGTAGTTGGTATGGCCACCTGCGGTATTGCCGCCGGCGCTCGCCCCGTTATGACAGCTTTCCTCGAGGAAATCAACAAGAGAAATCTCAGCAATGTGGTTGTAGAGCAGACGGGCTGCATAGGTCTTTGCCGTCTCGAGCCCATCGTTGAGATCTATGCACCCGGTCAGGACAAAGTCACCTACATAAAGATGACTCCTGAGAAGGTAGCTAAAATCGTATCTGATCACATTGTAAACGGCCAGGTAGTGTCTGAGTACACGATCGGTTCGGCCGGAATGTAAGAGAGGAGAGTGTACTGAATGGAGCTGGTTAGATCCCACGTGCTTATCTGCGGAGGTACGGGCTGTACTTCCTCCGGCAGCGAAACTCTCATGAGCGAGTTCGAGGCCAAATTGGAGGAAAACGGTCTCTCCAAAGAGGTAAAGGTTATTAAGACGGGCTGCTTCGGCCTTTGCGCCCTCGGCCCCATTGTAGTTGTATATCCCGAAGGCTCCTTCTACAGCCGCGTTCAGAAGGAGGACGTTGAGGAGATCGTTAAAGAGCATCTCCTCAAGGGCAGAATCGTTAAGAGACTCGTTTACGATGAGACCATCGAGGACGAGGGCATTAAGTCCCTTAACGACGTTAATTTCTATAAGAAGCAGCAGCGTGTTGCGCTTCGCAACTGCGGCGTTATCAACCCTGAGAACATCGAGGAGTACATCGCTGTTGACGGCTATCAGGCCCTCGGCAAGGTGCTCACCGAGATGACTCCCGTCGATGTTATCGACACCATCAAGAAGTCCGGTCTCCGCGGCCGCGGCGGCGGCGGTTTCCCCACAGGCATGAAGTGGGATTTCGCCTCCAAGAGCGTTAACGATCAGAAGTATGTCTGCTGTAACGCCGACGAGGGTGACCCGGGCGCATTCATGGACA
>JAFLUQ010000073.1 GCA_022508735.1 Oscillospiraceae bacterium | reverse complement strand
GCGCTGAGCAAGAAACAACTCTCCCGCAAGTTCGAGTTTTTGGATTCGGAGGTATATCTGATCACGGCAAAGTATGTAGAGATCGAGGGAGAACCCTTCGTGATCGAGATGCTTGCTAGGCTTACCGACGATACCATGGTCGGCGCTTGGGGCACCAATGATTTTGTTGAGACGATCAGCAATTATAACCGCAAGCTCTATCTCGATGCGCTCACCGGTGCGTACAACCGTCAGTACTATGATGAACAGCTTGCCGCGCTGCCCGGAGAATACGCTGTTGGCTATGTTGATCTGGATAAATTTAAAGACATCAATGATACCTGTGGCCATCATGCTGGTGATCAGGCGCTCAGGGCAGTTGTTAACATCATGATGGCCTGCGTACGCGACACTGATTCGGTAGTGCGCATGGGCGGCGATGAGTTCGTTCTTGTGTTTCGTAATATTCCCAAGGATATCTTTGCCGCGCGCCTGGAGAAGATACGCAAGGTCGTTAGTGAGACCGTGATTGAGGAGTTCCCCGATATGCATCTGTCGGTCAGCGTCGGCGGATACCACGGTGAAGGTACTGTGGAGGAACTGGTTCAAAAAGCGGACGCGCTTCTCTATGACGCCAAGGCTAACAGAAACAGCGTTCAATTAAATTTTGAAACGTAGAAAATAAAGTGAGTTCCGCTTTTCGGGTTTTATGTCGAAAAGCGGAACTCTTTATATTCGGGAAACTTTATTCTATAATGTGCTTATTTCATAAGACCTGCACCGGTGTCCCAGGCCTGACCGACCTTTTCGCCAATGGCGTAGTAGCCGCATTGGAACTGGTCGAAAACAAAAGCGCCGAGCTTGGTCGGGTCAACGTTGCCCGCACCGTCAAGCACCTTTTCGTCGGCAAGCACGTTCACTATCTCGCCGAGAACGCGGAAGCCGTAGGCAGTGTTTTGCAGCTCGGCCGCCTTGCACTCAAGGGTGATGGGGAATTCCTCTACGATTGGAGCGTCAACCTTATCGCTCTTTACAGCGCGAAGACCGCTGCGCTCGAATTTGTCTGCCATTTCATTAGCGCTGGCTATGCCGAAAAAGTCTGCGGCTTCGATGTGAGCCACATCGGCTATACTGAGGGTGAAGGCCCCTCTTTTTTTGATGTTGGCGGCGGTCTTATGGTCCTCGTCTATGTTAAGAGCTACCATGTTTTCCGCGCATATGCCGCCCCAGGCCATATTCATAACGTCCACGCTGCCGTCCTCGTTATAGGTCGAGATCATAAGTACAGGCATCGGGTACAGGTAAGGTTTTACTCCAAGATCTTTCAACATTTTACATTCCTCCGAACTTACAAATTTTGCGGCGGACCTGTTGACATTCCGCCATATTGGTATTATAATACATGAGTAAATAAATTACAAGTGGAAGTTATAAAAAAGAGGTGCCCCTTTATAATGAAAAATCAAGCGACCGCAATAAGGGAAAAGCGATCAATGGATATGCTGCACGGCTCAATTATTGACAAAATTCTGTTTTTTGCCCTGCCGCTGGCAGCCAGCAGCATGCTTCAGCAGTTCTTTAACTCGGCGGATGTGGCGGTAGTTGCTCATTTCGCGGGCTCCGGGGCGCAGGCGGCGGTGGGCGTCAACGGCTCGGTCATCAGTCTGTTGATAAATCTGTTTGTTGGCATATCCGTCGGGGCAAACGTTGTCATTGCCAACTACATAGGTCAGGAAAGGCGCTCTGAGGTCAGCGAGGTGGTGCACACCGTGGTGTCGGTAGCGCTAATAAGCGGCTTCCTACTCTTGGGGCTTGGTCAAATTCTTGCACCGCCCATGCTTCGGCTTATGAACACTCCCGCCGAAATTTTAAATATGGCGGTGCTGTATCTACGGATATACTTCCTCGGCATGCCGTTTCTGATGATATATAACTTTGGCGCGGCCATACTGAGGAGTGTGGGCGACACAATAAAGCCGCTCATCTGCCTGACGATTTCAGGCGTGCTGAACGTGTGCCTCAATATGATATCGGTAATATTTTTTCACTTAGGCGTTGTAGGCGTTGGCGTGGCTACAGTTTTGGCCAACGGGGTCAGCGCCGCAGTGATACTGCGCTTTCTCACTCACGGTGACGAGATGATAAGAGTGGACCTTAAGAGGCTCACGTTAAACAGGCGCCACCTTACAAGAGTGGTGCGCATAGGTGTGCCCGCAGGAGTGCAGGGCATGGTATTCTCTCTGTCCAACATCTGCATACAGACCGCTATAAACAGCTTTGATACTTTTGCCATTGCAGGCTCAGCCGCGGCGGTGAACTTTGAGTTTTTTACATACTTCATAACCAGCGCCTTCAGTCAGTCCGTTGTGACCTTTACGAGCCAGAACTTCGGCGCCGGGCAACTAAGTCGCTGTAAAAAGATATACTGGTCAGGTATGGGGCTCGGCTTTGCATTTACCGGGCTTATGTGCATCTGCTTTGTACTTGCCCGGGATTGGTTGATACTGTTCTACGCGGTTGAACCTGAGGTCATATATTACGGGCTTATCAGAATGCTGCACGTGGAGCTGTTCTGTTTTCTGCCGGTGATTTATGAGGTGAGCGGCGCGGCCCTGCGCGGCATGGGGTACTCCACGCTGCCAGCCGTGCTCACGGTCATAGGCTCCTGCGGCCTGCGATTTGTGTGGGTATATACTATATTTGCGCGCTATAATAGCTTTGAGATGCTGATGAACGTATACCCCGTGACATGGCTTGTCACCGGAGTGTTTGTAATGCTGGCATATTTTGTGGTGCGCGGGCGTGTTTTTGCCGCGCATAATCAGTGATATTCGGGACTGCGGCTGCAGTCCCTTAATTTACTGCAAGGAGGGCAAATAAATGAAAAAGATACTGCTTTTAGAGGACGATATAAGCCTCGTAGACGGATTGAAATATTCACTGGAGAAGAACGGATTTACGGTTGATGTCGTAAACAATGCGGCAAGCGCAAAATTGGCGCCGGAGGAAGTCGGCGCATATGACCTGCTGCTCCTTGATGTGACCCTGCCTGACGGAACGGGATTTGAGGTGTGCGAATATATAAGAGAGCGCGGCAGCAATGTGCCGATCATTTTTCTCACCGCGGCGGACGAGGAGATAAACGTTATACGCGGGCTGGACAGCGGCGGCGACGACTATATCACCAAGCCGTTTAAACTGGGGGAGCTGATGTCGAGGATAAATGCCCTCCTGCGGCGGGCAGGCGGCGTGAAAGATAAAAATGAGATGGTTTCCGGAAATATAAAAGTGGATTTGGATAACTGCCGTGTCACGAAGAAAGGGCAGGCTCTGGAGCTGACAGGGGCGGAATATCGGCTTCTCGGCCTTCTCATAAGAAACGCGGGCCGCACCGTGACCCGCAGCTCTATTCTTGACGTGCTGTGGGACGGCAATGGCAACTTCGTGGACGACAACACGCTTTCGGTGTATATACGCAGGCTTCGTGAAAAGATAGAAGACGACCCCTCGGAGCCAAGGCACCTCATAACGGTGCGTGGTTTTGGTTACTGCTGGAAAGAGGTGGAGTAATGCTGCGCGACAAATCAATTCGTGGCTTCTTGATCGGTATAATTGTGTTTGCCCTTTTGTTTGCGGCCTTTGACATCGTGGTCGGTATAAGGCGGCAGAATGAAATAAAGACGGCTCTTGTAAATCAGCAGGCAGCGACGGCGTCTGCTCTCATAGAGAGAGGCGTTCCCGAAAGCGTGATCGCCGCGGCTGTCACAGGCACCGAGATCACTGCGGAGGGTAAAGGGATTATGGGCAAGCTTGGATTAAGTGAAAACGCTGATTCGGCTTACATTCCTTTTGCCTCTGAGCCGGTGCGCGGTGCCATGCTCTTAGAAGTGATAGAATATATAGTGCTTTCGGCCATTCTTTTTGCTTTAGTTCTGACTTTTATCTTAAGGCGTGAGCGGCTGTATCAGTCGGCTATAAAGGCAGTTACAAAGCTTGACGACGAACCGTCCCTGCCTCAGTCCGACGAGGGCAGTATTTACCGGCTGTTTGAGGGCATCAACAACATGGCTGCGGCATTAAGGTCAAAGCAGGAGAGCGAGCAGAAGACAAAGGAATTCTTAAAGCGCACGGTTTCTGACATTTCGCACCAGCTGAAAACACCCCTTGCCGCCCTTTCGATGTATAATGAGATAATACTCGACGAGCCGGAAAATACCGACACAGTCATAGAGTTTACGCGTAAGTCAGGCGTAGCCATAGAGCGGATAAAAACCTTGATCCTTGAGCTTCTGAAGATCACCCGACTTGACAGCGGCGGAATTGAATTTGATAAAAAGCTGCATACGACAAAAGATATAATTGACGCAGCCGTCCAAAACCTAACGCAGCGGGCAAGCCGAGAGGAAAAAGAGATCCTCGTTGATTGCGGGAATGAGGAAATAAAGTGCGACCTGAACTGGACAAGCGAGGCTGTCGGGAATATTGTGAAAAACGCCCTTGACCACACTGCCGAGGGGGGAATAGTGCGCATAGGCTGTGAAAATACACCAATAGAGACCCGCATTGTGATAGCCGACAACGGCAGCGGTATCGCGCCCGAGGATTTCCACCATATTTTCAAGCGGTTTTACCGCAGTAAAAACAGCGGCGATTCACAGGGCGTCGGTCTGGGGCTGCCATTGGCAAAGGCCATTGTTGAGGGTCAGGGCGGTATCATTTCCGTGCAGAGCGAGCAAGGCGTGGGGACTACATTTACTTTGTCTTTTTTGCGTTAGGTTACAAAATTGTAAGCTTAAATTCACCTGACAGTAAGCTTTGCCTGATATAATCTCACATAAAGGAGGTGCTAAAAATGGAAATTTTAAAAGTACAAAATTTATGTAAAACCTACGGCAGCGGCGAGAGCCGCGTAAACGCTCTCGTTAATGCGTCCTTCACTATGCAGAAGGGCGAGTTCGCGGCTGTGGTGGGCGAGTCAGGCAGCGGCAAATCAACTCTTCTCAACTGTATCGGCGCGCTGGACGACCCCACGGCCGGAAAGGTGTACCTTAACGGTCACGACATATTTCAGATGAAAGAGGCCGAGCGCACGGTGTTCCGGCGGAGGAATATCGGCTTTATCTTTCAGTCCTTCCAGCTCATTCCCGAGCTTACGGTGGAGCAGAACATTATCTTTCCCATTCTGCTCGACTACAAAAAGCCCGACAAAAAAGAGGTAGAGGAGCTTCTCGGTATATTGGGGCTCAGTGAACGCAGAAATCATCTTCCCTCACAGCTCAGCGGCGGTCAGCAGCAGCGGGTGGCTATAGGGCGCGCCCTCATTACAAAGCCGATGCTTATCCTGGCCGACGAGCCCACCGGCAATCTTGACAGCAAGAGCAGTCAGGACGTGATGGATCTGCTCATAAAGGCTTCACGCCACTATCGCCAGACGATTCTGATGATAACCCACAACATCAATCTCACCTCGTCTGTGGATCGTGTCCTGCGGGTGTCGGACGGCGTTTTGACAGATCTGGGAGGGAACTATGATGAAAAGCTATCTTAGCCTTGTTCTCCTTTCCGCCCGTGTTCACAAGAGGCAGAGCCGAATGACGGTCATTTGCATAGTGCTGGCCGTCTTTCTAGTGACGGCTATTTTTTCTATGGCAGACATGGAGCTTCGCGCCCAAAAGATACACGCTATAAAAGAGTATGGCAACTGGCATATTCAGCTTAACAATATTTCCGATTCGGACGCGGCGCTTATTTCCGAGCGGCCCGACGTGGAGGCCTCATCATGGTACTTTGTTCTTAATTACCGCCTGAGGGACGACTACTACATCGGCGGTAAAAAGACCGGGATATGCGGGATAGAAGAGGACTTTATCACGAAAATATTTGCCGAGGAGGCCGGGCTCGCCGAGGGCGATTACCCGCAAGGCGAAAACCAGATACTCCTCACGCTCCATTCAAAGACGAGCCTCGGTATAGATATCGGCGGCAATGTCACCATAGACACTCCCTACGGCCCTCGGGAATTCACGGTTTCCGGCTTCGGGCTGGACACCGTGCAAAATGACAAGTATGATGCTATCATAGCCTTTATGCCGATCGAGACCTATCAGCAGTTTCACACCTCCACAATAGGGCAGGAGGACGCGGATAAGGCCTATTACGTCAAATTTAAGACAAAGGCAAACATAAAAAAGGCCATAGCTGACATAAAGGAGCAGTACGGCTTATCCGATAAAGATGTGGGGCAGAACACCGCCCTTCTTGGCATTATGGGGCTCAGCGACAACAGCTATATGATGGGTCTTTACTTTATCGCGCTTATACTTTTCCTTCTGGTGCTTACGGCCGGGGTGCTTATGATAGCCGGCAGCATGAACAGCAGCGTTGCCCGGAGAACTGAGTTTTTCGGCATGCTCCGCTGCATCGGTGCGGGCAGAAAACAGATAATGCGGCTCGTGCGGCTGGAAGCCCTGAATTATTGCAAGACTGCCATACCGATCGGCACCATAGCGGGAGCCTCAGTGACATGGGGGCTGTGCGCAGCGCTCCGTATTCTGTCAGAGGGCTATTTCGGCGATATGCCGATATTAGGCATAAGCGCGGTCGGCATAGTTATGGGCGTTCTCGTAGGGCTTATGACAGTTCTGCTGGCGGCACGTTCTCCGGCGAAAAGGGCTTCAAGGGTGTCGCCTCTGGCGGCAGTATCCGGAAATGCCATGGCCGCAAGAGTACGCAGGGCGGCAAACACGCGGCTGGTGAAGATCGAAACAGCCCTCGGCATCAGCCACGGCTGGCAGAGCAAAAAGAATTTCTTCCTTATGGTGGGCTCCTTTGCCCTGAGCATCGTGCTGTTTCTGAGCTTTTACGTTCTTGTGGACTTCATGGGCTATGCAATTCACTCGATGATGCCATATACTCCCGATCTATCCATCCTCAGTCATGATAACACCTGCTCTGTAGATAGAGATCTTGCGCCAATTCTCGGCGGCATGAACGGCATAAAACGAGTGTACGGCAGGAGCTTTTATTTTGACATCCCCGCCGAGCTTCCCGGCGAGGCCGATAAGGTCACGCTCGTTTCTTACGAGGCAAATCAGTTCAACTGGGCCGATGAAAAGCATTGGGTGCCCGACAAGAGGGGGCTCGAAAAGGTCGTTAAAGAGGACGGCTATGTGCTGGCGGTATACAGCCCGGCAAATCCGCTTAAGGTCGGAGACATTGTACAGACCGAGCTGGGAACAGTTACCGTGGCCGGGATATTGGAGCACTTTCCCTTTGACGCACTGAGCGGAAATATAAACCTCGTCTGCTCTGAGAGCACGTTTAAAAAGCTCACCGGCGAAAGCGATTACACCATAATCGACATTCAGCTCGCCGCCAATGCCACTGAGGAGGACGTGAGCGCCATCCGCGCCGAAGCGGGCAGTCTGATGTTTTCCGATCAAAGGCTCAGCAATAGGAACGCCAGAGGGGTTTACTATGCCTTTGCCCTGTTCGTATACGGCTTTCTGGCGATAATCGTGCTGATCGCGGTGTTCAACATTATGAACAGCATATCCATGAGCGTGGCGGCGCGGATAAAGCAGTACGGAGCCATGCGCGCTATCGGCATAGGCCTTGGGCAGCTAAAGAAAATGATCTTGGCCGAGTCGCTGACATATTCCGTCTGCGGCAGTATCGTTGGCTGCCTTATCGGTCTGCCTCTCCATAGGCTCATATATATGTCGATGATAACCGGCCATTGGGGCAGCGAGTGGGGCCTTCCCATTATGCCCCTTGCAGTGATAGTGTTGCTGGTGATCGTTGTTTCTGCCCTAGCGGTGAAGCCGCCGATGAAGCAGATAAGAGCTATGTCGATCGTGGAAACCGTCAGTGCGCAGTAGGGGGTGGAATGATGAAAAGCTATCTCAGCCTTATACCCATTTCCGCACGGGTGCATAGGAGACAGAACCGGATGACGGTCCTCTGCATAGTGCTGGCTGTGTTTTTGGTGACGGCGATTTTTTCCCTTGTGGACGCCGGCGTAAGAATGGAGAAGAACCACTCTGTTTTAAGCCACGGCAACTGGCACATAAGGCTCAAAAATATTTCCGAGAAGGACGGCGAGCTTATAGGCTTCCGCTCCGACGTGAGTGCCGTGTCGAGGTACGACGCTGTGAACCTTGACATGGACGAGGATTATTATATAGGCGGTATAAAAACGGCGCTCTGCGGCATTGACGAGGGCTTCGTTACCGGAATTATGTCATATTTTACCGAGGGCACAATGCTTAAAGGTGACAGCGACATAATACTCACTATAAATGCAAAAGAGCTCCTCGGCGTTGATATGGGCAACAGCGTTACATTAAACACTCCTGCCGGAAGCCGAAGCTTCACCGTTTCTGGGTTCCGCAGCGATGACTCCAGATATGTCACCTCTAACGGCGGAGAGGCCAGCGCCCTGCTGGTAAAGGACGATCAGATAGGCGCGTTTATGAGCACTAAGGCCTTTCGTGAGCTCTGCGGCGTTAATGCTCCCGAATACTATGTTCAGTTCCGTGGCGGTGCGCTGTCCGTAAGAAAAGCGCTGGAGGATATAAAAGAGCAGTACGGTCTTTCCTCCGGGAACATAAAGCAGAACACTATTATCATGGCCGCAATGGGCCTCAGTGAAAATCAGTATATGCAGACCTTCTATTCCACGGCCGCCGTGCTGTTCGTGCTGATATTGGCGGCAGGCGTGCTGATGATATCCGGCAGCATGAACAGCAATGTAGCTCAGCGGTCGCAGTTTTTCGGTATGCTAAGATGTATCGGTGCCGGCCGAAAGCAGATAATACGCTTCGTTCGGCTCGAGGCCCTGAACTGGTGTAAGCTCGCAATACCCACAGGCGCGGTTCTTGGTACTGTAGTTAGCTGGGCGCTATGCGCCGTGCTTCATTATCTGGTCGGCGGCGAAGTCGCGGATATACCGATTTTTAACGTGAGCCCGGTTGGCATCGTCAGCGGTATTGTCGTGGGGCTGTTGACGGTGCTGTTGGCCGCTCAGGCTCCGGCGAAGCGGGCGGCAAAGGTCTCGCCTGTGGCGGCGGTACAGGGCAGTGAAGAAAACAAAAAGAATATTCGCCGCGCCGCAAATACCGGCCTCATGAAGATAGAGACAGCCCTCGGAGCGCACCACGCTATGGCTGCGAAGAAAAATCTGCTGCTCATGACCGGCTCCTTTGCCCTCAGTATTATTCTGTTCCTTTGCTTTTCGGTTTTGGTTGAGCTGGTAGGCTATCTGCTGCCGCAGAAGTCCTATGCGCCTGACCTTGAGATCACGAGTAAAGATCTGTCAAATTCAGTGGACAGTTCATTGCTTGATGAGATCAGTGCTCTTCCGGGAGTAAAGCAGACTGTGGGCCGAAAGTATGTTTATGATGTTCCGGCTGAGCTTGGCAGAGAAATGGCAGAGAGCAATGTTGATATTATTTCCTACGACGAGGTGCAGCTCGGCTGGCTCCCGGAAGATAAAGACCTCAGAAAGGGCAGCGACATAGCTAAGGTTTACGGCGACAGTAATTACGTTCTGACGATCTACGATAAGGACGTTCCGCTAAAATACGGTGACAAAATACAAATAGGCACCGCGGAGCTTGAGATCGCCGGTATGCTGAAATACAGCCCCTTCAGCAACGATGGCAGAACCGGCGGCGAGGTGATAATAATTTGCTCGGAGGAGACCTTTTCGCGCCTGACCGGAGTAAACGGTTACGCCATTATCGAGGCTCAGCTTGCGAAGGACGCGCCTGAGAGCACCGTGAGAAGCGTGCGCCGAATGGCCGACGGGAAATATAATTTCCGTGATCGCCGCGACGAGGCCGATCAATCCATATACCGGGCGTTTATGCTGTTCGTATACGGCTTTCTTGCTATAATCGCCATGATCACCGTGCTGAACATCGTAAACAGTGTGTCTATGAGCGTGTCTTCGAGAATGAAGCAGTACGGAGCTATGCGGGCCATTGGCATGAGCACCCGCCAGCTCACCAAAATGATAGCCGCCGAAGCGGTCACCTATGCTGTTTCCGGCTGTGTTGTCGGCTGCGGCGTTGGCCTGCCGCTCAATAAGCTGATGTATGATTTTCTTATAACGTCGCACTTCGACTACTTCACATGGAGCGTGCCTGTATTGCCGATAGCGATAATTCTGCTGTTTGTGGCATTTGCCTCCGCCGCTGCAGTATATGCCCCGGCAAAACGTATACGTGATATGTCGATAGTGGGGACGATACACGCGGAATAAAGCAAACTCTCACTGCACGGTTATGTGCGGTGGGAGTTTTTATTTTTAAAAAATATAAAAAGTGCAACGGATCTCGCTGAAAAACTGACTATATAAATGAAGTTTGATACTAAAGGAAAGGACAGGATACAATGAAACACATCAAACTACTCTCCGCACTTTTAGCGGCATTAATGGTCATCAACGCCGGTTTGAACGCCGCATTTGCCAGTGGCAGCGCTTTTGAGCTGATCCGCACAGACAAAAGCGACACCCTTGGCGGCACCATTTATTATTACAGGCACAAATTGACAGGTGCGGAGGTCGTATATAACGACAATAATTCCGACAGTCTGCAATTTGCACTGGGCTTTAAAACTCCCCCCATAGACAGTAAGGGCGCTAACCATGTGCTCGAACACGCGCTTTTCTGCGGAAGCGAGAAGTACCCCACAAAAAATCTCATGCACTATATTCAGAACGGCACCTCCTCACTTATCCTAAATGGGATCACCGCCGACGACTGCACATACTACCTCATAATGACCGGGAACGAAACAGAGTATTTCAATATGATAGATGTGTATATGAACGGCATCTTTCATCCGC
>JAFLUQ010000072.1:3459-10975 GCA_022508735.1 Oscillospiraceae bacterium | reverse complement strand
TTCCCGTCAGCTGCTTCAGGAGCTTGGCCGTGAACCCACCGCCGAGGAAATCTCCGAAGAGATGAAGATGAGCGTGGATAAGGTCCGCGAGATCATGAAGATTGCTCAGGAGCCTGTTTCTCTTGAGACCCCCATCGGTGAAGAGGAAGACAGTCATCTCGGTGACTTTATCCCCGACGACGAGGCTCCGGCTCCCAGCGAGGCGGCCTCGTTCATGCTGCTCAAGGAGCAGCTTATGGAGGTGCTCGGCACCCTCGCACCCCGTGAGGAGAAGGTGCTCCGCCTGCGCTTCGGCCTTGAGGACGGCCGTGCCCGCACCCTTGAGGAGGTTGGCAGCGCCTTTAACGTAACCCGTGAGCGTATACGCCAGATCGAGGCCAAGGCCCTGCGTAAGCTCCGCCACCCCAGCAGAAGCAAGAAGCTCAGAGACTTTTTGGAGTAATTTTTGCAGATATATTTTTAACCTGAAAGATAAATCGCTTTTAGAAAGGATAAAATATATGAAAAAGAGAGTTTCGACTGTCATTATATCAGCGCTGTTGATATTCTCAGTCTTTGCACCGGTTTTGGCCGAGCAGCCTATGTATGCGGCCGATGGAAGAGTAATAACTGTTGATGACGCTGATGTAGAGGCCTATAAGGCCGTAGGCTGGTACACAGAGCCTCCGGTATTGATGTATGCGGCCGACGGAAGAACGATCTATGTAATTCCCTCTGAGGTCGAAGTCTATAAGGCTGTAGGCTGGTACACAGAGCCTCCGGTGCTTATGTATGCGGCCGACGGAAGCATGATTTATGTAATCCCATCTGAGATTGAAGCATATAAAGCCGTAGGTTGGTACACAGAGCCCCCGGTGCCGATGTATGCGGCCGACGGAAGCACGATTTACGTAATACCCTCTGAGGTAGAAGCCTACAAGGCCATAGGTTGGTACACAGAGCCCCCGATGCCGATGTATGCGCCCAACGGAAGAACGATCTATGTAATCCCATCTGAGGTTGAGAATTACAAGGCCTTAGGCTGGTACACAGAGCCCCCGGTGCTGATGTATGCGGCAAGTGGGAGCACAATTTATGTAATTCCGTCGGAAGTGGCGGCATACAGGGCAGTGGGGTGGTTCACTGAGCCTCAGCCGATCGCATCGTCGTCCGCTGCGGCGACGTCGGGCAGCTCCGGCTATTCGGGCAGCTCAGGGTATTCCGGCAATTCCGGCGGTTCCGGTGTTGTGCACGGCTCAACGGTGTACGTTACTCCTACCGGAAAGCGCTATCACTATAGCAGCAGCTGCGCCGGGAAAAACGCCCGTGCAACGACGCTTGACGACGCAAAAAGAGCCGGCTTCACTCCCTGCAAAAAATGTGCATAATAAAATAGCAAGCGGTCTCATTTCTACGGAGATGAGGCCGTTTTTATTCAAAAATTGGCTGAACCTTTTTAGTCTTTTATACGACTATATAATTGGAAGAAGGTGAAATAGTGAGCGTATTTGAAGAATTGCTGACAGAAAACCGCAATGCAGCTGAAGCCTTTGTATGGCGGAGACTATCCGGAGAAGATGGTGTCGAGGACGTACTACAGGAGGTATACCTTGCGGCATGGCGTGGCTTCGGCGCCCTGCAAGACAGACAAAACTTCAGGGCTTGGCTGCTGCGCATAGCCGCCAACAAGTGCAATGATTTTTACCGCCGGAACTACTCGCAGGGAAAGCTTGCCGCCAAAGTGAACACAGCGACCACTCCGGATGTAGGCGACTTAATCTCCGAGGTTGCGGACACCCTTGAGCGCTTGTCCCTGGAAGACCGGCATTTGCTGCGACTGTTTTACTATGAGGATCGCTCCCATGCAGAGCTGGCAACCTTGCTGGGTGTGCCGGTCGGAACCGTAAAAAGCCGACTGCACTCGGCCCGGATGCGCTTTAAAGATATCTACCCGCTTTCACCAAGAACGAAAGGAAGTCTGAAAATGATCGTGAAATTTATTTGCACAAAAAATTCTCTGCGCAACGGCTTGGTAGACCGAAGCGGGATCACGCCGTTTGACTCGCGAAAGGACTACGACATATTAAACGAGTACTTTGGCGAGTTCGGTGAAAATCTGATGTGCTCGCGTGATGAGTATTTTGACGGCAGCTGGGATCCGGCGGCATATGAGGAATTCGTAATAATGGAGAATGGCAAGATAGTATCCCGAGCTGCCATATTTCATCATGAGGATGGCCGCGAGGAGGTTGCTGCTGTGGCCACTGTACCGCGCTTTCGCCACTTGGGCCATGCTGCAAGGCTTGTTCGCCTGTGTACAGAGAAGATACTCAGCCGCGGCAAGATCGCCTATATATCCGTGCGCGAGGATAATCTCCCCATGCTGAATTTAGCGCGTGAGGTAGGCTTTACGGCTGTCCAGTGAAACAAGATGTGTCTATATTTGTATGTTCCCCCGCCGATTTTCCGGCGGGGACATTTTTTGTCAATATATAAAAAACATATTGACAAATTTGGACTATTATGGTAGTATAGACTATAGCAGTAGTCTAAAGAGGTGAAATATATGCAAAAGCTTTTTGACAGCGAAATAAAAGTGATGGACATAATCTGGTCTAACGAACCTGTTTCGGCGAAGCAGATCAGCCTTATCGCCGCCGATACGATAGGATGGAACAAAAATACCACCTACACAATTATTAAAAAGCTCCAGAGCAAGGGCTTCGTTCAGAGGTCCGATCCGGGCTTTGTATGCACGTCACTGGTCTCCCGTGATGAAATTCAAAGGACGGAGACCCGCTCACTTCTGGATAAACTTTTCGGCGGCTCAAGAAAGGCCTTGTTCTCCGCCCTTCTGGGCGACGAGGAGCTGTCTTCAGAGGAGATCGGCGAGCTGCGAAGGATGATCGAAGAGAGGTGACGGCATTGCTTTCAGAGATTTTTTACTGGCTGTTCAGTATGTCTGTTTCCGCCTCCATAGCCGGAATTATTGTACTGTTGTCAGGCAAAATTTCGCGGCTGCCGCGGAGGCTGTACTGCTTTCTTTGGATAATCCCGTTTGTCCGCATGTGGATCCCCGTCGGAATGAACTCCCGATATAGCCTGATGACCCTGCTCACAAGGCTCTCCAAAAAGATCATGGTAAAAAATGTCGTGATATACAAAAGTGAAAACGATCTTTCGATGTCGATGATGAACCATGTGGGCGCCGCTAAGACATATTTCCCGGTCACATATGAAATTGACCTCTTAGAGGATATATTCCGTATGGCCTCAATATTATGGCTGGCGGTGGCAGCCGTGCTTCTCTTGTTCGTTATTGTGGGTTATGTAATTACAATAACGGAATTAAAAAAGGCCCGACACCTGAGGGGTAATATTTATATTTCAAGCGCCCTTACGGCTCCGGCGGCTTATGGTATTCTGCGGGGAAAGATAGTACTGCCGGAGGGCTGCCCGGAAGATGATCTGACATTCATTTTACTGCATGAAAACGCTCATATCCGTAGGTGGGACAATCTGTGGCGCGTCGTCTCCGTAGTGACCGCTTGCGTACACTGGTTTAATCCGCTTGCGTGGGTTTTTCTGGAGAAATTTTTTGAGAGTACTGAGCTCGCCTGCGACGAGGCCGTACTCACACAGTGCGGAGAAAGCGAGAGAAAGAGCTACGCATCAGCACTGCTCAGCTATGCCGAAAGCCGTCGTAAGCTCATAACGGCCTTTGGTGGGGCAAGGCTTAGAGTACGCATAGAGCGTATACTGTCATATAAAAGGCTATCCGCCTTTTCGGCGGGGTGCTTTGCCGCTTTGGCTGCGGCGATATGTTACGTATTGCTGACAAACGCAAGGTAGAGGAGGAATAACGATGTCGAAATTCCAAAAGTATTGGCTGGGGGCTCTGCTTGGCACATTGGCCGCTGCGGCCTATCCCATTTATATGGGCGTCAGCGTGGTTTACGATATGGCGACAAAGGGCACGGTTTTAAAGGAAAGCTACCCGAAATATATCATACCGTATGCTCCGATCGCGCTGTCTGTGATAATTGCGGTGATACTGATGCCGCTCATTTTCCGGTATGTGAAAAAATATGCCATTGGGGCGGCCTCTGTTCTCTCGTCTGCGGCTTTCTTTGTTTCAGAGCTGCTGCTCGAAAGCCGTGTGATAGTGACGGAGACGCTTTCGGAAGAGGTGTTTACGGGATATAAGCTGGAAAGCTGGCAGATGTATATGTGTTATGTTTCGCCGGCGGCTTATGAGACCAGAACGTGGACCGAGGTCAACGTCCTTATGGGGGAATACAGCCCGGCTTTTAAGCTTCACTTTTACATGATATCAATAATTCTGATAATCTCGCTCATTAACTGTCTGTACGGCTTTGGTGCGGTGCTGTGTTCGGGAAATCGTTCACGGGTGAAGGCGCTGGTTGTTCAATCTGTCTGCACGGCTATTTTTCTCGGGCTTTGCATCTTTGCCTGCTTTACCGCCTTTTTCAGAACCGGTGAGATCACCGTTTCCCCGATGTCGGCGGCACTCATGATTCTGTTCTTTATTGTGCTCGGCGTCACGGCGGGAATCTTTGCGGGCTCGTTTCTGATGGGAAGAGAAACGAGGCTTTCCGTGATGGTTCCCTGCGCCGTTTCGACTGTCATTACTTTGGTGATGTACATCGGCGAAATGATACTTCTGAGCGGACATTTATATCGCTTTGGCGCGGGAGCGTTGTTCGACGGACTTCCGGGGATAGTTCTTGCTCCTGTTGATATTCTGACCGTACTGCTGTCAGGCTTTATCAGTGCCGGAATATGTCATCTTCTGAACAGAAGATAAGGCTTTTGCCGCAAAACCGGCCCCATGCGGGGCCGGTTTTCGTGTTAGCCTATTATTTCTTTTGCCATGCCAAGCAGCTCAGCTTTATCCATGTTTTTCGCGCCTACATATAATATCCGGTAGAGCCTGCCATCGTCTATCCACTGCACTGACTTCTGATGCCTTATGGCCGGAAATTGATTGTCGCTGTTTATGAGTGAAAAGACCGCACGGCTTTCGCCTGACCTGATCTCCATAGCCTCTTCCTCGGTCGGTTCATATTCGCCGAAGCTGAAGGAATATTCCCCGTTAACGAGAGCCCGTTCATCGTCCTCGGTTATCACTTTGTCGTCCGGCACGAGGAAAAATGTCGAGGCCTTATAGAAAAAATCTAATCCGTTATAGGTTTCGGCGACATCGCCTTCTATTGTCGCGTTCTCTCCAACGGCCAGACTGGTCATCAGGGTCAGATACTGGTCGCCGCGCTCATACTCGCACGACAGTGAATCATAATTGCCAATATGATCCCCTCCCTCACCATAGGTCTCGTTGTGGGTCACAAAGCCCCCGGCGAACTCAAAGCCGTTGGAAAACTTTTCGACCGCCTTATAGGGATAGCCAAAGCGCTCCTCCATTTCCTGCTGAGAGGGCAGCTCGGTAAAGTCAGGCTCGGCGCTCGACCAGCTGTTTTGATATTTTATCAGGGAGCTTGCTCCTACGCCTATCGCCAAAGTAAGCGCGGCGGCTACACCCAGTGCCGCAAATCTTCGCCCTATGTGACGTCGCACCGGAGCAGCCTCCGGCAGTCGATCGAGTGTAGTTTCAACGGCGTTGTGGAAATTTTCTGTAGGTTTAAGGTAAGTCTTCATCACGTAGTCTCTCCTTTAAAATTTTTCTTGCCGCGTTCAGGCGGCTTTTCACGGTTCCCTGCGGGATTTTCAGGAGCCGCGCGGTCTCATCGAGGGAATAGCCCTCTATGTAGAATAACAGCACCGCAATGCGCAATTTCGGCTTAAGCTCGGCCACCGCACGGTACAGGTCGGAGTAGTCCTCCGGCTCAGGCGCGGGCGTGTCCATATACTCCTCATAGGGAACGGTTATTTTTTTTCGGCGAAGCCGCTTGTTGCACTCGTTTATCAGAATACGCACCAGCCAGGTTTTAAAATATTGCGGTTCCCGAAGGCTTCCAAGCCGTAGCCATGCGCTGAGAATGGCGTCCGATACGGCGTCCTCGCAGTCGCTTTCGCTTGCAAGCATGGTTTTCGCCACATTATACAGCGTGCCCTCGGCGGCGCGCACCTGCTGTGCAAATTCATCCTTGTCCATTGCGGCCCGACCTCCTTTCATTTTTTGAGCATGACGTCTTGCTTTCAATAATTAGATGCTTTTGTATAGAAAAAGGTTCAAAAATACCGCGGAAAAATTTTTCCCGCGGTAATATCTATATAAGCTCGCCGTATACCCGGCCATCACGCTTTTCTGTTATTCTGACGCTTCGTATTTCGCCGGTCAGATCAATACGCTCAGGCACGAATATACGGATATAATTTTCGCTGAGGCCCTCGGCGAAGCCGTTCTCAGTCTTTTCAAAGAGTACCTTCACCGAGTCGCCAATATGCCCAGCCTCAAATTTTGCCTTGAGAACAGCGGCGGCCTCGCTGAGCCGGGCCGCCCGCTCCTCACGGAGCTTGTGAGGCAGCTGCTCCATGTCGGCAGCTACGGTGCCTCGGCGCTCAGAGTATGGAAAAACGTGAATGTTAGCAAACTCAGCAGTCTCGGCGAAGGCGAGGGTTTCGGCATACTCCTCCTCGGTTTCGCCGGGGAAGCCGCATATTATGTCGGTAGTTACGGAGCCGTCCGGCATGGCGGCCCTGATCCTTGCAAGGGCGTCAAGGTACTGCTCGGGGGAGTATTTCCGGTTCATGCGCTTAAGCACGGAGGCGCTGCCGCTCTGAAGGGATATGTGAAAGTGCCTGCAAAGCTTTGCGCAGGCGGCGGCACGGGCAATAAAATCCGGCGTAAAGGCCCGAGGATCAATGCTGCTTATGCGTATGCGCTCAAGACCATCGGTTTTTGCCACATTTTCAATAACGTCGATCAGACCCTGCCCGTTTTTTAAGTCCTTTCCGTAGGAGGCCACGTGTATGCCGGTCAGCACTACCTCGCGGTAGCCCTTTGCGGCCAACCGGGCGGCCTCGGAGAGTATGTTTTCCATGGGGCGTGAGCGAACAGGCCCTCGGGCATAGGGAATTATGCAGTATGAGCAGAAGTTATCGCAGCCGTCCTCTATTTTGATGTAGGCCCGGCAGCGCTCCTCGCTGCCCTCGGTGTTTAGCTCCTCAAACTCACGCTCTCGCATTATGTCAACCTGTGTGTCGGGCTTTTCACCTCTTAGAGCCGCCTCAACAAAGTCGCAGATACGGTGCCTGAGAGCTGTGCCGACCACTAAGTCCACTTCGGGAATGGCCTCGACCTCATCGCGTGCGGTCTGAGCATAGCAGCCGGTGGCCACGACCAGAGCATCGGGATTAAGCCGCTTGGCCCTGCGCAGCATCTGTCGGCTTTTGCGGTCGCCGATATTAGTGACCGAGCAGGTGTTAACCACGTACACGTCACATTTTTCGTCAAAAGCGCCGATCTCCGCACCCCGCTCACGGAACAGAGCGGCGCAGGCGTCGGCCTCGTATTGATTTACCTTGCAGCCAAGGGAAAGAAATGCAACGCGCATGG
>JAFLUQ010000072.1:0-3359 GCA_022508735.1 Oscillospiraceae bacterium | reverse complement strand
TCATCGCGGTGCATATGCCCTTTTTTGAGGCCTGTAGCCACGTACATATGCAGCACCTCACTGCAAAAGCCGGGTGTGGGAAGCATGCTGCCAAGATACATAAAGTTATCTGCCTTATATCCGGTCTCTTCCTCAAGCTCGCGTTTGCCGCACTCAAGAGGATCTTCGCCGTAATTACGCTTGCCTGCGGGAATTTCATACACATTTCTGTCGAAGGGGCGGCGGTACTGCCACTCCATGACCACCTTTTTGTCGTCCGTCAGCGCAACAACTGCCACGCCGCCGGGATGCTCCACAAGCTCACGGGTCGCTGTGTTGCCGCCGGGAGTTTCCACAGTGTCAACACGAAGCTTGATAATTTCCCCGATAAACTTGTAGTCAGTATTTATTGTCTTTTCGGAAAAATCCAACTTAATACACCTCGCAAGTATTGATAAGCATTAAAGCTCGTTACTATTATAATATTTTTTCGACTTTTTTTCTATCAATAATACTTACAAAAATAACGCTTAAGTTGAATGATAAAATGTGCAACTTAGGCATTAAGACAGCCTTTATTCGCCTATTATTGCAGCTTTTCCCATATAAGGCCTTCGAGCTTCGGACTTACGCCAAGCAGGCTCTTAAGCTCAAAATATTCCTTTTTTGCTGCCTCAGAGCGGCGCTCGCTGCCGTCTTTAAAGGCTTTGATAAGCAGATTTTTAGGGGTTTCTACGGGTGATATATACTCCTGTGCGGTGACGCTGTAGCCCGCGGCCTCCAAAAGCAAACAGCGCAGGCCGTCGGTCAGGAGATCCGCCTGACGGGCTTTAAAGATGCCGTGGCGGAGTATGGGTTCAAAGGGAGTGTAAGAATACTGCCCTAAAAGCTCGCGGTGGCAGCAGGGCACGGCAAATATGGCTTTCGCTCCGCCGTTTATACCTGCCGCAATAGCAAGATCCGTGGCCGTATCGCAGGCGTGAAGGCTGATGACCGCGTCGGGCCGCCGCTCCGGGGTGAAATCGTTCAGGTCGGCCTTAATGAAGGTCATATTGCCATAGCCAAGTCGCTTGGCGGCGGCTTGGCTGGCTTTTATAACAGTGTCACTGTAATCCACGCCGGTGACGTGGCAGTTCTTTTTCAGCACGTCCTTAAGGTAGTAATTGAGCGCAAAAGAGAGGTAGCTTTTTCCGCAGGCGCAGTCCAGCACCTCCGCGTCTTCGCCAAGCCGGGCCAGATGGTCGCTTATAAGCTCAACAAAGTGGTCGATCTGGTTATATTTGCGCACCATGTCATTTTTTATTTTACCCTCCTTGCTCATTATGCCTATTTCCTTGAGCAGGGCGTTGGCCTTGGGCGGCGCTATCAGGTATTCCCTTGCGCCTACGGTGGCAGTGGAAGCGTGCTCGGCCTTATCTGCGGCAGAGGCCGCGCCGCTGTCTTCGTAGCGAAGACTCGCGCCCCGGTCGTCGGCGGTGAGTATGGCATTTGTGCCGCGCTCCCGGTAGGTGAGGGTCATGGCATCGTAGTCTTTGGCCAAAGTGCTCAAATCACTCCAACCGAAGGGGCGGGTGCCGCCGCCGAAGGTCAGCGTTAAGCTGCCGTCAGATAGACTGACGGCAGCGGGGAAGGTTTTCGTGCCAGATTTAAAGCTGATTTCTGCCCCGAGAAAGTATTCTCCCTCGCCGTACCGCCCGGAGAGCATCATGGCATACATATTAATTTGATTTATCGTGGAGGCTTTCATAGGATTCTCCTTAAAGGGAATATATCAATATTTCTTTATGCCTATATCCTTCCGGTAGTGCATTTTATCGAAGTGTACCTTTTTGACGCCCTCATAAGCGCGGGCGATGGCCTCGTCAAGGGTCGGAGCAAGGGCTGTGATTCCCAGCACGCGGCCGCCGGCGGTTAATATCTTGTCCCCGTCAAGCTTGGTTCCCGCGTGGAACACAGTCACGTCTCCAAGGGCCTCGGCATCGGCAATGCCGGTGATCTCCTTGCCGCTTTCGTATTTCTCGGGATAGCCGCCGCTGGCAGCCACAACGCAAACGCAGCCGGTATTACTCCAGCCGAAATCCACCTCAGCAAGGCGCTCGTCGATTATGGCCTCAAAAATCTCCAGCAGGTCACCCTCTAAACGGGGGAGCACCACCTGAGTCTCGGGGTCGCCGAAGCGGCAGTTATACTCAATGACCTTTACGCCGTCTTTAGTGGACATGAGCCCGAAGTAGAGCACGCCCTTAAAGGTGCGGCCCTCGGCGTTCATGGCGTTCATGGTGGGCAGGAATATATTGTTCATGCACTCCTCGGCCATTTTTTCGTCATATATCCGGCTGGGCGAGAAGGTGCCCATACCGCCGGTGTTGAGGCCCTGATCGTTGTCGTAGGCGCGCTTGTGGTCCTGAGCTGACACCATGGGCCGCATGGTTTTTCCGTCGGTGAAGGCCAGCACAGAGATCTCCGGGCCGGAGAGGAATTCCTCAATGACCACGCGCTTTCCGGCATCGCCGAACTTGTTATTTTCCATCATTTCGTGGATTGCGGCCTCGGCCTCATCGAAGCTCTGGGCGATGATAACGCCCTTGCCGAGAGCCAGCCCCTCGGCCTTGATGACAGCGGGGAAGCTGCCGTTTCGGAGATGCTCTATGGCCTTGGCCGGGTCGTCAAACACCTCGTATCCGGCAGTGGGTATGCCGTATTTTTTCATAAGCTCCTTGCTGAAAACCTTACTGCCCTCAATAATGGCGGCGTTTGCCCGTGGGCCGAAGGCGCGAAGGCCGCGGCTTTCCAAGAGGTCTACCAGACCCATTACCAGCGGGTCGTCAGGGGCAACTACTGTCAGGTCTATTTTTTCCTTTTCGGCAAAGTCGGCAATGGCCTCAATGTCGGTGGCCTTAATGGGCACGCACTCGGCTATGGCGGCAATTCCGCCGTTGCCCGGCGCGCAGTAGAGCTTGTCCACCTTCGGACTTTGCCTGAGCTTCCAGCATATGGTATGTTCGCGGCCGCCGCCGCCAACGACTAATACTTTCATAATAAACAGTCCTCCATTCTGAATCATAACGTGGAAAAGAAGCGAGCAGATTGCCTTTTAGAGGAGCGCCGACGTACTTTGCGTACTGTAAGGCGAATGCCTTCAAGCTCCGATAAAGGGGGAGATGCGACGCTTATTTTTCACGTGCATTAATGGTGGAATAAGCGAATGCCTGTGAAGGCCATGGCTATGCCGTACTTATCGCAGGTCTCAATAACGTTATCGTCGCGGATAGAGCCGCCGGGCTGGGCGATATACTCCACGCCGCTCTTGCGGGCACGCTCAACGTTGTCGCCGAAGGGGAAGAAGGCGTCGCTTCCCACGCAGGTGCCCTTGTTCTGAG
>JAFLUQ010000071.1 GCA_022508735.1 Oscillospiraceae bacterium | reverse complement strand
TGGGGCAGTAGTTAACAAGGGTCTTATCACGGAAAACAAGGCCGTTTTCAAACATTTTGAGGAAGATCCACTGAGTCCACTTATAGTAGTTCTCATCGGTTGTGTCGATCACACGATCCCAATCGAATGAGAAGCCCACGCGACGGAGCTGGTCAGTGAACTTCTTTATATTGTTGTCGGTCACCTTGCGGGGGTGTACGCCGGTCTTAATGGCGGTGTTCTCGGTGGGAAGGCCATAGGCGTCAAAGCCGATGGGGAACAGCACATTATAGCCCTCTAAGCGGCGCTTGCGGCTGACCACCTCAAGGCCGGAGTAGGCCTTGATATGACCGACGTGCATACCCGCACCGCTTGGATAGGGGAACTCCACCAGAGCATAGAACTTGGGCTTTTCACTGCCGGTCTCAGCCGCAAAGGTCTTGTTATCATCCCAGTATTTTTGCCATTTAGGCTCTATTTCTTTAAAATTATATTCCATTACTGCTCAATCCTTTCCTCAGTCTTTGGTCAAAAGGTCGGTTATATCGACCTTGGGCGCGTCTGTCCACAGCCTTTCAAGGTCATAGAACTCGCGCATTTCGGCAGTGAAGATGTGAACGATGACTCCGCCGAAGTCCACCAGCGTCCAGCCGCTTTCGTTCTTGCCCTCGATCTTCACAGGGGGCTCGCCCTTCTCGCCCATCTTATCTTCAAGCTCGTCGGCCAGGGCCCGCAGCTGCGTCAGGCTGCCGGCCGTACAAATAACGAAATAGGAGGCGATTATGGTCTTTTCCTCCACAAATATAGCGCCTATCTTTCCGGCCTTTTTTGCGTCAAGAATTTTGACTATTTCAACCATTTTTTCCTTATCAGTCAACTGTTTTTCCTCCTGTTCTCTATCAGATAATTCCTCGCATGAATAGAATGGGGATGCACAAGATTGCCCTTTTTTATAACATAGCATATGGAGCTGCTGAGGCCGTAGACCAGTGCGCCGTCCACATCGCCGTCATCGAGCATGGCTCTCAGCTCAGGCAGATAATCCATTTTGCGCCCCGGCTCGGTCATGTCGGCAATGTAAATAAGCTTTTCCAGCGGAGTCATATTCTCCTTGCCGGTAGTATGGTAGTATATAGCGCTCAGTATTTCCTCGTCACCCACGCCGTAGTCATTCTTTGCTACTACCGGGCCGAGGAAAGCGTGGATCAGCGCCTTTTCCTTATCACAGTAGGGGTCGAGGGTGACGCTGTATTTTTCGCAGTATTCCTTCACTCTTTCGGCTGAAAAATTCTTGGCGCAGTCGTGGAGCAGCCCGGCCACATAGGCCTTTTCAGGGTCGGCCCCAAACCGGGCCGCCAGCCGCTGAGCTTCGGCTGCTACGCCGAGGGTGTGGCTGAATCTGTGTTCATTCAGCTCGGTTTTCAAGCGGGCAATCATTTCTTCATGCGTCATTGAAGCACCTCGTCAGTATAAATTATGTTCGGTTATATATATCTTCACCGCTTCGGGAACATATTCGCTTATATCCTCGCCGTTCGCGATTCTTTCCCGAAGAAGCGTGCTTGAAACATCAATTGTTTCGGCCCTGAAGCTCACCGCCGGAGGTAGAACTTCCACCTCGGCTCCGTTCCTCGGGTACACCGCCAGCGTCGCCTTATCGGTTATACGCCACGGCTCATACCATGAGTGAAAGTCCCGATAGGAGTCGCCTCCGATTATGAAATAGAGCTTATCGCCGGGGTACATTTTCGCAAAGTCCTCAACGGTCTGCGCGCTGTAGGACACATCTCCCCGCCGCTGTTCGTAGTCGCTGACGGCAAAGCCCGTTCCCCGAAGGGCGGCCGCCGCCATATTATACCGGTCTTTAAAAGCGGTGCGCATGTTATTCTTGTGTGGCGGGACGAATGTCGGGATCACTATGAGCCTATTTAGCCCTAACTGCTCCGCCGCGGCGCGGCATATAGCCAGATGGCCGTTATGGAAGGGGTCAAAGGCACCCCCGAAAAGTCCGATTTTCGCCATAAGCTCCTCCTTATTTGGGAAGCACGATACTTTTGCCCTCTTTTTTCTTTTCAGCACTCTCGCGGTAGATAATGAGCTTGTTGCCGATGCACTGAACCGGCTCGGCTCCAACTGCCTCGCACAGCTCGCCGCAGACCTCTCTTGCGCTCGACAGAGCCGTTTCCAGCACGGTTATCTTTATCAGCTCCCGTGCATCGAGGGCGTCACTTATCTGCTTTATAAAGTTATCGTTTATTCCGCCCTTTCCCACTTGGAAAATGGCGTTTTGCACATGGCCTATGCTGCGAAGATAGGCTCTTTGTTTAGAAGTAAGTGCCATTTTTTATTCCTCTATTCTACGAAATCAAATTCCAGCTCGTACATTCTCACCGGGTCGCCCTCGCCGCAGCCCTTTTCACGGAGCGCGTCGATAATTCCCTTGCGCCTGAGCGCCCGCTGGAAATACTGCAGGCTCTCTTCATCCTCGAAGTTCACGCCGCGGAGCAGCTTCTCGATATACGGCCCTTCGACCACGAAGGTCTCGTCCTCACGGCTGACGGTGAAGTCCTCACCCATCAGCTCCTCTTCCTCTATATATTCCGGCTCGTAAATTACGACCGGCTCCAGCTTGTCGAGAAGTGAGGCGGCATAGCTTATCAGCTCACGCACGCCCTTACGGCTTGCCGCCGAGATCTCAAAGAACGGCAGCTCTTTTTCCTCTATATATGCCCGGAAATCCTCAAGCAGAGCCGGGTCGGTGATTATATCCGTCTTGTTGGCGGCTACGATCTGTGGCCGCTCGGCCAGCCCCTCGCTGTAGAGGGCCAGCTCGTTATTTATCTTCTCAAAGTCCTCGATAGGGTTTCTTCCCTCAATGCCGCTCACGTCCACCACATGGATTATGACGCGGGTGCGCTCAATGTGGCGCAGGAACTCGTGGCCTAGGCCCACTCCCTCGTGGGCGCCCTCGATAAGTCCGGGAATATCGGCCAGCACAAAGCTCTTTCCGTCGCCGGCGTCAACCACGCCGAGATTGGGTTCCAGTGTGGTAAAGTGGTAGTTGGCTATCTTGGGCCGCGCCTCGCTGACAACAGAGAGCAGCGTTGACTTGCCCACGTTTGGGAAGCCCGCCAGACCCACGTCGGCCAGCAGCTTCAGCTCAAGGGTGACGTCTCTCTCCTGCCCGGGAATGCCGGTCTTGGCGAACTTGGGAGCCTGACGGGTGGCCGTGGCGAAATGAATATTTCCCCAGCCGCCGTTGCCTCCCTTAGCGGCGATAAACTCCTCGCCCTCTTGGGACATATCCTTAATGATCCTGCCGCTTTCCTTATCGCGTATAATTGTCCCCACCGGAACGCGAATCGTCAGATCCTCGCCCTTTCTGCCGTAGCAGTTGCGAGCTCTGCCGTCCTCTCCGTTAGGAGCCTTATATTCTTTTTTATAGCGGAAATCCATCAGCGTGGTCAGGTTCTTATCCGCAAGAAATACGATGTTTCCGCCCTTGCCGCCGTCGCCGCCGTCAGGCCCTCCGTTGGGTACGTATTTCTCCCTTCTGAAGGACACCAAACCGTTGCCGCCGTTGCCGGCCTTTATATGAATCTCTGCTGTATCTACAAACATAATGGTACTCTCCTTAGATATTTTGCCGTTAATATATCATACTACATTATTACCATAAAGTCAAGAGAAAAATATGCTGAAATGGAAAAATGAGGGGTCGTAACCCTCATTTTTCCCGTTAATTCTTGTGGCAAAACACCGAGCTGTCACTTATACCGTATCCCGGACTGTAACATAAATATCATTGGGAGGCAGTCTGTCGGCCTTGCGGAGAACACCGCCGAACTCGCCCACAAAAACAACTGTATATGAATCTGTTCCCGGTGATATTACTATGTCGGTCGTTTCAAGATTTTCATCATAGGCTTTCAGGGCCTTGTCTTTCAGCAATCCCACTTTAACATCCTCAGCGCTTTCCGCACTGATGTTTACGGTTTTGGCCTCGTCAGAATTATTGGCGATACAAAGATAACATTTGATGTAAGCCTTATCCCCATCGGCCCAAAAATCTGAAAAGTTGCCATCGACTACTGTAGGATTTGTTGAATAATGAAAAAGAAAACCAACTGCCAATACCGCAAGAAGACCTCCTGCAATAACGGGCAAAAACCATCTTTTTATTTTACTCAAGGTCAACACCACCTATCTTCAACCGGTTTTCTATTCAAGATTCAGCCGATTTTTGAGGAAATAATTCGTCAGTGCCAGCCCGATAAGGCTGTAGGCCACCTCAAATATGATAAGGTAAACGTATTCAAGCTGCCAGCTCGTATTTTCCGTAAACAGATGGCTCAGCACAACGCCCATGACCGTGGAGCCGCCTATCCACAGTAGAAGGAATACACCGATAGACTTAATAAGCTTAGCGCCGTTAAACGAATGACCGACAGCCAGCGCGGTGTAGACCGCCACATTGAACAGCACAAGCCCTAAAAAACAAGAGAACCAAAACACTAGTACCGACACCCGTGTTTCCGACGACAGGGTGCCTATAGACCTGATCGCATAGGTAATGTCATCTAAGTGTATCGATCTCGTACATATACCCAAACTGAGGAAGGCCACAAACCAGCCCACGACCTGATACAGAGTTGCAACGATCAGTTTAGCAAACACGTTTGCCATCGGGCTCACCGGAATAGTGTTCATAAGATAGCCTTCGCTGCCGAGGATATTTTTCCTGAACCGCGTTACAGATATGATCATACTCAGTGCACAGGTGCCGCAGAAGAAGGCGTAGTAAAGCATCGTCATAACCATCTCTGCCACATGGCCAACAAGCGAGTAAGCCGAGAACCATGTGTGATATGCTGCGACGCTCACTATGATAAGAGCTCCAAACATGGGCAGAAGTATGCGCCCGCTGGCCTTTAATTCATATTTCAAAAGCTTCCCTAACATCTGAATTCCTCCCTGAACAGCGCGTCCACACTCCTTCCGCGGACGTCGCGGATATTATCAACCATATCGTTAAGCACAATCTCCCCGTCCTTGATGAAATACACCTCGTCAAGAATCTTTTCAACATCGGCAATGAGGTGGGTGGATATAACCACGGCGGCGTTTTCCGAATAGTTGGAAATTATTGTGTTAAGAATGTAGTCTCTCGTGGCCGGGTCCACGCCGCCCAGGGGCTCGTCAAGCAGGTAGAGCTGAGCCTCGCGGCTCATGGCAAGGATAAGCTGCACCTTTTCTTTGTTGCCCTTGGATAAAGTCTTGAACCGCTGATTTTCGTCAAGGCCAAGGCTCGTGAGCATTCTGTGGGCCTTTTCGGTGCTAAAGTCCTTGAAAAATCCGGCGTAAAAGTTTATCAGCTCACTTATTTTCATCCAGTCCGGCAGGCTCACACAGTCCGGCAGATAGCTGACTGCCGCTTTGCTGGCCTTGCCTACGGGGTTACCGTCTATAGTCACCTCGCCGCTATTGGGCCTGAGCAGCCCTGTGGCGATTTTGATCAGCGTGGTCTTGCCGCTGCCGTTAGGCCCCAACAGACCAACTATACGGCCGCGCTTTAAACTCAGGTTCACGCCCTTAAGCGCAGGCTTTTTGCCGTAGCTCTTGGTCAGATCGG
Organism: Oscillospiraceae bacterium; assembly: GCA_022508735.1. GTDB lineage: Bacteria > Bacillota > Clostridia > UMGS1883 > UMGS1883 > JAFLUQ01. The sequence goes on along the minus strand of JAFLUQ010000071.1, from coordinate 5,517 downwards.
TGCAACACATAACTGTATCATTCACTTGCTTCATCTCCCAATTTAAAATTTTTCAGCAGCTGTGGAATTTCGGCCCTGCTGTAGCCGATTTTTTCCATTGACGTGAGGAACGCTGCTATGCTTTTTCGGGCTATTTCGAGCTTCATTGCCTCGATAACGTCCACATTTTCAGTAACGAAGCGCCCGCTGGTGCGGTTGGTATACAAGAGGCCGTCGCGCTCTAAATCACTGAGCGCCCGCTGCATGGTGTTCGGATTTACCTCTGCCTCGGCGGCCAGCTCACGCACCGGAGGAACCTTGTCGCCCGGCTTCAGCTCGCCGGACACAATGAACAGCTTCATGCTCTCGATGATCTGAGTGTAGATAGGCCGATCATTGTCAAAATGCCAGTTCATCATCTCACCCTTTCACTTTATATTATTGTTCTAATCAATTAGTACAATAATACTATAACACAAGTATCCACACTTGTCAATAGTTTTTTTCAAAAAAATTTTGCGAACAAAAACGAGGCCGAAGCCTCGTTTTGAATTTTACTTATAATACTGCGCCTGAGCCTCCCATAGCTCAGCGTAAAGTCCGCTCTCTGCGAGCAACTCCGCATGGGTGCCGCGCTGCACGATATGCCCGGAGTCGAACACCATTATCCGATCACAGAACACGCAGGAGGACAGCCGATGTGAGATGTATATCGCACCCTTGCCGCCGGTAAAGCCGTTGAAGCGGGAATAAATTTCGTACTCGGCCACCGGGTCGAGGGCCGCAGTCGGCTCGTCAAGTATCATAAAGGGCGCATCCTTATAGAGCGCGCGGGCGAGGGCTATCTTTTGAGCCTCGCCGCCGGAAATATCGACGCCGTCCTCCTCAAAGTTTTTGTAGAGCACAGTCTCGCCGCCCTTTTCGAGAGCATCAAAGCGCTCGCCGAAGCCCGAGGTCTTCAGTACCGAGCGGAGCTTATCCTCGTCCCAGCTTTCGGCTGAAGCCACGTTCTCACCCAGTCGGAAGGAGAACAGGCTGAAATCCTGAAATACAACCGAAAGCAGACGAATGTACTCGTCAAAGTCGTATTCCTCGATATTCACTCCGTTCAGCAGTATTTCGCCCTCAGTGGGGTGATACAACCGGCAGAGCAGCTTAATAAACGTGGTTTTACCGCTGCCGTTCAGCCCTACGATCGCCACCCTCTCGCCCTGCGTGAGCTGGCAGGACACATTTTTCAGTGCGTCCCTGCCGCTGCCGGGATATGTGAACGACACGTTCCTGAACTCGAAGCTGTACTTTTCGGCAGCCTCAGGCGACCGTGTGCCGCCCGGCTTTTCAGGCAGAGCCAAAAATTCGAGTGTATCCTCCATACGCTTGGAGGCCTGAGTCATTTCGGCGGACATTGTCATCATATTAGAGAGGCTGCCCCAGAAGCTATAGAGCGAGGAGGCAAACTTTACTACCTCACCGGCACTCAGCGCTCCGTGCAGGGCGCTAAGAACAACATACACATATGACGAAGCCTGAAGTAAACCGCCAAAGGCTCCGTTAAATGCCGATGTACGGCGTACATAGCTGACATAGCGCCGCCGACCCTCGTGCTCCTCTTCGTCTTCGCTTACGGCTTTCTCGATCATGGGGGCAGCACCGAAAACACGGATATCCTTGCCCATCTTATAATCTACGCCGCCGCCCCAAAGGTAGAAGGCGGCATAGGAGCGGGCATTTTCATAGCTGTCGGCCAGCTCCTGCGAGCGCTTCAAAAATTTGCCGCGCAGTGCGGCCACAACGGCCAGCACAGCTGCCGTCGCCGCCAGATAGATGAGGCTGCCGAGGCTCCACCGGATCATCGGAACCACGATTATCAGTGCCGTAATCATGCTGATAACGCCGCCGAGACCTTCGCTGAAATAATAGTAGACATCGGTAATGCCCCAGCCGTGCATATCGTCCTGATTCATGCGGTCGCGAAGCTTGTTCACGGCGGGGCTGCACAGCTCCTCGTAGTCCATGCCGAGAGTCTTGTCGCTCTTTTTGGCCATGAACAGGCCGTGCATCAGGCCTTCCCTCGACCAGACAATCTGCTGTGATATCTCCCCTATGCTGCGGATAAGCACCCTCAGCCCCAGCATAGCAAAAATCACGGGCATCATGGCCCGAAGCCCCAGCCCGGCGATAAGGCCGTCAAGCACGTAGGCCCCGAGCAGAGTGTCAATATATGTCGGAAGGGTCAGGCAGATCTCATTGACCACCGTGGCCGGCAGAAGGCGTTTATCCAGCACGTATATCATCCTGAGAATTCTGAATATACTTTTCATTCCGCCTCGCCCCCTTCCTTATAGTAGTGGCTTTGCAGGCGGAACATATTGGCATAGCCGCCGCCGAGGGCTATTAGCTCCTCATGAGTTCCCACCTCGGCCGCTCTTCCTCCGTCCATAAAGACTATGCGGTCACAGAAGCGTGTTCCGGCCAGTCGGTGGGATATGTACAGTGCGCTCTTGCCCTCAGCTAACTCATGAAACCGCCGGTAGGTCTCGCTTTCGGCTATGGGGTCGAGGGCCGCAGTGGGCTCGTCCAGAATAAGTATAGGCGCGTTTTTGTATATGGCGCGTGCCATCATCAGCTTCTGGCTTTCTCCGCCCGAAAGCTCTATGCCGTCATTGCTGACCGATTTTGTCATAGCGGCGGACAGACTTGGTATGAGCTTAGCTATATCCGCCTTATTAAGACTTTTCTCAGCCCTGCTCATATCGGTTTTGCCGGCCTCGCGCATGGATATATTCTCCGCCACGGTATGAGGCAGAATACACATATCCTGAAACACCGCCGAAATATACTTCATGCGCTCCTCCTCGGGCACCTTAGAGGCCTCGGCCCCGCCTATCCTCACGCTGCCGGAGCTTGGAGCGTAAAAGCCGCAGAGCAGCTTTACTATGGTGGACTTTCCGGCCCCGTTAACGCCTATGAGGGCTATGTGCTCGCCGGGCCGGATTCTGAGGTTAAAGCCGGTCAGCACATCACGCTTGCCGTCATAAGAGAAGCTGACATCTTTAAATTCAATTTCCGGGCAGCCGACCGCTTCAATGTGCTCGGGATCCTCCACCTCAGGGTCCTCATACTCGAGGAAGTCGCGGAAGTAGCAGATGTCGTAATAGTTCCTGCGTATCACGTCTATCTGCCATGTCAGGCCGCCCATCCAGCTCGAAAATGCCGCAATGGCGCCGAAATAAAGCACGAAGTCGCCCGCTGCCATTGAGCCGTCGGCCGCGCGGTAGATGAGATAGACATAGGCCACAGCGTCGCGCAGGAAATTCAGAGCTATGGTAACATAGTGCTCCTCTATGTAGCCGCTGCGCTGCTTGTTATATATCCTGCGATCCTTATCGGCAAGGCCGCGTATCTTTTCGGTGAACAGCTCTTTCATGCCGTAAAGACGGATATCCTTGCCCTTTCGAGCGTCGGCGCCGTCCTCGGCGAGAATGAACTGCTGCTTGCGCACCTTGGCCCGCTCGTCACGAACACTTTCCCAGACGCGGCTGCCGCGCTTCATAAAGATGAAGGTCACCAGCGACAGAGCTATTAAAAACAGCACGATGAGAGGATTGAGCCGGGAGATTATGAAGGAGAAGGCGGCAAAGTTAAGGAAATTTGCCGTGATAGTCACTATATGCTGCACCATGCCAACCAGGTCGCCGTTCAGCACAACGTCGCGGGCTTTCCAGTAGGCGTTCTGGCCCTCCTCGCTTTCGAGGCGGCTGTAGCTCTGGCTCATGGATTTGGCGACTATGCGCCTGAGGTACATCATGCGCAGGTCATAGTATGCTCCGTCCTGAAGGTGGCGCCGAGTCATGCTGCTCACGCTATTTACCACGGTAAGCGCCGCCAGAAGGCAGATAAGCCAAATTACAGCCCTCCCGGCAGCCGCCACCTGCACAACGTCCACCGCGGCTTTTGGCAGGTAGACTGCGATAAGAGCGGAGCCGCTGTCGCACAGGGAGGCTGCAGCCAACAGGAAAAACAGGCTCTTTTTGGTTTTGAATATTTCGCCGAGAACATACAGCGCGTTGCTGAGAGCGCTGTATTTCGGCTTTTTCTTTTGTTCGTTGTCGTCTTGCATTATGTCACTTCCTTTTTTGCGGGAAGTATATTTTATCACAGAAAAAGTGAAATGTAAATATATTTTCGTATTAATATTTATTAACATTTATAATCTGAACGAAAGAGAAAAGCGGCTGTTGCTTTATCTCAAATCAAAGCAACAGCCATTCATATTTTTACAGACCCAGCTTATATGCCACGTCGTTATACATGATCTCTTTCTTGAAGTCGTTTATATTGGTCTTGTCGTCGATAACAAGGCACTCGATGCCGGCGATCTCGGCGAAGTCACGCAGGTGCTCAACCGTAAGCGCATTGGAAAGGCAGGTGTGGTGCGCTCCTCCGGCAAGTATCCATGCCTCGGCTGAGGTAGCCAGATCGGGAAGGGGCTTCCAGAGCACGCGGGCCACAGGAAGCTTGGGCATCTTCTTTTTGATCTTTACCAGCTCGACCTCGGAGATGAGCAGGCGGAAGCGGTCGCCCATATCCAGCAGAGTGGCAGCCACAGCGCGGCCCTGCTGCCCGTTGAACACAAGACGTGCAGGGTCTTCCTTACCGCCGATGCCAAGAGGATGAACCTCGATCTTGGGCTTTTCTTCGGAAATGGTGGGGCAAACCTCCAGCATATGTGCGCCGAGAGCCAGCTCCTTGCCCTTTTCCAGATGATATGTATAGTCCTCCATGAACACGGTGCCGCCCTTAAGGCCCTGCGCCATGTGCTTCATGATAGCTGTGAGAGCGGAGGTCTTCCAGTCGCCTTCAGCGCCGAAGCCGTAGCCGTCGGCCAGCATATTCTGAACCGCGAGGCCGGGAAGCTGACGAAGGCCGTGAAGATCCTCAAAGGTTGTTGTAAATGCGCCGAAGCCGCCCTTTTCAAGGAACTTGCGCATACCAACCTCGTACTTGGCCTGAATACGCACAGCCTCACGCTCGGTGGTGTTATACTCATATCTTTCCTCGTACTGCTTGAGCTGAGCCTCTATCTCTTCATCCTGCACGGCGTTTATGATCTCCACAAGATCGCCCATTCCGTAGCCGTTTACGCTCCAGCCCAGCTTGATCTGTGCCTCTACCTTATCGCCCTCGGTAACGGCAACCTCACGCATATTGTCGCCGAAGCGGGCAACCTTCAGGTTCTGGCTGAAGTCCCAGGCGTCGGCGGCACGCATCCATGCGTCAATCTTCTCAATTACGTCCTCGTTCTTCCAATGGCCAACGACCACCTTGCGGCGGATGCCCATACGGCTGACGATAAAGCCGTGCTCACGGTCACCGTGGGCGGACTGATTAAGGTTCATGAAATCCATGTCAATGCTGTCCCACGGGATTTCACGGTTATATTGAGTGTGCAGATGAAGCATGGGCTTCTGGAGGCTCTTAAGCCCGGCGATCCACATCTTGGAGGGCGAGAACACGTGCATCCACATGATAACGCCG
>JAFLUQ010000070.1 GCA_022508735.1 Oscillospiraceae bacterium | reverse complement strand
GACAGCTTCTGCAGCGAGCAGAACGCCCGCATGAACGCTATGGACTCGGCCAACCGCAACGCCCAAAAGCTGCTCGACGAGCTGTCAGTGCAGTATAACCATATACGCCAGAGCGCCATAACTCAGGAGATAACCGAGGTATCATCGGGCGCTAAAAGCATGAAAAGAAAAAAAGCCCAAAAATATAAAGGGGGTACCAGGTCTTGACAACAGGAAAAATTGTGCAGGTATCCGGCTCCGTCGTAGACGTGGCCTTTGAAAGGGGAAAGCTCCCCAAAATAAAAGAAGCCCTCACCGTTACCCTCGGCGGCGGCAAACGTGTTATGGAAGTGGCCCAGCACATCGGCGGCGGGGCTGTTCGCTGCATTATGCTTTCCGAAAGCGAAGGGCTGAGCCGCGGCATGGAGGTCACCGCTGAGGGCAGCAGTATACGTGTTCCTGTGGGCGAGGTTACGCTCGGGCGTATGTTCAACGTGCTTGGTGAGCCTATCGACGGAGGTCCGGCGATGCCCGAGGGCACAAAGCGCTGGAAGATCCACCGTGACGCTCCGGCCTTCGACGAGCAGAGCCCGGCCGTGGAAATTCTTGAAACAGGCATAAAGGTAATAGATCTGCTGGAGCCATACCCCAAGGGCGGCAAGATAGGCCTTTTCGGCGGTGCCGGCGTAGGAAAGACCGTGCTCATCCAGGAGCTCATCCACAATGTGGCTATGGAGCACGGCGGCTATTCGATATTTGCCGGCGTGGGCGAGCGCTCACGTGAGGGCAACGATTTGTGGAAGGAAATGCGCGAGAGCGGGGTTATGGATAAGACCGCTCTGATTTTCGGCCAGATGAACGAGGCCCCCGGCGTAAGAATGAGGGTGGCGCTTTCCGGCCTTACAATGGCGGAATATTTCCGTGACCGTGAAAACAAAGACGTGCTGCTCTTTATCGACAACATATTCCGTTTTGTGCAGGCTGGCAGCGAGGTTTCGACCTTGCTTGGCCGTATGCCCTCGGCTGTGGGGTACCAGCCCACCCTTGCCGAGGAGATGGGTGCGCTTCAGGAGCGTATAGCCTCTACCAAGAGCGGAAGCGTGACCTCGGTCCAGGCGGTGTATGTTCCCGCCGATGATCTGACGGATCCGGCTCCGGCCACCACCTTCTCCCACTTGGACGCAACGACGGTGCTCAGCAGAAGAATAGCAGAGCAGGGCATATATCCGGCCGTTGATCCGCTGGAATCCACCTCGAGGATTCTTGAACCCGGCGTCATCGGTGCGGAGCACTACAATATTGCCAGAAGAGTGCAGGAAACACTTCAGAAGTACAGTGAGCTTCAGGATATTATCGCCATCCTCGGTATGGATGAGCTGAGCGACGACGACAAGCTCATCGTAGGCCGCGCAAGAAAAATTCAGCGTTTTCTTGCTCAGCCCACCCATGTGGCTGAAAAATTCACCGGAATTCCCGGCATATATGTTCCGCTGAGGGAGACTCTGCGCGGCTTCAAGGCCATCGTTGACGGCGAGGTGGACGGCTATCCCGAAGCCGCCTTCTACAACGTCGGCACCATAGACGACGTTACTGTCAAAGCGGAAAAAATAAGGGCCGGTGAGATCTGATGAACACGTTTACTTTAGTCATTCTTGCGGCGGAAAGAACCTTTTATGAGGGAGACAGCATATCCCTTGTTATTCCCACCACTCAGGGGCAGTACGGTATTCAGGCCATGCACAGCAATATGATCGCTGCAATAGTGCCGGGAACGCTGAAATTTACCACTCCCGATGGGGAAGTGACGGTGGCCGCCGTTTCGGAGGGCCTCGTCAAGGTGGAAAACAACCATGTGCTTCTATTGGTCGATACCGCCGAAAGGCCCGAGGAGATCGATGAAAACCGCGCCCGACGGGCCGCGGAACAGGCCAAAGAGGCCATCCTGCAAAAGCGAAGCATTCAGGATTATCAGGCTGCTCAGGCGAAGATGGCAAGAGCCATCAGCCGCCTGAGAGTTAAAAAATATAACAATGGCATAGATTGATTAAAGCACCTGCCGCGGCAGGTGTTTTTCAATTAAAGTTTGCTCTTGTCAAAATGTGCTACAAATGATATAATTAAAATGGAGGGAAATTTTATGAAATATATTGACCTGCCAAAACTGAATAATCCTGTTTCAAGATTTATTTTCGGGACCGCTATAGGGCCAATGTCAGGAGGACGGGGAGCGGAAACGCTGCTTGACGCCGTTTTTGCCGAGGGCGTCAACACCTTTGACACTGCCCGAGTTTACGGTGAAAGCGAGAGGTGCCTCGGGAAATGGATCAAAGACCGGGGGCTGCGTGATAAGATAAATATCATAACGAAGGGCTGCCACCACGATGAGAACGGCAGCCGCGTCTCGCCGGAGCATTTGATAAAAGACGTGGAAACGTCGCTTATGAGCCTCGGTACAGACTATATCGATCTATATCTTCTTCACCGTGACGATATTTCTCGGCCTGCAGAGGTGATGATCGACGCACTCTGCCGGCTTCAGCAGCAGGGTAAGATACTGTGCTTCGGGGCGTCAAACTGGACGCACAGCCGCATCGCAGAGGCGAACAGCTATGCACGGGATACACAGCAGGAGGGCTTCGCTGTGTCGAGCCCGGGCCTGAGTGCGGCAAAGCGTGTCTTTGATCCGTGGGGCGGCAGCGTGGATATATCGGGCGACTCAGAGGCGCAGGAGTGGTATGCGGCGAACAAAATACCCGTGTTGGCGTATTCCGCCCTTGCGAGGGGCTATCTGTCGGGGCGGATAAAAAGCGGGCAAAGCCCGATAGCTGTGTTCGGCCCGGGTGCGCCGATGGAGTATGATTGCGCTGAAAATACGGAGCGGTTGAAAAAACTGGAGAGAGAAGCAGAGGAAAATGGCATTACAGTGGCGCAGGCCGCACTTTTGTGGCTGCTTCGCCGTGAAATGACCGTCTGCCCCATAATAAGTCCCACAAAGGCCGACCATATCAGGTCAGCCGCAGCAGTATTTGATTTATAAAAATAATATTTGGAGGTATACATATGAGACTGCACAGGCCGATGGTTATTATAGCGATTTACATGGCAGCATCGGCCGTATTGTGCGCTCTCGGTGTGAAATTGTTTGTTGTTTGCGTTGCCGCGGCAGCGGCGTCGCTGGTTTTTATTCCGGGATTTTTGTTCCCGCCTTACGGTTCGCGGCGGCGGGACATGGCCGCAGAGGCGGCAGTTATTATAGCGGCAGTGATTTTGGCGATCGTTGTCGCCGTGAGCTTTGGCGCTATGGAAAAACGCGGTGAAAGCCTGGCTGAAGAGTACGACGGAACGGAGACGATGATCGAGGGCGAGGTATACGGCTCTCCTGAGATACGCGAAAACCGTGAAGTCAGCGTAATAAAGACTGACCTCGGCCTTATCGAACTGACCCGCTATGGCAATAGAGCGGAACACCCTGAGATCGGAGACACTGTTCGGCTTAAAGTCAAGCTATCTGCCCCTGCCGCGGCGAAAAACGACCACGGATTTAATGAAAAAACATATCTATACAGCAGAAGGATATATCTTACCGCAACAGACAGCGGCGCTATGGAAATTATAAAGACAGGAAAGATCTCGCCGCGCGTCATTGCAGGCAAGATTCAGTCTGCTGCGTTAGGCAGGGGAGAGCTGTATTTACGCGGGGACGCGCTTGGCCTTTTCGGAGCGGTCGTATTCGGTGACAGAAGGCATATTGACTATGAGCTGCGCCAAAAGCTAAGTGACGCGGGGCTAAGCCATGTGGCCGCGGTGTCGGGAATGCACCTTTCAATAATTGCAATGATCCTGATGTTTCTGCTCTCAAGGCTTGTGGGAAAGGGTCGACTCGGCTACAGTGCAGCAATTGCCGGAGTAGTGGCCTTCGCGCTCTTGACCGGCGGCAGCGCCAGCGTTACACGGGCCTGTATCATGAGCGTGATCTATCTGTCATCAAAGCTGGTTTACCGGGAGGCCGACGGCTTGTCGTCGCTGTCGGCGGCGGCGATTTTGATGCTGCTGTTTAACCCGATGATCATCCTCGCCCCGGCCTTTCAGCTGTCGGTCATGGCCACCCTCGGCATTCTGCTGTTTATGCCTCACTGGCAGAAAAAGCTCACCGCCCTGCCCCGCCCGGCAAGGGCTGCTGCCGGAATAATCCTCGTCAGTCTGGCGGCACAGCTGGGCGCAATGCCGTTTATAATATATCAGTTCAACGCCTTCCCGACCTATTTTCTGCTTTCTAACCTGCTGGTGGTGCCGCTTCTCGGCATCATCATGGCCATCGGGCTGCTTCTGCCTCTTATCGGCGGGCTGCCGGTGATCGGTCTGTTCTGGAGCCGGCTGTGTTCATGGTCATTCGGCTATATAGCCTTTGTCGCCGGGAAAATATCCGGTCTGCCCGGGGCGGTAATACCGGTGCGCCGACCGGGCGCGGCTGTGATCATAGCCTACGCTTTTGCCGTGGCCACGCTGTATGTGTTATTCATGAAGCGAAAAAAGCCAGCGGTTCTGCTCGCGGCCGTAACGCTGGCTTTCGCATGCCTCGGCGGGGTACATATATACAAAGACAACCGCCGCGCCTCGCTCAGCTTCCTGAACGTGGGCCGCGGAGACTGCGCCGTGTTCTGCCTGCCGGGAGGACACACCGTTATGGTTGACGGTGGAAGCAGCAGCTATACCGTGGAGGACTTTCTTCTTGGTGAGGGCCGCAGCAAAATCGACGCGGCGATAATCACCTCAGACAAGCGGGAACACATCAGCGGCATAGCGCAGCTGGCGGCAAAGGGGGCGATTATGCGCATTTACATCCCCGCTGTATTGTCCGGCAGCGATGCTATAAAAGTTCTGTTAACTGAGACAGATGCGAAAATAGAGTTTTACGGTGAAAAAACACGTTTCTCCATCTATGGGCTGAGGTTCAGAGAGTGGGCCTATAATGAAGGCGCGGCTCTGCTGGCTGAGTACGGAGAGGAGAGAATATTTTTCTGCTCTGACGGTCATACCGACTGGCCGGGCTGCACAATAGTGAAAACTCCGAATCACGGCTCGGGTAAGTATAACTACGCGACAGAGATAAACCGTACTCTGCCCGCCCATGCCGTTATTTCCGGCCCGGCCTCCGCCGCAAATAAATGCTCGTATCTTGAACCGCTGACCAAGGCCGCCGCAGATGTGCATATAACCGGAGCGGAGGGGACTGTGACCTTTGAACTTACGGAGAATCAATAATTAGATGTTGCATGCGGGAAAACATTATGATATAATTTTATATAGTACAAAAAGGAGGATTGCATTATGAAAATCATTCACTGTGCCGACTTACATCTCGAGTCTCGCATGACGAGTAACCTCTCGGCTGATAAGGCGCGTGAGCGGCGCAGCGAGCTTCTTGAAACCTTCAGAAGAATGGTAGAGTATGCGGCGGAAAACGGCATAAGGGCCGTTATCATTGCCGGAGATATGTTCGACACAAAAAAAGCGACGCTCTCAGCCCGCAACCGTGTGCGAGCCGCGATAGAAGGGAATCCCGGGCTGGATTTTTACTATTTGCGCGGCAACCACGACGCGGATAACTTTCTCGGTCATAGTGAAGAAATTCCGAAAAATCTGCACCTGTTCGGCGCGGAATGGACCTCCTATGAGCTGCCCGGCGGCGTGACCGTGACCGGAGCCGAGCCGGATGGAAGCGAGGGGATATATTCCTCGCTGCGGCTTGATCCGTCAAAGGTGAATATCGTCGTCATGCATGGGCAGGAAAGTGACCAGAGCGGCCCTGACCTGGTCTGCCTCAGGGAGCTTCAGAATCGTGGCATAGACTATCTGGCCCTTGGCCATGTGCATTTTTATAAAGAGGATAAGCTCGACAGTCGCGGCCGTTATTGCTATCCCGGCTGTCTGGAAGGCCGTGGCTTTGACGAGTGCGGCGAGCACGGCTTCGTGCTGCTTAATATTGACGAAAGCGGCAGGGTGACTTCTGAGTTTGTAGCCTTTGCCCGGCGACGGCTCTATGCCCCCGAGATAGACATAACCGGCTGTATGACCACTGACGACATCGCCGGGCGCATAAAGCTCCGCCTGAGTGAGGAGGGCTGCGAGCCGGGCAGCCTAATTAAGCTTGTGCTCACAGGGCGCGTTGATGTGGAGTGCGAGAAAAACTCCGAGCTGCTAATGAGCCGCTTCAAGGACAATTATTATTTTGTGAAGATAGACGACCGGTCCACTCTTCGGGTGGATTACGAGGCCTTTATGGGTGATGTTTCCCTGAAGGGAGAATTCATCAGGGCCGTTCGGGCAGCGGAGGGCCTTTCTGATGAGGAAAAAGCAGAGATAATACGCTGTGGCATACATGCGCTTATGGGAGAGGAGATCGAGATATGAAGATCCTGAACTGCCATATTGAAAATTTCGGTCGGCTTAGCGGCGTGGACTATGAATTCGCTTCCGGGCTGAATTCATTCTGCAGCGACAACGGCAGCGGAAAAAGTACCCTTGCCGCTTTTATACGGGTCATGTTCTATGGCTTTGAAAAAGACGGCACTTCGGATGAGCTTAAGAATGAACGCCGGCGTTACCGCCCTTGGCAGGGAGGTGTGTACGGGGGACGAATGACCTTTGAGGCCGGGGGAAAGACTTACGAGATAGAGCGTACCTTCGGGGGAACAAAAAAGACCGACAGCTTTGTTCTGCGCGACGCCGTCACAAGACTGGAAAGTACGGATTTTTCCTCCGAGCCGGGAAGAGATATCTTCGGTATCGACAGCGGCTCTTTTCTAAAGACAGTATTCTTGTCGCAAAACGACTGTGAGACCTCGTCAACCGACGATATAAACGCAAAGCTCGGCAATCTCACTGAGTGCAGTGATGACATAAACAACTTTGAAAACGTCAGTGCAAAACTGAAGGACGGCCTTGAAAAACTTGGCAGGCTTAATAAGGGCGGATCGAGAAAGAAGGGGAGCAGGCTATACCTTCTGAAAAATGAAATAGCTGACCTTGAAACTGAAGTCCGCCGGGCCGACTATGTGGACGCAGAAGCGGAGAAGCGAAGCGGCGAGTTAGATGTGCTTACAAAGCAGCTCGGCGTACTTTCCGACCGAAGGCGAAAGCTTACCGCGAAGCAGCGCCTTGCCGGAGAACGCGCGGAAAAAAAGCAGAAAAAGGAGCGTTATGCGGGCCTCTGCGCCGCACTTGAGGAAAGAAAAAACGCGGCGCAGCAGGCGGCAGCGGTATTTTCGGCAGGGCTGCCGGACGTGGAGGAGCTGGAGGCGAGGATAAGCGACAGTGTGGAGCTTTCCGGCAGGCGGGCAATGGCCGAGGGGCTGCGTCTCAGTGAAGCGGAAACACAGCGGCTGAGGCTTCTTGAAGAGCATTTTAAAAACGGCGTTCCCTCTGACGCAGACATAAACGAAAAAATGGCGCTCTGTGATGAGCGAAGCGGCCTTGCCAAGGAGCTGGAGCAAAAGAGGAGCCTTCTTTCTGAGTCGGCAAATGCCGCTGCAAAGCCGAATAAGGCGCTGCTGGCAGCGGGGATCTTATTGTCGGCTATAAGCGCTGTATTGGGAGCAACAGTAAACGGCTTACTTTCTGTAGCCGTTCTTGCCATTGGAGTGGCGCTGACTGTCATTTCTTTGACGTACAGAAAGAAGGGCGGCGGTAAAAACGATGAGCTCGTGTCGAAAATTTCCGAGCTTGAGGCCCGTGGAGCCGCTATTGATGCCGAGCTAAGCGTTTTTATGGAGCACTATGGAGCTGAATATATGGCCGAGCGGGCACAGAGCGGGCTGTATGAGCTTAAGAGCGACGCGCGGGAATTCCGCGCTCTGAGTGAAAAGGCAGACGGTTTTAAGGCCGCTGTTAGTGCGGCTGAGACGCTGCAAGAAAAAATTTCCGGTTATATCCGTGCTCTCGGTCTTCAGCCGGAGGAGGATATGCACAAACAGCTGTCTCAGGCGCGTGATCAGCTCAGTAACTGCCTGACCGCCGCAGCCGAACTCAAAAGGGCCGAGGCCGCGAAGGAAAGCTTTGAACACAGCGAAGATATTGCCACTCTTGCCGCGGATTTGCCAGAACCGGAGAACATGGAGCTTCTGGCTGACGAAGCAAAGAACCTGGCCGACGAGGAGGACGAGCTGCGCAAAAAAAAGAGCATTATTGAAAGAGCATTGGAGGATCTTATTAAGGAACGAAGCGATATTGACGAGGCTATGCAGCTGCTCCGAAACAAGCATGACGAGTACGAAGAAAAGCTCCGCCGATATGATATACTGGAAAAGACCAACGCGCTGCTTGCCTCCGCAAAGGACAGCCTGACCGCGCGTTACATAGGCCCGATAACCGCCGGGCTAAAGAAGTATCTGGCAATGATAGGAGGAAAGGACGGCGAAAGCTTTGATATAAATGCCACTCTGGAGCCCGGAGTGTATGAGGCCGGGCATCTTCGCGATGTGCGCTTCCTGAGTGCGGGGCGCCGCGACCTCGTAGGCATCTGTATGAGAATGGCTCTTATAGATGCTATGTATGAGGGGGAAAAGCCGGTGATCTTCCTTGACGATCCCTTTGTCAATCTCGACGGTGAGCGCTTAAGCGGCGGGCTGGATTTTCTCGGTAAGGTGGCGGAGGAGTATCAGGTGCTGTACTTCACTTGTCATGAAAGCCGCTCAGTAAAATAAACATGGGGAAAGCCATAAAGGGAACACTATTTTAACAGAAATCATAAAATCCCAGGGCGTGTACCTGGGATTTTATACCTTAATCGGGGTAGAATATTTTTATCGCAATAAAAATATTCGTAAGCGTAAGCGCCCGATGCAGAGGGGTTTAGCACCTGAATGGGTGCTCAAAGGGGAACCGGTGGCGGGTTCCCCTTTGATGACTTTAGTATACCGACACCTTGTCCGCACCGCAACGCTTTAACTCGCGAACGGCGGTACCTGCTCCGCTCTCGTCCATGCTGACAGAGAAGAGCCATCTCTCCTCAGGGGCGGAACTGTGTTGGCTGTAGTCCGCAAAGCCGCCTACTATAGCGCCCAGCACGGCGCCGCTGATGAGACCGGCCACCGGTCCGGCAGTGGTCACTGCTCCCATGCTTTCCAGTGCGATGGCGCCGAGGCCTATTACCGTACCGACTGCGGCTCCGGCAAGCGCTCCGGTGATCGTGTTCTTTCCCGAAAATGATGACGGGTCAGTTGCTCTGCATACATTTATTCTGTCGGCATCTGCCCCGCTCCTGCGTGCGGCGCTGCGTGCGGCCTCAAGCTCCTCGTCGGTATCAAAAAAGGCTGTTATTGTCTTCTCCATATTGATCGTCCTTTCTTTTTTTATTATAGTATTTTTCTGTTGAAAAAAATTATGCACTGTGATATAATATTACCCTGAAAACAGAAGGTTTTCATAGCCGCGGTGTAAAAAATACCGCAAAGGTAAAAAAGGGTATAGCCACAGTGGCAAATTTGTGATATAATAAATGAGAGAGGTGCAAAAACTATGGATAAAAAAAAGAAACTGCTTATTATTGTCGCCGTGATTATAGTTGTTGCGGCGATTTTGGCCGTAGTGGCAATGCGAACAAAACAGGAGCCGGAAAATGAAAAAATTGAATTGCCTGTCAACGAGTTTGCCTATGAAAACCGCCCTAACAGCGAGCTGATACCGGGCGGTGTTGTTGAAAACGGAGATGTTGTGGAGTCCGGCGTAGGTGACGGACTGCCCACCGAGGAAGAGCTCGGAGAATATCAGGAAATTTTTCTTGAAGGCGATTACCTCGATGACGGCGGCGTAGGCGGCTGGGTGCTGGCCATAAGCCTTAAGGACATAACCCTCAACACCTATAACGAAATAACGACCTATGTTTTGGGCGAAAAGGCTAAGGCCGCCGCTGACCATATAAAGCCCGGCGACGCGGCCCTTGTTTACTACAGCGTGGATCCGGGCGGCCAAAAGGTGGCCTATAGCGTTGGCCGCGTCCGCGTGGAGGACGCACCGCTTACCCATGAAGAGATAGCGGAAATGTATAAGAACGCACAGGAATAAAATAAAGGCGGCCTGCGAGCCGCCTTTATTTACTATATGATCCCTTTCCAAATCAGCATCCATAAGATGAGTCCCACCAAAGCAATAGCCGAAACCACGAAGGCGCCGATGTTTATTCCGCCCTTGCTTTGGCTATCCGGAACTAGTCCGGCCTTGCGCAGAGCTGTTACCACCGGCTTGTAGAGCAGCATTGTTATAGTGGCGTTGAGACTGCTCTTCAGCAGATTGAAGGGCAGGAACACCGGAACGAGCATTTTCGCCACTGCATCTCGTGGTTGACCCATGTATACGGGAGTAATGATGTAGTTCCAGAGCAGCATTACCGATACCTGGACGACTATAGCCGCTATGAGACCCAGCACTGCGCCGCCCACGCTGCGCTTTCTCTGATATATAAGCGCTGCCACAGCCGCAAAGGACAAGCTGGAGATTATGTTCATAATAAGACCGTACAGACCTGTATCGCTGACCGTCACCATTTCTACCAGCGAGGTTACGACAGACACTGCCACAGAGGCCAGAGGTCCGAATAAAAATCCGCCGATGGCTATAATAACATCCTTAGCCTCATATTTCAGGAAAAGCACTACAGGTATGCGGATAACCACCATCACAACATAGGCCATGGCGCAGAGCATGGCAATGGTGGTCAATTTTTTTGTTCTGTCATTCATAAAAATCGATCCTTTCTCAAATAATTAATTAAAAACAGCCCCGATTTAAAATCGGAGCACTAAGAAAAGCCTTGCATAAAAACACCTCTCCTCTCTCATCCGGACTGAGAGCCATAGGCTCATTACCGTCGGTTTCGGAATTTCACCGAATCGGCCCGGAAACACCGGGTTCGCGGACTATACCGCCGGTGGGGAATCTCACCCCGCCCCGAAGATTATTTACTAATCTATTATATTACTATATTGATTAATTGTCAATACCTGTTATTTATTTAGCAAAAATAAACAATAAAACTATCTCATTCATGGGTAAATTAAGCATAAAATTTCTTGACTACAGAACTAATTTATAGTATAATGTACCATGTGCGTGCAAAAACACGTTTTATATAAATTATTATGCATACAATACTCCATCTGAAAGGAAGATTTAAATTGGCAAAGACAAAAGCTCTTACTCCTGCTCAGCAGGAGCTTAAAGACGAGATCCTCGGCAAGCTCAGCCGTCACTACGGCCGCACCATCGAGGATGCCACAA
>JAFLUQ010000007.1 GCA_022508735.1 Oscillospiraceae bacterium | reverse complement strand
AACTGGGGTCAGAGCGGCGGCTGGAGAAAGACTAACTATCAGGTATTCTTCCATCTGGCTATCAATGACGGTATTGCAACAGGTAACTGGTGCTACCGCATGGAGTACGACCCCTACTGGGGCGCTATAGCCGTTCAGTCCGGCGAGCTGGTATCCCTTGGCAAGAAGGCCACTGTAGAGGGTAAGGACGCTCCTCTCATGACAGATAATACCCAGCTTCAGTCCTCCGAAGTGACAGAGGTAGAAAACCTTCCCTATGACATCGTTATTGATCTTGAAACTCCCACTGTCATCTCTGAGGTAAACCTCACCACTGATATTTACATGGGCAGTGTTACAGCCTCCTACTTCAAGGTATACGGCAGCAACGATCAGGTTAACTGGACAGAGATCTCTGACGTGACCAGTGACGACTATGACGACGGTGCCTTCAGAGTGGGTTGGGTCGAGGATAAGACTCCCTACAGATATGTTAAGGCTACAGTGCTTGACGTTATAAACATTCAGGGCAATAAGCAGACCGCCCTTTGGGCCGCTAAGCCTCTTGAGCTGGCTGTTTACGGCAAGCCCGTTGGCCATGTGGACGAACACTATGAGTTCACCGACGAAGTTTTCGTTGGCTATAACAGACTTAATGTTGACTTTGAGCCTTACGGCCAGAAGCCCGTTATCGTAGACGGCCGCACCCTCGTTCCCCTTCGCGCAATATTTGAAGCAATGGGCGCAGAGGTAGATTGGGACGGCGAATCTCAGAAGGTTACCGCCACGAGAGACGGCATCACCATTAATCTTAACATCGGCTCCAATGAGCTTGTGGTTAATGGCGAGACTGTAGAGCTTGACGTTCCCGCACAGCTCATCAACAACACTACTATGGTTCCCGTAAGAGCCATCGCAGAGAGCTTTAACTGCGAGGTTGACTGGAACGACGGCGCAAGAAGAGTATACATCAAAGAAGCTGAATAATTAAACAAACAGGCCCGGCTATGCCGGGCCTGTACTTCAAATTGGAGAAAGGGGTTTTATTATGCTGTATGCCGGTATAGACCTTGGCACATCGTCGGTCAAGCTGCTGCTTTGTGACGAAAAGGGCAATATAGAAAAAAGCGTGACAAAAGAGTACCCGCTCAGCTTTCCGAGTGAGGGCTGGGCAGAGCAAAACCCCGAAGATTGGTATGAAAAAACCTTTGAGGGTCTTAAGGAGCTCGTGGATGGCCGCGGCGCAGAGCTGCGCGGCCTGAGCTTCGGCGGCCAGATGCACGGCCTTATCATGCTCGACGAAAACGACAATGTGCTGCGCCCGGCCATTCTTTGGAACGACGGTAGGAGTGCAGAGGAATGCAGTTACCTTAATAATGATATAGGCCGTGAAAGGCTGACCGAATTGACCGGGAACATCGCCTTTCCGGGCTTTACTGCGCCGAAGATACTGTGGGTGAAAAAGCATGAGCCTGAGATTTTTGCCCGCTGCCGCAAAATAATGCTGCCTAAAGATTACCTTAATTACCGCCTGAGCGGAGAGTTTGTCACCGAGCCCTCCGATGCGGCGGGAATGCTGCTGTATGATGTAAAAAACAGGCGTTGGAGCCCGGAAATGCTGGATATATGCGGTATAGGCGAGGAGCAGCTGCCGAGACTCAGCAGCTCATTTGAAAAGTGCGGAACGCTTAAAAAGGATCTCGCCGCCGAGCTTGGGGCGGGTGAGGTGATAATAGCTCCCGGGGGCGGCGATAACGCGGCCGCCGCTGTTGGCGTTGGCGTTGTGGGCCCGGGCAAGTGCAGCATTTCTGTGGGGACCTCCGGCACAGTGTTCATGACCTCAGGTGAGTACACGGTTGACAGCGGTAACGCACTTCATTCCTTTGCGCACTGTGATGGCAGCTTCCACCTTATGGGTGTGGTGCTCAGCGCCGCCGGAGCTAATAAATGGTGGACGGAGACGGTGCTTAACACCGGCGATTACGCCGCCGAGCAGGCGGATATAACCGGCTTGGGCGAGGGGAGCGTATTTTTTCTGCCATACCTGATGGGTGAGCGCTCGCCACATAATGACCCCGATGCCCGCGGCGTTTTTGCGGGCCTCAGCATGGACACTACCAGAGCCGATATGAATCGCGCCGTGCTTGAGGGCGTGGCCTATGCCCTGCGCGACTGTGTTGAGGCCGCGCGCAGGCAGGGGATAGAGCTCGCCGAGGCCTGCCTCTCTGGCGGCGGGGCAAAGAGCCCTCTTTGGCAGAAAATTCTAAGTAACGTGCTTCATATGAAGCTGAATATCCCCGCCTGCGGCGAGGGCCCGGCCTATGGCGCGGCGATGCTTGCCATGGTAGCCGCGGGGGAGTATGGGTCTGTAGCCGAGGCAGCTCAGAAAATCGTGAAAATAAGCGGCAGCGTTGACCCCTGTGAGGAGCTTGCCGCAAGGTACGACAGGGGCTATGAACGTTATAAGGAGCTATATATTGCTCTTAAGGGCTGGTTTCAAAAATAATGAAAGATAAGTAGATAATATGATAATAAAAATAGATGAAGAAAAATGCAGCGGCCGCGGGGCCTGCTCGTTGGCTGCCCGAAGCTTGACGAGGGCGATTACACATTGAAGCCGGCCCGAATAATGGCGAATAATGACATAAAGAGCGTCACCGTGGCGCGTATTGAGTTGCCATGCTGCGGCGGCATCGAACGGGCGGCTAAAAACGCGATCAATATCAGCGCTGCGCCCTATAGTGTTACGGTGATTTCCACCGACGGTAAAATATTGAACTGAGGAAAGAAAGTCCGCTTGCCGGACTTTCTTCCTTATTAATAGAATGTATGCTTGCAGATACAAAACTGTATTTTGATGCAACACAAAAATATCAATTGAATTACAACAAAATATTGTGGCTTTTTGCGGAGACTGTCATATATCATAGTTAAAATAGCTAAAAAGAATAGCAAAAATATATCATTTTTTTTTACAAAAATCACTTGCAATAAATAACATAGTATGATATGATATAACATGACAATAATTGTATGATTTTTATTATAGGAGAATGAGATATGAATAAAGTTGGTGCTAAAAGAATATCATCAAGAAGGGTTTTAGCTCTGCTGCTTGCGTTGGTAATGACAGCGGCTGTTTTTCCCACGGTTGTTTTATCCAATCCGGATTATATTGACGGCTATGACATGGGCGGCGCCATGCATTTCTTGGTGAGGCACTGGCACACTGTCGACCCGAACACTGAATCCTCCAATGCAGGCAGCGGTGATGACGGTGACAACTATGAAGGCAACCATTTCGTTGTTTTCGAGGGCTATATCAAGCGATTATCCGCGACCAGCCATCAGCTGTACATATATCAGGACGGTAAGCTTGGTTTGGCACCGGATGACTTCATGAGTAATGAATATATCCAAAACTGGAACAGAAGAAACGGTACTCTCGAAATCGTTGCCGTTCCCGCCAAGGATTGGGACGGCACTGTTATAGAAGAGTTCGCCGGCTTCTCCCTTTCCACAGGCCGCGGCGCAATGAATACCGACAGAGGGGCAGCTAAGCTTACCGTAAAGTACGATGCAGGCTGCCATCTGGCGAAGGCCCATTTCTTCTATAAGAGCATATTGAACGTGGAGGGCGATAATAATGAAGCCGACTGGCCCAAGCTGAGTAATGGTGAACGTGACCTTGAGCAGGACACAAAGGGCACCGGCAAGGATAAAATATATAACACTACCGAGGGCCTTCACACAGACAAGACTGCTTCAGTGCATGAAGAGCTTGTAAACGGCAAATATGTGGAAACCAATGACGGCCGCACCTTTGACCTGAAGCTTGAAGCCTGGCATTCGGAAGGCAATCTCGCCGACGTTGGTATGGTTCTCGACGCCTCGGGCAGCATGGCTTTCACTGCAGGAAACCCTACGGCGATCAATGTAAATGCCTTGCTGGCGTCCAATAACTTGAGCGCAGCAAATAAAACCGCTCTTACAAATAAGAAAAACGCAAGCACTGCTAACTGGACCAACAAGCTCCTTACAAAGGAGCAGGTCAACCTGATCCTTGACACAAATAAGACTGATAATACACAGCTTGGTGAGTCCGGCTATTCCTACTATGTGTATGATTCGCGATCTACTAATATGGAGTTTGCTGCGTTGGGGTATGTAAACAATATTGTAGGTGGTGCATCCGAGGTTCAAATTGCTTATGGCACGAATGGTTCTAAAATAGGTGCAATGGATACTAGTAACAGCAAGAGATATTATGCCGGTGCTGGCTGGTACTATGTGAATCATACCGCTAACTGGAGTGCTAATTATTTTGATAATTCTATTCAGTCTGGTAAGTCCTATATCGGTATGCGTTATGCCAACGGTACAGGATCATATAAAGACTGGATAGACCTGCCGCCGGGCTATGAGAACAGTGGTCTCCCCGGGAAAGGTACAGGGGCCACGTATGATAAACCGGCTGATGGCGACGCTAATATGCTGCCACTTCAATTCTATATTGACACTGACGGCTATCTACGAGTCTTTTTTGCAACGACCAGCAACAGCGCTGATGCATATGTCTGCTCCTACGTGTATGAATATTCCGATAATGACTATACAAAGGCCGAGGCCCTTCAGCGTGCGCTGGGTGCCTTCACCACAACTCTCCTTGACAAATCTCCCAACAGCCGCGTTTCCGCCACCCGTTTCAGCGTAGGTACTTATAATCCAAGTAGTACTACAAATGTGATGCCGGCAACTGACTTGGATAAGCTCGTTATGCTCGACTGGACCAGCGACCCCTTGGAGGCCGCAGGCATCCTCAGCCTGAAGCGCGGTACCGATGCAAATGGCGGTACCTACGGAACGGGCATCGGCGGAACCAGAGCCGGCACGCCGAGCACGACCTACGGTGTAGACCAGTATAACTACGGTCTTACCGGCCAAACGTCCACCCGGGCGGGTATGCAGTCTTTCATTAATAAGCTTCTGCCGAATGATAATGACAATCATGATAAATTTATGATCGTCTTCACCGACGGTTTGGATACTGACTACCGTGACGGATATCCGGATGCGATAGCGCTCGCTAATCAATTAAGACGTGAAGGCTACAAGATTTATGCCGTTATGCTTACAGGCGGCCCTGTAATTGAAGGCGGAGACCAATATACAAAAGCCGTGACCTACCTGAATCAGATTGCTGACAATTCGGGCATGGTTTATATAACTGATGTTATTAAGAAGAAATACGGCTACACTGAGTCTGTTGACGCCCTTCAGCATATCTTCACGGATGAGATACTTCCCGATATACTTCACCGCCTGAAGGACTATAATGTTCAGGACTATATCGATCCACGCTTCGACCTTGTTGACCATAGAGGCAGACTCTGGCAGTTGAACGCTAAGGGTGAAGTAGTAATAACAAATGCCGATGGCTCTACTCACGGCACCTTTGACCTTAAAACCGGAACACCTACGAATTTAGGCTCCGGCGTAACGAGAAGAGCTATTGCAGACGGCAATAAATGGTATCTTGAAATAGATCTTACCGACAGGAAGACTATTGACGAAAGCAGCCAGAAGGCACGCCTTTACTATGACGAGACTAACGATATGTATAAGCTCGTCTGGGTAAATCAGAACATCCCCGGCACTCCTGTTGGTGAAGCCAAGCCAAACATATGGAGTTCGATCGTCACCGTAAGAGCTAAGGACGACTTCCTCGGCGGTAACGCTGTGCTCACCAACGGTAACGGCGCAGGGCAGAACTACGTCTACTCCCCGAAAGACAGTGACGCAAACTCCGGCACTTCAGACATGAAAAAGTCTGCGGGTGACGACTACCCCTCAAAGGGCTTCCCCCGCACTACTGTCAACGTAGGCTTCAAGTCGGCGGGTAACGCCACAAGCGACCGTATCTACATGGGTGAAGACATTGAGTCTTTCTATGATACCTTCAAAAACTGGATCAAGAACGATAACTCAAGTCTTTATTGGGATTATCTTGAGCGCTACGCCAAGCATCTGGCAAGCGAGAATGGCACTGATCTGGATGATGAGCTCAAGGCCATTGTCAAGGACCTCATAGAGGCAGGTAAAAAAGGTGAGGACTATACAGTGCCTTACTACTACCTCGAAGACAACGATGATGATGGCAAAGCCACAAATCAGTCAGGCGGTCAGGCAGCAAATGACCTTCATGAGGGCGACCTCATGGGTTACATCACATACTCGTTCAAAGAAAAGAACGAAGGTGATTTCTCCGGGCCCACAAAGGATACAGATCCGCGTTCCGCCACACTTTCAGCTGAATATAAACCTTTGACATATGATGAACGTCAGCATAATGTGTATGAAGAAGACGGTGGAACTGTAGATGAAAGCTACAACCATACTCTTGTGCACGGAACAGGCGAAACAGACTACGACTGGAATTCCACCTTCAAGCCTACCGAGGGTGAGGAATTTGACCCCAAGAATGGCGAAACGAAGTCTGAAGGCGACTACGATGTAAGCATTGTTGCCGGTGAGATCGTCCTCAAGATGGTCGCCAAGGACAAAAATGGTAAAAAAGTTAATGAGGTAATCAAAGACAAGCTTAATCCCGGCGACAAGATAACCTATTCCGCCGATTTGTACCGTGAGTATAACGGCGTAAAACAAAAGGTTGGTACCTATACCGCCACCTATACGGTGAAGAGCGATGGTGTGCTTACATACGAACGCGCTGATATAAAGCTTGACAGCGACTTTGAATATATGTATACGTACGGTCTTCCGCTGGGTACCTATACTCTGGAGCCAAACGCTAACACCAAAACCGGAACTCCCTACCTTGGCTTCACCAAGGAGATCAAGTTCATTGAAGTTAAGGATTGGACGAGTGAAGATCAGGGATTGTTCACCAATAACGAACTGGTAACAGATACCAATCCGCCCGAAGAAGACAATCACACAGGTAATTATCAGGAGAATGCGAAGGAGTATCCTGCCGTGCCCGGCAACGGCAACGGCACGGCTCACCTCGGCGGCAGCGATAAAGATGACCCCGATAAGGCTTATCTTGACGAGCTTTACGCTCTGTTTGAGGTTTACCTTGTGCCTGTCGATCCCGGTAAGGTTGAGGTTCAAAAGCAGATCATACGCGACACCACAGATCCCACTTTTAACAAAAATACAGATGAATTTGAATTCACAATTGAGTTGGATGCCAGCGGAATTGATACCATTTTTGATGTCGAGTATGTTACTGTTGCCGGAGATGTTGCAAAAATAAGCTGGATCGATAATGGCAATGGAACCTACACCGGCACCTTCAAGCTTAGACACAACCAGGTTGCCACCATATCCGGCATTCCGTCGGGCGTGAAGTATAAGATCAAAGAAACCGGCAAAGGTAAATATGAGCTTGAGGGTATTAAACACAATGGTGAAGATTACAGCGGCGATACTGCTGAAGGGATTATTGATTACGCGGCCGACGGTTGGGCCTGGGAATTTGATAACGCGCCGCCAAAAGAGTCAGGCGTAATAGAGGTTACAAAGGTCGTAGATAAAAGCGGCATACCAACCACCGCAAAGTTCCCGTTCAGCATCACTTTTAAACTGCCGATCGGCTTCGATATCAAAGACGTCAAGGACGCCGAAAATAAGAGCATTACAGGCTATGTTGAGAATGCCGATGGCACCTATACTTACACATTTGACCTTGCGGACGGTGAGACGTTCAAGCTCAATGTTCCCGTTGGAACGACCTATACGATCACGGAAACTGCCACGGGCGACTACACACTTAGGAGCGTTGCCGGGGATGGAACCATTAGCAGCAACAAAGTGGCTTCCGGTGATATTTCGAAAAAGGATGAGACTGACAAATGGACCTTTACCAACTATAAGGAGAAAGATTTCGGCGCGATAGGTGTCACAAAGATCGTAGATGAAAGCGGCATACCGACTGACGAGTCTTTCCGATTCAGCATCACTCTGAAGCTGCCCTATGGCTACAGCATTGAAGATGTCGATGACATAGGCTGGGTTAAGAATGCCGACGGATCCTATACAGCCACAGTTGACATTGCGCACGGTAATACGTTCAGGCTCAGCAAGATTCCCGTTGGAGCGACCTATACGATCACGGAGACCGACCCAAAGGGCTATACGCTTAAGGATGTCACCGGAGATGGAACCGTTAACAACAAAGTGGCCTCCGGTACAGTTACAGAGAAGGATCAGACCTACAGCTGGACCTTTACCAACTATAAGGATAAAGAATTTGGCTCCATAAAGGTCAAAAAGATCGTAAGCGGTGTAAAAACTGATGCGAGCTTCCCGTTCGAAATAACTCTGACCCTGCCTTTGGGCTACAGTATTGACGATGTTCAGGCCGCCTCCGGCAGCAACATCACAGGCTGGACTAATAAGGGCGACAGAACCTATACCGCCACATTCAGCCTTGCGCACGACGGTACGTTCGAGCTCAGCAAGGTCCCCGTTGGAACCAGCTATACTATTAAGGAGACTGATTCAAAGGGTTATACTGTGACGGTTAATGACCAGAGCAGCGACACAGCCTCCGGCATAGTTGCGAATAAGGCTCAGACCTACAGCTGGACCTTTAACAATGCCAAGGAGGGCTCGATAGAGATCGAGAAGGTCGTAACCGGAGCAGTTGACGCAGAAAGTGAATTTGATTTCACCGTCACGCTGGATATGAGTGCTGTTGAAACGGACTTTGATATCGATAACGTTACTGTTTCCGGAGCAGCTATAAGATGGACTGATAACGGAGACGGAACCTACACCGGCATCTTCAAGCTGAAGCATAACGAGAAGGTAAATATCTCAGGCCTTCCGGTGGGGACGGAGTATACGATCGAAGAGACAATAACAGGTGACAAGTATACCCTTCATGGCGTTGTGTCGCATAAAACGGATAAGGACGGCGAAGTGATCACGGAGGAAGATTCTGATAAACCTGTTCAGGCCGGCACCACTAATAAAGGTGTAGGCAGCGGCAGTGTTGAGCAGGATATCACCCACCACTGGGAATACGAGAATGCGCCGCCGGATCTTGGCGCTATCGAAATCACTAAGACAGTTGAAGGCGCAGACGAAGATGACAGTGATTATAATGATGAGGAATTTGAGTTCACCGTCACGCTGGATGCGAGTGCCATTGAAACCGGCTTTGATATCAGTAAGGTTGTTGTTTCCGGAGAAGTGACAAGTATAGACTGGTCAGACCCGGATAACGATGGGATCTACACCGGCACCTTCAGCCTGAAGCATGGTAAAACGGTCAAAATCTCTAACCTTCCCGCGGGAGTGACCTATACGGTTACAGAGTCTCAAATAGCCGGAGAATATACCCTTCAGGGCATCGAGTCGCATAAAACGAATATAGACGGCACTATCACTGAGGAAACAGAGCCGGGCAGCGGAATTTACGAAAACGTTCCGGCCGGAACTGTTGGAAATGATATAGGCAGCGGTGAGGTTGAGAAGGATGTGACCCATCACTGGGAATTTACCAATAGCTTGCGACCCAAAAAGGGCAGCCTTGAGGTTGGTAAGATTGTCACCGGCAACCGCGCTGATCCCGATAAAGAATTCGGATTCACCGTAAAGCTGACCGCGCCTGAAGGCAAGGAGCTTGACCCTGACGAATTAGAGATCAGCGGCTTGACCGAGGAAGAGTATAGCTGGGTCAAGGATGAGGCCACAGGTGAATGGAGCCTCAGCTTCAAGCTGAAGGCTGATCAGACAGTAACCATATCGGGTATTCTCGAGGGCACGAAATATACCGTTGAGGAGACCGATAAAAATGAATATCAGCTCGTCGAAGTAAACTCCTCCATGACGGACGAAGCCGGTAATCCTATTGAGGGCGAGGCAGGCGACATTGAAGTAGGGTTCGTTGTCTCAGGCACAATTGCGACTGAAACTATCCATAAGTGGCAGTTCCGCAATATTCCGCCCTTTGAGTTCCCCTCAACAGGCGGCAAGGGCGTTGCGCTCTCCGTGATATTCGGTGTTTTGCTTCTCGCAGCGTCGCTGGTGCTTCGCAAAAAGCATATGCTTGTTGACTAATTTGAACGGCACATAGTCTCAGGCAAAAAAATTTGCTAAAATTAGTACAAAAATTATAAAAAATACTTGACAAAAAAGTAATTAGTGATATAATTATATCAAGTATATTTGTGTGGGCTGAGTGTGTGCCGTGTGCCTGACGGCACACGCGAGGCGGCAGATATAATAAAGAAATAATTTAAAGGAAGGATGATTTTAATGAAAATCAACACAACCAAGCGGTTGCTCTGTGCGTTGGTAGCGGTTCTCATCGCTATGACAGTGCTGCCCGGCATCTCTGTTTTTGCGGATGGCACAGCAAGCATTACACTGAATGCACCGACCAAGGATGGCAAGCAAGTTGACATCACCGGTATGGTAGTAAAAGCTTATCAGGTGCTTGTTGCCAGCGAAAGCGAGACAGATAGTTCAAAGCTCGTAAACTTCCGTGAGCATGCGGCTTTCTCAGCTTTCTTTGATGCTGCAAGAACCGGTCTCGCAGATACCCGTGCAGGTAAAGATGGGGCTACAGAGGGAGAATTTTTCTATCTTACACTTGGTGCTGACAAAAAGCTGGTATATTCTACTTCAGCTCCCACCGGCAAAACAAAGAACGTAGATTACTTAGAGGTAAAATCCAAGGCCGTTGAGCTGGATTATGCAAGTGCAGGTGTTCAGTACAAGACCTTCGGCGCATCTCTGCTGTCTGTTATTCTTAGCGGTAACGCAGATTCCTCTACCGGTCAGGCCGGCACACAGGTTCCTGCTACCAATGCATCCGCTGCAAAGCTCATAGCTGAGTGGCTTGAGGCATATGCAGAAACAAATCCGTCTGGTATGGAAGTTGCTGGACCTGAAACAGCTGGAAAGAACAGTGTTACACTTTCTAATCTTGATGAAGGCTACTGGCTGGTTGTTACTGAAAGAGCACCTGAAAATGTGGCCAACGTAAGAACTGTTCTCAGAACCACCAGAGGAAAAACTGAAACTATTGACATGAAGCTCGAAGAGCAGAGTGTTAAGAAGGAAGTAAAGCGTCATGCGGGCGATAAGAGCACTGATGGTGATTATGATGTCAGCGCTTCCGGCGGTGCTCATGAGCTGTTTGACTACAAGATCACTGCTGCCATTCAGGATATGACAGACTATAAAGATTCTGAAGCGAACTATATCTACCGCATCACCGATACCATGGAAAATCAGCAGCTGGTAACCCAGAAGAGCGGCAATGCGGCTGTTAGTGGTACTACTCTGAATAAGAATGCGTTCACGGTAACATTTAAGGCTAAGGATGGCACAACACTTGTTACATATATTGATGACCCGAATGCAGAGGCACCCACAAGAAACCTCAACACAATTCTTAATGCGGCTAAGTCCACATATGGTACATATGGTGAGATTGAAATCGATGACGATGATACTATAATCGGCCAGCAGTTCGTTCTTGACTTTAATGTTCATGCGCTTCATGCTCTTTGGGAAGAGCTTGAATTGGGTAAGGCAGGTAAGAAGCCTGCTGACGGTGTAACTATCGAGATCACTTACACTGCCGAGCTTACCAGCGACGCGCTGCATAAGAACGGCAACGATGTTGAAAAGAAGTATCATAATAATCCCAATCTTAACGAGTTCACCGAGGAGACAACCGAAGAAGATGAAAAGCATACTGACGTATGGAGCTTCGGCTTCGATCTGGAAAAGGATTTCACCGCTGAAGATGGTGTGCCCACAAATGTAACGTTCAGATTATACGGTCCGTATAAGGCGACTGAAGTACCTGAAAGCGTTACAGGTAAAACTGCAATTGAATTTGTTGAAGGAATAAGCAAGGGTGCCGCAGAGCCCGATGTTGCAGATCCTGAAGAAGAAGAAGAAGAAGAAGAAGTTCCTTCGCCTATGGCAGTAACAAAGAATCCTCTTGTGGGCGGCAAATATGACAAGGCTGATAGCGCAGATACACAAGTTGGCGATATCCTCACTGTTGATGGAAACGGTCACCTGCGGGTTACCGGCCTTGCTCCCGGATATTACGTCCTTGAAGAGGTAACATCTGACAGTGCTCACAACTACATTCCCGCCGGTCTGGTTAAGCTTTACATCGGTGAAGACGAAGATCATGTATTGCTGTATGATGAACACAACAATAACAGTAAGCATGATCCTGAGAAAACCAGCTTTGCTGAGCTTATTAAGAAGGTATTCGGTAATGACAATACCTGCATAGATACAGGCGTTCTCAATGGTAATGACGAGACAAACTGGCTCCTTAAGCTTAAGCTCCTCAACTATAAGGATAATGAATATCCTGAGACAGGCGGCATGGGTGTTCTGATGCTTGGCGTTTTAGGCGTTCTGATGATCGCCGCGGCTGCTTACATCTTTGTTTCTCAGAAGAAGAGAAACGAGGCCTAAGCTTTAATTAAGCTCAAAACTTAAAGGTAATTTTCGCAGGGGCGGCCCTTGGGCTTCCCCTGCGGGGTTACCCCTTATGTAAGTGAGCATACATAGAGATATATGATTTTATACGGTTATATATCTCTATGTATATGATCGTAAGAGCATATACTTACCCTCAACGGACTCGTCCGTCAGTGTTTCCATGAAAGGATGTTTTGGCCTTGAGGCAATGGACAATAAGGATTCTCGCCGTGCTTGTGCTCTTGGTGGGAGTTGGCCTTGTGGGCTATCCGGTTTTTAACAACTATCTCTACGAAAAAGGTCAGGAGAGGCTTTCGAACTACTATGCCTCATTAGTCAGGGAGGTTCCTGTTGACACGCTCGCCGAACACCTTGAGGAGTGCAGAAATTACAACGCACTTCTTGCGGCTGAGTCCTCAGTCATGAGCGACCCCTTCAGCAACGACCTTGACCCCAATACTCTGCCTTACCGTGATCTGCTGAATTTTGACGGCAGGGGAACAATGGGCAGCATAGAGATCCCGGGCATAACCGACAGGCTGATGATCTATCATGGCACCAAAGAGGACGTACTCCAACAGGGCGTTGGCCACCTGCAGGGAACCTCGCTTCCCATTGGCGGCGCGGCTACTCACTGCGTGCTTTCGGCCCACTGCGGCCTGCCCAGCAAGAAGCTGTTCACAAATCTCGATCAGCTTGAGCTTGGCGACGTGTTCTATCTTCATGTTGCGGGCGACACCCTCGCCTATCAGGTCGATCAGATCAATATTGTTCTGCCGCATGAGACAGAATATATCAGAATCGAACCAGAGGGAGACTACGTTACGCTTGTAACCTGCACACCCTACGGCATTAACAGCCACCGGCTGCTTGTGCGCGGCACGCATATCCCCTATGAAGAGGCGGAAAAGCTTGTAGCCACACAGCAGAAAAAGAAAAGCACCTGGATGCAGCAGTATATCCGGGCCATCCTCATAGGCTTAGGCATCGCGGCTGTGATTTGGCTGATAATAATAATATCGCGCCGCTTGCGGCGGAAAAACCAAATGTGAGAGGAGTTTTTTGTGATGGTAAAAAAATCACAGAGAATTTTAATAATTCTTCTGGCGTTAGCTATGTCACTAACGCTTCTGCAGGTAAGTGCAGTCGCAGCGGTCGATAAAATCGACCTTACGCGGTCTGTGTCTCTCACCCTGCATTACCATAACGGTATAACTAACTTTTCAAATGTTCAGTTCAGTCTTTACCGGGTGGCCGATATTTCACAATACGGCGATTTCACCTCCGCCGGTGACTTCAAACGCTATTCGGTATCCTTTGATGGATTGAATAACGAGGGCTGGACGGATCTCGCTTCAACGCTGGCGAGCTATGTCTCCCGCGATAAGCTCATAGCCCTTGATAAGGCCCGCACCAGCTCGAAAGGTGAGCTCACCTTTACCAATAAGACCCCGGGTCTCTATTTGGTGATCGGCGCTAAGCACACCTCCGGCAGCTATACTTACACACCGCAGTCTTTCCTTGTCAGCCTGCCTAACTTGGGCAGAGACAAGAAGTGGGAATATGACGTAACCTCCGAGCCGAAGTTCACCCGCAAATCAAGCGGCGGCGGCATCGGCGGCGGCGGCGGCGGCCCCACCAATCCCACTACGGTGCAGTGCACTGCTATTAAGGTTTGGGCAGACAAGGGCAATGAGAAAGAACGCCCGGATTCTATAGTAGCTCAGCTGCTCAGAAGCGGAGCGGTATATGCTGAGGTTACCCTTGATGAATCTAATAACTGGCGTCATACCTGGTCGGGTCTTGACGAAGAATACGATTGGCTTGTAGTTGAAAAATACATCCCTGAAGGCTACACCGTTTCGGTTAGTCAAAACGGAACAACCTTTACAGTGAAAAACACTTATGATGGCGAAGAGCCGGACGAACCGAAGGACCCAAAGGATCCCGATGAACCGGACGATCCTAAGGACCCCAAGGATCCGAAGGATCCTGATGAACCCGATAATCCGAGACCTAAGGACCCGAAGGAGCCGGATGAACCCGATAAGCCGAAGGACCCGAGGGATCCCGATGATCCCGATGATCCAAGACCTAAGGACCCGAAGGATCCCGATGAACCCGACAATCCGAGGCCGAAGGATCCGAAGGATCCCGATGAACCCGACAATCCGAATAAACCTAATGACCCGAAAAATCCCGACAATCCGAATCAACCTAACGACCCGAGAAATCCCGATAATCCCAATGAACCAAATATTCCAAATAACCCGAGAAATCCCGGCGATCCCAGAAATCCGGATATCCCCAATAATCCGGATAATCCGAATAAACCGCCTGAGTTATTTGAAGAACCCGAAGAGCCCGATGAACCCACTCCGAAGCTGCCTCAGACAGGTATGCTATGGTGGCCGGTTCCGGTGATGTACACTATGGGTTCGGGACTGTTCTTCGCCGGATACCGCACTCGTCGAAAGAGCGACGAAGCTGATGAAAACGACAATGAAGCTGCTTGCTAAACGCCGCGGAAACCTTTTAATGGCGGTTGGGCTGCTTCTTGTGATCGCGGCGGCTTTGCTAACGGCATATAACTTTTGGGATGAAAGCCGTGCCGAGGGCGCGGCACAGCAGGTGCTTTCTGAGATCGAGGCTGTCACTCTGGATGGGAACGCTTCCGACGCAGAAATAGCGTTGGATGAGGTTCCGGAATATGTTGTTCATCCGGAAATGGATATGCCTTCGCTGACTCTTGATCGCAGCAAATACATTGGTATTTTGGAAATTCCCGTAATTGGGTTAAGGCTCCCTATCATGGCTGAATGGAGCACCTCCAATTCAAAAATCGCACCCTGCCGTTATTCCGGCACAGCATATCTCAACGATATGGTCATTGCCGGGCATAACTATCGTTCCCATTTCGGCAGCCTTAATAAGCTTCAGGTGGGCGACGAGATATTATTCATAGATATAGATGATAACCGGTTTCTTTACAACGTTGTTGAAACAGAGGTCCTTGCTCCCACAGAAATCGACCGGATGGTATCCGGCCCTTGGGATTTGACTCTATTCACCTGTACCTATGGCGGGCGCACTCGCTTCACAGTGCGGTGCAGAGCTGTTTATGACAGCGGAACAAATATATACCAACAAATTGAACCGACGGCCTAAAGCCGTCGGTTTTGCATTGAAAACAATGATTTAATAATTTGATATTTAACCGCGAAGCTTTTGGCAATACTGAGTGCAAAGCTTATCGGTGCATTCGCTGCAGCGCAGCGCCCCGTTAGAATGTTCCCAAAACCTTTCCGGATACAAGGCTATGTGCAGCTCCCAAATCAGCCATATTATGAAAGCCATGACAAGCAGAGAAATTGAATAAAAACCCTTTATAAATATCATCGGAGTAAACATCATAAGGTGATCCCAGTTAAATATCCGGCAGGTAGTGCAGCAGCGGTTTTGCAGAATAAGCCTGAAAGGGCACCAGATAAGCACACATATCAAATCGCATACGTAAAATGCCGCGCTGAATAAAAACAGGGCGGAATAATTAAGTATGCCGGTGAAATATAAGGCACCGATAACGGCCAACAAAGCCCCCCATATCAAAAGCACCTTATAGGCCGATTTTGTTGTGTCGATCACATACCGGCGCAGGGCGGCATAGTTGATCTTCTCTGTTATTGGCCTGAATCTCTGCCTGAAAAGCTTTTGTGAGCCGAGCGGAATTTGGTTTTTAACAGGAACAAGCTGATATATCATATCAATGACCCAGATCACCCAAAGCAGATGAAAGGCAGAAAATCCGTTAAAAAAGTTTATTCCGTGCAGAACCCTGAATTCTTCGTGCCGGAATATAAAAAACAGCGTGCATAGAATAAAGATCAGGCAGCGAAAAATCAGCCGCAAGACATATTGTTTTCGGAGTTTAGACATGAGCTTCTTCTCCTTGATATATGATCTTTTGTTTAGCGTAAAATTTTGTTTTATATAGCAACTATATAAATCTTCGATTTATAGGGTTATTATATCATAAATTTGTAATTATGGCTATACCTATTTTTAAATTAATAATATATTTTATTGCGGACATTATATAATGGGCCGAACGAATACCGCCCGGCCCATTATTTGTATTTATAAGTTTAGTATCAGCCCGCAATGAGGTAAACAATGATTGAAACAATTGTGCTTGTGAGGCCTATGCAGGCTTCATAGGGAATAAGCTTCATGCGCTCGCCTATACTCATGTTTACAGAGCCACCCGTAGCATGGAAGAAGGAGCCGTGGGGAAGGGAGTCAACCACTGTGGCACCGGCGTGTATCATGGCGCCGGCAGCGACAGCCGGAACTCCGGCTGAAATAAGCGGGTCCGAGAAGGTTTGGGCTGCGATAGTAGCGCCGGCCGTTGTGGAGGCCGTGGCACCGGCCATAAGTATGCCCGAAACGGGAGCCAGTATGAACGCGGGCAGGCTGAACATATTAAGCAGGTTTATTATATCCGTCTGCAGGGCAGAGGCCTTGATTATTCCGGCAATAGTGCCTGTGCCTATGAGAAGCACACTGACTCCGATGACCTTGCTGAGACCAAAGCTTGAGTAGTCAACAAGCGACTTCGCCCGGCCGGTCACAATTGCGCAGATTATTCCGCCTGCGGGCAGAGCGATGAGCGGGTCGACCGCGATATTAAACAGCGGTCTTAAGGCGAGAAGGACAATTACAACCGCCGGGCCGCATATAGCCGCCCATATATTAGGCAGGTCTTTGTTCTCGCTCTTTTCTATGTCTCTATCGGTTATGGCAGCGCCGGCCTTTTTCGAGAGGAGTGTTGCGACAACTATTGTTACCGCGAGGGCGAAAATCGCGGGCACGATGTTCTTCATCATGAGTGATGTGAGGTCAACATTGAACGATTCTGAAACCGCGATGGTATTGGGGTTAGGTGAAACTATGTTTCCGGCCTTGCCGCCGCCGATCATGGCTATGAGCACCGAGCCCTTGTTATAGCCGGCCTTCTGGCCGATGGCAAGGGCAATGGGAGCCACGGTAATAACTGAGATGTCAACAAATACTCCAACGGCGCAGATTATCATTGTGGCGATCGATATTGCCGCAAGAGCGCGCTTCTGCCCGAGCTTTGCCACTATCACCTCTGAAATTTTTTCGGCAGAGCCTGTTTTTATAAGTATGCCGGCCAGAATACCCGAGGTCATAATGCGCAGAACCGATGAGATCATGCTTTGTGAACCGGCGACCATTGTCGAAACCGTTCCTTCAAGTCCGCCGCCGCCGATAATGCCGCCGATGAGTGCGCCAATTATAAGGCTGTAGGCGGGCTGAACCTTCTTTATTATAAGAAATATAGCAAGCGCCAGGCCAATGAGTGCGCCTATGGTTGAGAACGATGTCATAGCTTTACCTCCATGCCTTCATTATGCGGAACACCTGTTCAACTGTGTCGGTCATATTCGCTTTTGCATTAGCCGCGTCCATGGCCTCGTCAAGGGTGCATATCCTTCTGAGTATGGGGAAGAACGCGTCTATGCCGTTATGATTGCACTCTATAGCGTCCTTCGTGACGCTTCCGGCAAAGGCAATGACAGGAATATCATATTTCTTGGCCAGCTTCGCCACTCCGGAGGGGGCTTTGCCCATAGCTGTTTGGAAATCGAGCCTACCCTCGCCGGTTATTACCACATCCGCGTCCTTTATGTAGTCCTCAAGGCGGGTCTCGCCAAGTATCAGGTCAATGCCCGGAACGAGGGCCGCATTTGTATAGGAAAGAAACGCAAAACCGATACCTCCGGCGGCGCCTGTGCCGGGATACTCAGCATCGGCAGCCGGATTTACTTTTTGTGTGAGCGCGGCGTAATCCGCGAGCCAGCCGTCCATGTCTAAGATCATCGAGGCGGTAGCGCCCTTCTGAGGGCCGTAAACCGCGCTGCAGCCCTTTGCGCCGCACAGCGGATTTGTCACGTCGCAGGCGATGTGGAAACGACATTCCTTAAGCTCGGCAGTGACATTTGCATCTGTGATAGAGCAGAGCTCTTTAAGCCCCTTTGCCCCAAAGGGAACCTGATTGCCGTCTTTATCAAGGAAACCGTAGCCAAGTGCCTGAAGCATACCGATGCCGCCGTCGTTTGTGGCGCTGCCGCCGATACCGATTATAAATTCACGGCAGCCGCTCGTAATAGCGTCTTTGATCATTTCGCCAACGCCGTAGGTGGTGGTGTTAAGGGGATTTCGCTCACTGTCCGAAACAAGAGTGATCCCCGCTGCCGCCGACATTTCCATTATTGCTGTTTTTGTGCTTTCTATTATGCCGTATTTCGCCTTTACAGGCCTTCCGAGGGGGTCTCTCACGGTTACCTCCTGAAATCTCCCCCCCATACCGGCAACAAGGGCGTCAACTGTCCCCTCGCCGCCGTCGGCAAGAGGCCGCACCACGGTCTCCGCGTCGGGGTAAGCCTTCCGTATTCCTTCGGCTATGGCCGCACCCGCCTCCATTGATGTCAAACTGCCTTTGAGCGAGTCGATAGCTATTACTGCTTTCATTTTCATTTCCATCCCTTTCATAATTTGTTTTTTTAATATATGATTATTATTTCGTCCCTCTATTTATATTTTAACACATCGACAAATTTTGCGCAATGTTCTAAATAACAAATATAATGGATATTTTTTGTTAGAAATAACAAATTTTTCCGATGTACAAATTAGTAAAATGCCCCCAAAGGCCAAACGCTTTTGGAGGCATGCCACATAGCTTCTTATTTATACTGCGACATATACATATTGAAATACGTACCCTGCCTGCTCATAAGCTCGTCATGAGTGCCCATTTCAATTATGTCGCCATCGTTAACGACCAGAATGACATCGGCATTTTGTATTGTTGAAAGCCGGTGAGCAATAACAAAGCAGGTCTTGTCTTTCATAAGCTCGCGCATGGCGGTGGAGATCTGTTTCTCGGTGCGCGTGTCCACATTGGAGGTGGCCTCGTCAAGGATGAGCATCCTCGCATTGTGCAGCATGGCCCGGGCTATTGTCAGTAGCTGCTTCTGGCCCTTTGAAATATTTATGCCGTTCTCGCTGAGAACCGTGTTATACCCATCCGGAAGCCGCTCAATAAATTCATGGATCCTTGCGGCCTTTGCGGCCTGAACTACTTCGTCCATTGAGGCTCCGGGCCTCGCATAGGCTATGTTCTCAAACACAGTGCCGTTGAACAGCCATGTTTCCTGCAGCACCATGGCATACAGCTTGCGCAGCTCATCGCGGCTGATCGAGTTGATATTCACGCCGTCGATCTCAATGCTCCCGCTGTCGGGGTCATAAAAGCGCATGAGCAAATTTATCAGCGTGGTTTTTCCGGCTCCGGTGGGGCCGGTTATAGCTATAAGTGCGCCTTCCTTAACGCTGAGGCTCAAATCGTGGATGACGGGCCTGCCCTTTACATAGCTGAACCTGACATTTTTCACTCTGACGTCAGTATGGTTTATTTCAGCGCTCTCACTGACACGGTCACGGGCGGCTTCACTTTCCTCGTCTATCAGCCTGAATACCCTCTCCGCCGCGGCACAGGAGGATTGCAGCTCGTTTATGATATTTGCGAATTCGTTTATCGGCCCGGCAAATTTCCGGGAATACAGCACAAAGGACGAGATCTTTCCTATGCTTATATTGCCAAATAAATACATTACCGCACCGAAAATGCTCACGAGGGAAAGAGAAAGATTGTTTACAAAGTTCATTGACGGGCCCGACATACTGCCGTAGTATTCCGCGTTATAGAAGCAGCGGCAGGCCTCTTCGTTCTTCTCGTCAAAGCGGCGGATTATCTCGGCCTCACTTGAGTAGGCGCGAATGGTTTTTTGCCCGGTGATCATTTCTTCGGCGTAGCCGTTCAGCTCGCCCAGCGCTGCGCTGCGCTTCTTAAACAGCGGATGCACCTTTTTTGCGATATAGCTCGTCACCATGACCGACAGCGGTATCGTAACGATAAATATCGTCACCAAAATAGGGGAGATATTTATCATCATTACAAAGGCACCAACAATGGTTATGGCGCTGGCAAATATCTGCACCAGATCTGAAGAAAGAGAGGTGTTTACCGTATCTATATCGTAAGAGAGCTTGCTGATGATGTTGCCGGCGTAGCTCCGGTCAAAGTAACTGACAGGCAGCGAGGCCAGGGCGTTGAAGGCGTCGCGCCTCATGGCGAAGGTTATTTTTCGGCCTATATGTATCATCAGCACCGACAATAGGTATGAGAACACCGACGAGAGTATATATAGTATTATCATTAGGATAACGTATTTTCCCACCGCACGGAAGTCAGTGCCGCCGCCGGGGCGTATAGCATCGACAGCGGCGCCCGACAGGCTCGGCCCTATGAGTGAGAAAATATTTCCGGCTCCGGTCAGAAGCAGGGCGGCCAAGAGCCACAGCTTATACTCCATGAGATAGCCCCACAGCCGCTTTAATACGTATTTTATATCCTTTGGCTTTTCGGTTTTGTCGCTTAGAGGCATTTGCCGCCCTCCTTTATTTGGGGCCGTAAAAAATCGCGCAGATCGTTCAAGGGCTAAAAGCCCTGTTTTAAAGCGAGTTCTTATGCCCCCATCTGTAATTCAGCCGTCTCGCGGTAAATTTGGCAGCTTTCCATCAGGGTCTCGTGGCGGCCCATGCCATCGATTTTGCCGTTGTCGATGAAAATGATGCTATCGAGGTCTTTGACTGAGCTTATGCGCTGGGCGATTATTATGACTGTTGAGTCGGAATATTCGGCACGCAGAGCTTCGCGCAGGGCGGCGTCGGTTTTATAATCCAAAGCCGATGAGGAATCGTCGAGCACCAGTATTTCCGGCCCGGCCGCAAGAGCCCGCGCTATCAGCAGCCGCTGCTTCTGCCCGCCTGAAAGGTCGTTGCCCTTGGGATTGAGAACAGTGTCTATCCCGGCTTCAAGCTGATTCACAAAGTCATAGGCCTGAGCGCATTTCAGAGCCTTGATAATGTCCTCTTCCGGCAGAGCACGGCCAAAATCAACGTTGTTTCTCACGCTGTCGGCAAAGAGAATGTCGTTTTGAAAGACGACGCCGAATTTCTTTCTGAGTTCATTATTTTCATAAGATCTGATGTCTCTTCCGTCTATGAAGATTTGGCCGTCGTCCGCGTCATAAAAGCGCATGAGCAGGTTTATGAGCGTGGTCTTGCCTGAACCTGTAGCGCCGATAATACCCAGCGATTTACCCTTATCAAGGCTGAAGCTTATGCCGGTCAGGTTATTTTTGTTCTTGTTGTATGAAAAGCTCACGTTGCTGAACCTGATGAAAGAGCCGTCTGTGCCTTCGGTGCTTTGCCGCTTAAGACCGTTTTCAGAGAGCAGCACCTCTCCTATTCTTTTTGACGAGGCCGCCGCCCTGGAAATAGTGACGAATATTCTTGTTATACCCATGATCGCATTCAGTATAACAGTGAAATATGATGCAAACGCCACTATTGTGCCAACGCCGGTGCGGCCGCTGTCCACTCTGTAGGCGCCGACAAATATGACTATGGAGAGCGCTATGTTGAGAAGCATATTTATAGCAGGATTGGTCAGCCCCATTGACACGTTGGCCTTTTCCTCGTCTGCCGAGACCCGGTTGTTTATCCGTGAGAAGCGCTCTTTTTCGTACTCGGTTTTTGACAGTGCCTTTATTACTCTAACGCCGGATATATTTTCGCGTATAACCTGAACCATTTCGTCAACAGAATGCTGAAGCTGAGTGAACAGAGGTATGCCGCGCATCGATACAAGAACAAAAATTCCGATGGCAAGCGGCAGCACCGCTATCCAAACCAGCGCTAAAGGCACATCCATTGACAGGGTTATGATCATGCCGCCAAGCAGCAGAATCGGCGCACGTATGCCGAGCCGAAGCAGCCGCCCGGTCATGTTATTGATGTTATAGGTGTCATTTGTGATTCTTGAAACCAGCGATGAGGCTGTAAAGGCATCGGTCATTTCAGATGAAAGTGACATTGTTTTAGCGAACAGGTCGTGACGGATGCTCCTGGTCGTATCGCGCGCTATCCCTGCCGCCAGCCTATTGGCAGATATGTTACCTGCCACGCAGACTACCGAGCAGACTATCATGAGCAAGCCCCATATGGCGATGAACGGCCCGCTCTTGGAGGGAATAACAACGTCAATGATATGGCCCAGTATCCACGGTATGCACAGGTCCATCAATGTGGCAATGGTTTTTATGATAAGCTCAAGCACTATCCTTGCACGGTATGGCTTAAAGTATGAGGCGAGCCATTTCATCGGTTATCCCTCCTTTTTTCAAATTAAATCTATTATATCACTGAATAAAAAAACTGTCAATATGTAGACATAGCTGCAAATCTGTGGTATAATAACCCTATAAACCGAAGGTTTATATAGCTGTGATGCTAAGGCTGCCATAAAAGTGAAAATGGGTATAGCCGTAGCTGCAAATCTGTGGTATAATAACCCTATAAACAGAAAGGAAGTATGAATAATGGGTAAAACTATAACCAGAGATGAAGCCTGGGAGCTTTTGAATGAGTATAACAAGGAACAGTTCCATCTTAAGCACGCTCTTACGGTCGAGGGCGTGATGCGGTATTTTGCCCGCGAGCTTGGATACGGTGACGAGGAGGACTTTTGGGGAACCGTCGGCCTCCTGCACGATCTGGACTTTGAGCAGTATCCCGAGCAGCACTGCATAAAAGAGCAGGAGATAATGCGCGGCCTTGAGCTGGATGAACGGCTTATTCACGCAACAGCCAGCCACGGCTACGAGCTGACCGTTGATATTGTGCCGGAGCATGAAATGGAAAAGGTGCTTTACGCCGTGGACGAGCTCACAGGTCTTATAGGCGCTGTGGCAATTATGCGCCCATCAAAGAGCGTTATGGATCTTGAACTGAAATCCGTGAAGAAAAAGTATAAAACCGCGAATTTTGCCGCCGGCTGCTCCCGGGCGGTTATTGAGCGCGGGGCTGAAATGCTGGGCTGGGAGCTTGACGACCTCATTTCACGCACCATTCTCGCCATGAGAAGCTGTGAAAATTGAAATTAAGAAATGGGGCAGTAAAAGGTCACGCAGATCGCTTATGGGCTAAAACCACGCTTTATAGTGCATTAATGCAATAAACTCCGCCGATGTGGCGGAGTTTCCCTTTTTTTAGCCATTAAAACACGAATAAAAATCACCGTTCGGCATACCTATGTGTGTCTCTTATGCTTTTTATTTGAATATTCTGCTTCGTCCGTCCTCAAGGGTTACACGCCAGGCGGGCTGCAGCTCATATACATCTGTGCCTCTGCGGCGGGAAAGGGAATAGCCTAACCGGACACGGCTGACTGTGCCGCCTCCGGGAAAGGCTTCACTGATATCAGGTAGATGGCTGATTATATTTACGCCGGTCTCAACGCTGCCTGCAGGCGAAAGCTCGGGCCAGCAGGCCTCGAGAGAGCTTATCTCTCCGTCGCTGCTTAGCTGCGCGCGGATATACATGCCAAACAGCGGATGACCGTCGTAATAACAGCAGAATATGTTGTATTTTTCGGAATACTGCGCGCCTCTGAGGCTGAGGCCAAGCTGTCTGAGCGCCCGGCGGAGCTGTTTTTCGTTGGCATCAGCGCCGGCCTTTCCGCTATTATAAGTGAAGGTTTCTCCGTCAACAATAAGCTCCGCGTCTCCGCGTCGGGCGATAAGCGCTGTGCCGCTAGGCTGAAAGGCGAGCTGTGAACCGAAAAACATTCTTGAAAGCTCAGTGGGCGTGAAAAAGCTTACGCCCGGCAGCTGGGCGGTGATATACTTGTCAGGGAGCAAGGAGCCGTCGCAGATTATACCGCCGCGCTCAAGGGTATCAGTCGCCGCAGAGATCACCACCGGGGGTATATTCTCGGTGCTGAGGCGCTGAACCAGCAGCGCGCAGATGACGAACACGTTCATCACGATAAGCATCCCGAGAAGGATATTTTTTACCGAGGACCATTTCATAGTAATCTCCATTCCGCCGCTGCGCGTCAGCACAAATACTGTAAATGAATAATATCTCTAACCCGCGCAGCAAGGAATGGTAAGAGATTACTTTGCTTGCGCATGTGTGTTTTCGGCATAGCCGAAAAAATCGCACGCGCATAAAATCCGCCGGAGGCAGTAACGTGAGTTATCACGTTGCGTCCTCCCCTCTGGTCTCATAGGCGTAGGTCACATCGTCGCCTTTTATTCTGGCCAGCCAGCAGGCACTCATCACTCCGGCGCCGCCCCGGTCAATATAGCCAATATAAATGTCGTCAATAACGGTTCCGCTGCGGTATGAAAAGTTATTTACGAAGTAATCAAGAGCCCCTACAAACTCTGCTCCAAGGCGCTCTCCGCTTCTGGGCTCATACTGGCGGAAAAGCTGGCGGTATGAGACTA
Source organism: Oscillospiraceae bacterium (assembly GCA_022508735.1). Classification (GTDB taxonomy): domain Bacteria; phylum Bacillota; class Clostridia; order UMGS1883; family UMGS1883; genus JAFLUQ01. Next base: position 4,930 of record JAFLUQ010000007.1, on the reverse strand, counting down.
TTCTGCCATCCTCAATATCGATCTCAAGGCCATGATTCAGCTGCTCTGCCCTGCCTGAGGCCGGCAGACTGACCGCCACCGGGCGGCCATCAAAGTAGTAGTCCATCGTTATGCGCATCCGACGTGACTCGCTGCCCGTAAGGTCACTTGTCACCAGCATGGACAGCGGTTCGTGACTGACGCGGTCCCACAAATTTTCAGTAAAACGTATGGCCGCGTTTACTATTTCATAGTCCGAAGCATAGCGGTCGGCTATCTCAATGCCCTTGTCGTCGCTGACGGCCTTGTATTCAAAAAGACCATCAGGATAAATGCGTATCTCGCTGTAGTTTTCCACATAGGTGATGACACCATCGCTGTTGTCACGGCTTCCGGCGGTGTTTATATTATTAATGAATGCCTCAGTTACGCTAAGGCGGTTTTCCTGGCTGCCCAGAGGGCTGTTAGGAATAAGCACAGATAGCTCAGGGCGGCTGTCAGAAAAGAGAACCATTGCGTCAAGCTCCACGCCCTCAGGCTCTACGCCGGTGCTGAAGGCAGGCTCATAGTAGCCGCTGTTATTTTCGGTGTATATGCTGAGGTCCTCCCGGGATAAATTATAGCTGTCAGCCGCATAGCGATAGATAAAGGCCCTGTCCTCAGCAGCATCCCGCAGGATCATGTACACCTCACTGTCGCCGTCAGACGGTACAATCACAAAGTCGCACAGCTCTGACACGTCGTGCGGAGCGTCAGAGCTGTCAATGCCCATTGCCGCACACAGAGTGTCGATGGTATAGGTTATGGGATATTCCACATATATACTTACGCTGCCAAGCGCCCGCTGCCACTCCTCAATAGTTATCTCCCGCCGCTCCTCGGTTTCTCCCCTGAGAAAGCCTTCAAGTATCTGGCGGGTGCGGGCCATAATGGGGGCGAAAACGGCATCTGTATTATAATAGGCTATCCACAGTGCGCCGTCGTTTATCAGTATCTTCTGAGGCTCGCTCAGGCGCTCACGGGGGATAGAGTAGCTGTCGCCGCGCATATCCCTCAGAACCGGCAGATTCATTGCCATTTCAAGCAGGTTTTCCTGCCACAGCCCGTCAGAGAACCAAAGCCTGCAGGTCATGAATATTAAATTAATTAACAACAATACTATGACCGAGGTTTTGACCCGTTCCTTGAACACCTTAACGCCGCCTTTCTTTCAAACATTTATTATATTATAGCATATCTTATGTTATGTTGCAATATAAATTTTTAATATTGCTTTTTCTGACAGGTTATGGTATAATCATTTTATATATTGGATACTTATACAAAATGATTGACAGGAGGGAGCATATGGCTTCACAGGCTACATTCAAGTCCTTTGCAAAAATTAACCTGACTCTTGACGTGCTCGGCAGGCGAGATGACGGTTATCACGATATAAAGATGGTGATGCAGACGGTCTCGCTCTATGACCTTGTGACCGTAGAGCTGCTGAAGGGCGAGGAAAATATCGGAAAAATATCAGTGGAGACAAATCTCCCGTTTCTTCCGGTTGGAAACGACAATCTTGCCTATCGGGCGGCAAAGCTCTTTTATGATGAAACCGGAATTGCCGGCGGCGTCAATATAAAACTGGACAAGCATATCCCCGTTGGGGCAGGTCTCGCCGGGGGCAGCAGCAACTGCGCTGTGGTGCTCAAAGCAATGAACCGGCTCTACGATGCGGGGCTGTCCATGCGAAGGCTGTGCACTATGGGAGCAAAGCTCGGAGCGGACGTGCCATACTGCCTTTTGGGCGGCACCCGTCTGGCTGAGGGGATAGGTGAGAAGCTGTCTCCGCTGCCGAGAATGCCATTTTGCCATATTTTGCTTGTTAAGCCCGCTTTTTCCATAAGCACCAAGGCTGTCTATGAGAAGATCGACAGCCACAGCGGTTATCGTCGCCCGGACACAGAGCGCGTTATCAGCGGCCTTAAGGATCACAGTCTGGAAACTATATTCGGCGGCATGGCAAATGTGTTGGAGGAGGTCAGCATAAGCGACTATCCGGTGCTGGCCGACGTGAAGCACAGCCTCACAGAGCTCGGCGCCGCCATGACTCAGATGAGCGGCAGCGGCCCTACCGTTTTCGGCATATTTACAGACTACAGCAAGGCTGCAAATGCCAAACGCGAGCTTTGGGGTAAGTATAAAACGGTGTATTTGTGTAAACCGGTATAATTCAAAATAATAGTGTCAACACTACCTTTATCTAAATAAGGAAGGAAGTATTGACTTATGAAAAAAATCGTATTTGCCGCGCTTTCATTGGTTTGCGCATTTATGTGCGCACTGAGCTATGCCTCTGAGACAAGCGACCGCCTGAGCCGCGACATTGTTCGTCTGCATATAATAGCTAACAGCGACAGCGAGGAGGATCAGGCACTGAAGCTTCGTGTGCGCGACCGCCTTCTCAGCTCTACTTCGTCAGAACTATCGAAGGAGGACATACCTTCGATGCTTGATGAGTACAGGCGCATAGCCGAGGAGGAGGTACGTGAAAGCGGTTATGATCAAAGCGTTAACGTAGAATACGGCCGATTTGATTTTCCCACCAAGAGCTATGGCCGCCTGACATATCCGGCCGGTGAATATGACGCGGTGAGAATAACCTTGGGAGACGGCGCAGGGCAGAACTGGTGGTGCGTGCTGTTTCCGCCGCTATGCTACGTTCGCGGCAGTGTTGACAGCGAGGCTGCGGCAGAAGAGCTTAAAGCTATGCTTTCGCCTGAGGACTACGAGCTGATAACCTCCGGCGAAGGCGGCAGACTGCCTGTGAAAGTGAAGTTTAAGATAGTCGAATGGATAAATAGTATAGGCAGATGAGATTCAAAACCGTATCGGGTTCGGATCACCTTTGCCGAAGGAATTGAGGAATAAAGTATGCGAATGAGAGCGAGAAATAACCTCGAAAGCCGTCTTGAGGCCTGTGCGGGGTTTATGACCGACGCCGCGGGAGCCGCTGAGCTTCCCGGCCCCTTACATATAGAGATAGGCTGCGGCAAAGGCCGCTTTATAACGGAAACCGCGGCCCTGCACCCGGAAATAAGCTACGTGGCAGTTGAGAAGGTTTCCAACGTTATTGTGCTGGCAATGGAGAAGGCTAAAGCGGCAGAGCTGAGTAATCTCAAATTTATACGCGGCGACTTCGCTATGATAGCTCCGCAGCTGCCGGAGGGCAGTGTGGATAGGATATATCTTAATTTTAGCGATCCGTGGCCTAAAAACGGCTATGCCAAGCGCCGCCTTACCCACGGCGCCTTTTTGGAGCAGTATAAAAGGATACTTAAGGATGGCGGAGAAATACACTTCAAGACTGACAACCGCGGGTTGTTTGATTTCTCGCTGGAAACCTTTCCCGAAAACGGCTTTGAGCTGAAAAACATCACCTTTGATCTGCATAAGGAGATGCCTGACGGCAATATTATGACGGAATATGAGCAGAGATTCAGCGAGATCGGAACACCTATATGTAGACTTGAGGCGACCGTGCGTAAATAGATGTTGATGTGGAAGAAATTTGTCAAGTAATAATAAATTTTGATTAAAAAAATATTACAGAAATTTTAAAAAAGTACTTGCATTATTGAATTTTATATGTTATAATTTACCCATAAACTCAAACAAAATGATGAGAGGGGTATGCAAAATGCACAAAAAAGCTTGGTCAGCACTTTTTACGGTATTTATCGTGCTGACCGTTCTCTGGCTTCCCGGCGCTGCGTTTGCCGCCGATTACGACGACTTCGATGCCGAAGTGCTTTATAACGGCCGCCAGCTGCGTTTTGACAATGCCCCCATTGTTGTGGACGGCACGGCTCTCGTGGAGGCGCGTACTCTTGCCAAGGCCTTCGGAGCCTCGGTAAAGTGGTCAAGCAACACTCAGAGCGTAAAGCTTACCACTGATAAAATCGCTTTGGTGCTCGAGGCTGACTGGGATATAATGACCAAGACAAGCCTGAGCGGCAACGATGAAGATCTCGAGAAGATCGCACTTGCAGTGGCCCCGCGAATCATCGACGATGTGGCTTATGTGCCTGTGCGTGATGTAGTAAAGGCTTTTGGCGCTAAGGTTGAGTGGGACAGCGATACAGGCAATATTCTTATAGCTGCAGGCGGCTACAGATACAATAACACTCCCGCCGCATCGCCTCTTGCCGATTTTAGAAGCGGCTCCGGCCACACCTTCTATTTTCAGAATCAGTCTGACTGGGAGCTTCCGGGCTATGGCAGCGGCTACTGCTGGACTGTTAGCTACGCTATGCTTATTTCTGATGTTACCGGCCGGGCAGTTACCCCTGTGGACGTGGCCGCGGTCAACGAGAAAAAGAGCGGCGACGGTTCCTACTGCTATCACTGGGATATAGTCAAGGCCTTCGGCGTTGATTTTGTTCCCGCTCTTGATGAAAACAGCGCTTATTACGGCGGCCGTGATTCCAATTCCGGCGGCACGAAGATCAAAAATGCGAACAAAGACGAGTCTGTGGCTATCGAAGCCCTTAAAGAGGCTCTTAACCTTCACCCTGAGGGAGTTATGGTGCGCTACGCCTCATATCCGCACACAATGGTCGCTGTTGGCTATGACGGCAATGAGATATACTTCAATGAGCCTATGCAGATAAGCCGTAAGTATATGGACAGCAGCTCTAAGGAGAATGTTCCCTTTGAAGAGACCTGTGTCGGCCAGCGAGGCATAAGCATTGCCGAGATCACGTTTATTCAGGCACTGAGGTAAGCAGAGAACAAGGGGCCGTAAAAAAATCGCTCAGATCGTTCAAGGGCCTTGGGCATAGATTTAAAGCGGTTTGTGTTATTTACAAAGCTCCAAAAAAAGAGATTAAACGTGGGAAATCCGTCTATATGAAGTGAACCCCAAAGTTTAGACAAAATAAAATATTAAATTGCTTGTGAATGA
>JAFLUQ010000069.1 GCA_022508735.1 Oscillospiraceae bacterium | reverse complement strand
TCCGGGTATGAACCGAATGCTCTAGCCAACTGAGCTACGCCGCCACGCTGCTACCTGTTTGTCCGCCTCATTTGCGGTACATTTGGTATTATAACGCATAAAGTCCGATTTGTCAATAGTTTTTTTAGAAAAATCTAAAAAAATTTTATATAGAGGTCTAAAATTGAGAAGTGCAAAAGGAGCCTGCGAAAGCAGGCTCCTTTGTGGAATTTTATACTTCCTCGATAAATTCGAGTTCGGCATCTATTGCCGGTTCTTCGTCTATATCATCATATATAGCTTCCATAGTGGGAATATAGGTCCCGTTTTCGATCATTTCAATTATCTCAAGAACTGCCGTAGAAGCGTCGTTGCCGGTGTCAGTGATAGTAAATACGGTAGCGTTTTCCTTAGCGGCGAGCACGAGCTTGCCATCATCTCCGTCAACGCTGAGGTATATACCGCTCTGCTTGCCGCGGATGAGGTAGCCGCCCTCGGTGGCCTCAAGATAGAACCTCTGATTGTCGCCTCCGTTATAGGCAAAAACGTCAACAGGCGCGCCTACAGCCGTGCTTTGACCCGAAACATCCATAGCCTTGCCTTCAGCGTTAAAGAGTACGTTGGAGCCGTCGGCCATCGGGAGAATTGTCCACTCGCGTCCGAGCACCAGAGGAGCTGTGCCCTGAGGGTCTACATAGACTGTTCTTATGGCGCTGCCCTCTTCACTGAGGTACATCCGGAAGTCATCTATGTAGATCTCGCCCTTCTTTTCACTTCCGATAGAGAAGGTGATCGTGTCGATAGGATTGGCCTCCCAATCTGCACCGGTGTTATAGGGCGTAGAGTAATAGGCTGTGCGATAGCCGTCAAATACAGACATGTCTATTATCTGGCTTTCAGGGTGGACATTGACCTTGATTCGGAAGAGTGAGCCGGTGTAAAGAGTGTCGTTGTAATCGTGGATATAAACCCCTTCCTGCTTGTCGTAGTAGCCTACGCCCTTGCTGTAGGTTATGCGCTCATACCGGTCTGGGTCACTGAAATCTCTGGAAAGCGGTATATTGTCGTTGATAACGGTGGTTTCGCTGCCGTCGTCAAAGCTTGTTGTGTTGCGAACCATACCATAGGTTCCGCGCCCGTTTTCACTTTTACCGTCATCGATCGACTTAAAGCGGTACTGGAATGCGCTGGGGTGAGCTGTGTCGCCCTTGTGTTCAGGAACACCATGAGACAGTGTAAAGCCCTGATTGTCGGTGCCTCTCCACTGCTCCTCGTCAATATGACGCATAGTGAACTCGAGGGTGTAGTCCTTGCCGTCGGTGTCGGGCAGCTTGTGGGAAACCATGATTCCCTGTCCGCTGCCGGCTCCGCTCACGCGGTAGAGATGGAGACCCGTATTGCCGAAGGGCGCCTTGGTGACAGCCGCATAGAAGCCGTCGTTCATAGCGACAGCGCCGCTGCTGCTATAGCCCTTGGCGAGCCATCCGCCAAAAGTGTCTTCGTTCATATCAAGCACGAGCTTATCATCGCCGTAGTAAGTGAAGTCCTCTCTTACCAGATAGCGGTTGCCGGAGGTGGATATCTCATAGGGGAGATAGAGGATTGGCATCATTGCATACCGGATACCCATATTCCAGGCGAAGAGCTTGATGCTGTCACCCTCGGCGAAGCCGCCCTCGGGCTCATAGTCAAACTCAACTATAACCTCGGGCTCGCCCATGGCGGAAAGACCGTTAGCTCTGTTTTTATCCACGTCGGCGCCCACTACGCTTGTCTGCGGCACGCTGCGGGCGGGTATCTCCTCGATCCCTTCGCCGGTGGCAATGCCCTTGAGCTGACCGTTGCTGCCGTAATGGGCCAGAGCGAGAAGGGCCTTGCCGTCGCCGATAGAAATATTTGTGATATTGAACTTGGCGTGTACAGTGGCTTCTCCCACGGGGAGATTAGTTGCCTCCTCGCCGCCAATGGTCAAGGATGCGTCGGCGAACATCTCCGGGTCGTCCTGAGTGATCATTCCGGGGAAATCGGTCTTAACACCGGTCTTATACTCATAGTTCATCCAGTAGCGATACTCGCCGCTGATCCAAAGGAGTCTGGGACCTGCGTTGCTGCCGTCATTGTCCATCTTGTAGTTGTAGATAGCGTTAGGTCTCGCGTTGGGAGTGGGGGAGTCCTGAGTGATAGCCTGGCGCTTGGTCCAGGTGGCACCGTCGTCGTCGCTCTCCCAACGGTATATCTCGTGCACGTTGCCGTACTTGCCCTCGGTGGGGATGGAAAGATAGATAACATTGCCGGGATAGTTATGGTCAAAGGTCAGACCGCCGCTGTAGCAGCGCTCCTGTGTGGCATTCTGGTGGAACCACTTTCCGCCGTAGGTCAGGAAGGTCTTGACCCACTGCTGAGCCTCGCTGTCCCAACGGGCGTACCAGTAATAGTGGTAGCGGCGTGTGGAATCGTTTTGATTTGCGAGGTACCAATCGGGAAGCGCCCCGTTCTCTCCCGGGGGAGTGGCGGTGATGTCAACGTAAACCACGCAGGGCTCGCCCTTTTCATTGTGGATGATATCCCAGGTCCAGCCGCGGCGCTCGGCCTTAGCGTTCTTGGGGCTGAAGGCCTCGCCTGTCTGCTCGCTGGCATTGAATACAACAAGCTCAGGATAATCGTCCACAAGCTTGGCCGTAACAACGCCCCACTGTCCGCTGGTGCCCTTCGCGCCCTGATCCTTATATTCAGATGCGTTTTCCTTAGGCAGAGGCTGAAGGTAGTTGTCCTTTGCGGTGTAAAGTCCCTGGTCGTCAACATTCAGATAGATATAGAATATATGATTTCTGATATCATTGTCAGGGTGGCTGGCTGTAAAGGTGATGTAGATCAGATTGCGGTCAAAGTCATAGTCGTACTTGGTATAGGGTCTGCGGCCGTTGTCAGTAGCGCCGCCGTCGGTGTAGGCGTTTGGAGCGTCAGCGTAGTTGTTCCAGCTGCTGTAGCCGAAGGTGGTGTTTACAAACTGGGTCTGCTCCATGCGCGGCTGTATTCCATCGCCATTGCTCTTTATGGGGAATTCACCGTTTTCATCGGGCATGTCAAATTTGGCGAAGGTGGGCATCCAGTTAACGCCGCGCCAGCCGATATATATAACATCGTTGCCTTCTGTTCCTTCGTCGTCATGAACCATAAACACGGTGGGGTAGGTGGCGTTGGCACCGGTGCCGTGATAGAACTGCTCTGCGTTCCACTCAGATATATCCTCCGGATTTTTGGTGACGCGGAAGTACATGTATGGCTCGTTGGTGTGCATTGAGTATACAGCCATAATACGACCGTCAGGCAGAACTACCACTGCGGGGTTGTTATGGTCGTCACTCTCAAGCTTTTCGTGGATGACCACGCGCTTGTATTCATCGGTCTCGTGGTCATACTGAGCAACAACGATGTCGCCGTCGTCCTCTACCCAGCCCATGTATGTGCGGTCGTGCCGGAATTTATATCCGCCATTGCTTGTGTATATCACGGGTTTGCCGTTTATGTCCTCAGTCTCGCCCTGATAGCGCTTAGCAAGCTCGTCGCCGGGCTGAATGTGTGTGCCGCTGGGCTCAACGTACCAGTTCCAGCCACCGTTGTTCGTGGCAATGGAAACCTTATCGAGCTCCGCATGATCGTCAGGAATAAGGGCCTTCACGTGAACCGGCGCCTTTATGTCGTAATTGAGGTCGGTGATGTGTCCGTTGGCAGTGTAGTCTCCGGCTGAATTCACATCGACCTCAGAGATGTCCCAGGTGACGCCGTAAGTCATTGACTGATCCTCTCCGAACTTAACATCTATCCTGGAAGGCATGACCGGGGCCTGGCCTACAACCGTGCTGATCGCGGGGATCTGCGGCTTAACAATAGCTTCAATATACTCAACGTCGAGGACGTTATGATCTTTGTCAACATTTTCAAGCGTGGGAACGGTATTGAGATTTGGCAGGGTGTATGTCTTGCCATCTTTAACAACAACCTTCTGCACGTCAGTATAGGTGAAGGTTTTGCCGGTTGTGGCCTTTGTTATAACCTGATCAAGAATAGGCCCGCCATTTGCAGTGTGATTGACTGTGATTTCTGTCCAGCCGTCTGACCAATGGGCGCGGTGGCTTATCATGTCGTCGCTGCCCTCGCCGGCTGTGTAGCCCGCACCGTGATGGTACATCTTGGTGAGATGATCGAGACTATTGTTTCTGAAGGCTGCCGGGCCGTTTGTGATCTCAGTCGTCACGCCGTTTTCGTCGGTCACGAACATCTGATATGTTTTATTAGTCACATCTGCAAGAGTGCGCAGACGGTAGGTCTTGCCGGTTACGCAGGGAACCGGGCTTGACTTCCAGCTGCCGTCATAATACTCGAAATAACCATTATTTGCATAGCGCATGATTGGGCCGGTATCGCCAAAGGCCGCAGTGGTATCGTTGCCGTAAGAGAAGAGCTTGTTGGTGCCCTCTGTAACGGTGAACGTGAGGTCAAATATAACGTTTCCGCCGCCGTACACATAGCCGAGCTTGTTGCCATTCGCGAACTGTGCGCCGTCGGAGTTGCCGGCGGTATAAAAGGTTTCTATATTGTGGTCGCAGGAAAGCACCTCAATTTCAGCCGTTAAAGGAGCCCCGCTGTATCCGGGAATCGCGGCTGTGCAGCTCCCGCCGACATTGCTCCACTCAGCCTGTACAGAGGAAAGCTTCTTATCCTTTGCAATACCGAAGGCGGAAGGAAGCATGGGCTCGTCGCCCTCGATCACTGAGGCGGAGAAATTCAGCTCCTCTTCAGTATAGGGGACCTGAACAACTGCGTCAACAGTTACACTGACTGTGGGAACCGCGCCCCTCGTGTATATCTTATCTCCGCTTATGAGATAAACCGGAGCAACAGAGCTGTCGGGGGTGAAGCTTTGGCCTGTCACAAGGTCATTGACCTCACTGGAGGCAAACACCTCGCCGCCGACGGTCAGATCAACCGTGACACTGGTAGACAAAGTCGGAATGAGCTGGGGTTCGTTCCCGGAGTCGCCTTTGCCGTAGAAGCCCACAAGACCGCGGGAATTACAGTCAGCAATGTCGTCGCGGTTAGTCAGCAGCAAGGCGATTGTCTCAGCGTTGGGATAAAGCTCAAAATACTTTTTCAGATCTATTTCACCGCTGACATCATTATTGGCAGTTATAGTGGAATTCTGCGTCGGCAGACCCGCCATGGAAATGGTGCCGACCTTTGTCGCAGCAGAGGGAGCGTCCGGTTTAGCGTTGTTAGTGTTATCAACCTTCGCCGGATCCATAGCGTAAACGGATACATAGGATGTGCTGCCGCTCTCATTCACATTCTGCGTACGGGAAACCTTTAACTTAAGAGTTGCCCTTTCGGTAGAAGCATTAAGTCCTTCAGCTGAAAAAGCCACAACACCCATACGGTAGCCATCGGCATTGCTCCAGCTTACAGCATATGGACGATTTGTGAAGCCGTCCATGGCGTATGTGCCTGTGGATACGGTCGTCGAAATGTAGCTTTCAAGAAGATTCGTAGATTCCCCTTCCGCGGCAAAGCTGACACCCGGTAGTATACTAAAAATCATTGCCAATGCCGCAAGAAGTGCGAGAAACCGTTTCTTTCTCATGGAATTTTCCTCCTAACATTAAATTATTGTTACAATCATTATACAATTTTTCCACAAAACTGTCAAGATATAAAAGGGGAGTTTTTGTAAAACTTCACAACGAAATTTGTCTCACATGAGGAAATTTGTGTTGACAAGCACAATATATAGTGATATAATAAAAACACAAAAAAATAAGGAGTGAATGTTAAATGAAGAAAGTGTTCAGAACTTTCGTCTCCGCTCTTGTGGCGGGGGCAATGGTCATGACGGCAGTTCCCGCAGTCATGGCCGCAGACGTGACGCAGATCGCCTCGGTTGAGGTGGCTGATCCGTTCCAGAATACCTACAACGTAATAAGCAATAAGGCCACAGGCCGTGTTATAGCTGTTGAAAACAACGGCATGAATAACCTTGACCTGATAGTTACCGAGGAGCTTGTTCTTGATCCGGCCGGGCAGCCCTATGCCGACCAGATCTGGCGCTTTGCCCCTCTTGACAACGGCAGGGTATATGCGGCTAATAAGGCCAGCGGCCGCAGCCTTGACGTTCCCGACGCGAAAAAAGAAGAGGGCGTGCAGCTAATTCAGTATACCTACAGCAGCAACGCCCAGCAGAAGATGACCTTTGAACCCGACGGCGAGGGCTACTACACCATTAAGCCTTCTCATGCCGACGATATGTATCTGGCCGAGCAGGACGGTAAGGTAATTCAGACAACCAACAAGACTTCCGACGCTGCCAAGTGGGCTATCACCACAGTCGGCGATTCACTCATGAATGAGGCTAAAGACTCTGAGGGCTACAAGCTGCTCTCCGATGACCTTAAGCGCGCCTTTGACAGCTACTTCTTCAGCGGTCTTGATCTGAGCCGCGACGTATACAACAGCGCCGAGACCCTGCTCGCGAGCAGTGATTATTTCAATCTCACGCCTATCGAGCAGAAGCGCACTCTCACAACCGCACTTACCTATACAGCTTCCGGTCAGGTAGTAGGCAATGTGGTGAACGAGACCGTGGCTCCCTATAAGATCGTGAGCAAGGAGCAGGTTGAGAACTTTGACATATGGCGCGGCAGCCGCGTTACCGCTTGGGTGTTCCAGATTGAAATGGAAGGCGACGTGCCCGGTCAGGTGCACAAGTTCCAGTTCGCCACTAACGAAGAAGATCCCGAGGCTGAGATGATAACCAAATCCATCGAGGCTATCGGCGTATTCCCCTATGCGCTTCGTCAGCATATGCATAACCTCTACTGGAAGAAGGGCGACACCGCTAACAGCTATAACGGCGGCGGAGACTCTATCTGGATAAGACTTACATGGGAACCCACCCGTCAGCAGATCTCTCAGACTCTGTCTCATGAGCTTGGTCATGTGCTTGAGCAGAATATGCTTAAGGATCCCGACGTGTGGTCTTTGGCTGAGCGTCTTGACGCGACCCCCATTTCCTCCTACGGTTCCAGCAACGAGACCGAGGATCTTGCGGAGTTCAGCCGCCTTTACTGGACGAATCTCGGTAAGGATACCTTTGATGAGATCGAAAAGGTTTATCCCAACCGTCTTAAGGTATTCAAGGGTCTCTTGTACAGAGCCGACAACGAGTACTTCAAAGACTATGCGGAATTTGAGAACTATATTCAGGAGCTCACCGCCGAGGCCCGCTCTGCCGGCAGCGACAGTGATAACTCCATGCTTGACGAGACCAAGGTCTACAAGATCGTTGATCTTGCCACAGACCGAGTTCTGACCGTGCCCAATAACTCCACCGATAATGATGTTGCTCTTAAGCTCGAGCGCTACACCGCCGCCGGCGGTCAGCACTTCCGCATTGAGAAGTATGATAACCAGATCAAGATAATAAACGTAAACAGCGGCAAGCCCCTTCAGCTTGACGACAGTGCCCTCAGCGGCAAGAGCATAGCTCAGTACGGCGGCACATGGGCGATAGATGAGAGATACGCCGTATATCCCAATGAAGACGGAACTCTTAATCTCTTTGCACCACGCTATCAGCTCTATGTTGCCCCCTTCGGCGGAGCCACAGGGCAGCAGGTAGAGCCCCACGGCTGGACCTTTGTTGAGGTGGGCGAAGCCGATGTGCGCAAGGGTCTGCTCTCTGTGAACGGCCTGTCTCTTAAGACTGTAGCTCCCGCTGATGAGGATTCTCTCACAGGCGTTGTTGCCGCAGTGACCGGCAGCACATGGAGAATAAGCGAAGCTGAGGTAGAAGGCTGCTATAAGATCATAGACCTCGAAACCGGTCTTTCCTTTGATATTCTTGACTTCAGCACCGATCCGGGCGCTCAGGTCATAATGTACTCGTATTCGGGTGGCGACAATCAGCTCTTCTACATCGAGAAGGAGCAGGGCAATACCTTCCGTATCAAAAATAAGGGCAGCGGCCTTTATCTCACTGTGAATAGCGACGGCACAATAACTCAGGAGTATAAGGGCAGCAATCAGCTGTTTGAAATGTAAATCAAAAAATTGTGGGAACCCGCCGGGTTCCCACTTTTATATATAATAGGTTTTTCGGGACTTTCTCACCGCCATATGTAAGCTGAATACTCTGTTGCGATGAAACCCCATACTACGGCGGCGATTACAAAGATTATCGAAGCGGATAAAATTGCTCTTCCCGGACTTTTCCCTATAAGAACCCCTGAAACTATCGACGCCGCGCTGATAACAGGAATTCCGGCGAGTATTAATAAATTTATCAGCATCGTTTTTTCTCCGTATATGGCAAAAAGCCCGGCTGCCAAGATCGACATTCCAAATATAGCACCCGTGTTTAAGCTTACCTGCAAAATCGTTTTCATTTGAAAATCTCCGCACATTGAATTCCTATAGTTTTCAAAACAGTACCTTTTACTTTATCAATATTCCGCTTCCAAGCCGTCAGGAATATCGACTACATTTTGCTCTTTAAGCAGCATAGCTCCTCCGTCCGTGGGGAGCCAATTTACAAGCCATTCCTCAGAAGAATAACCTTTGTATTCACTCACTCTATCGTCCGTGTCGCCGTCAACATAGCCTATTTGTTCCCCACGGTCGTTTTTAGACACTACGCAGAAAATTTCATAGGTCCTGTCCTCCCAGACAATAGCCCTTTTCCCGTCTGTACTGATCGATGTCATATCGGCCAATTCATGCTTTTCTCCGCCGCAGGCGGCTAATGAAAGTGTCAAAATAAAAACTGTTATAAAGGCGAAGGCCTTTTTCATTATCTGATCCTCCTATAAAAATCTCTTATTATAGGGTAATTATATTATAATACCATATATTTGTCAATATATTTTTATTGAATTACAATATCTTTTCGGCCCGCCTCGTCAAAATATACAACATCACTCGTTTTTCCTTATGCAAATTCTACAATAGTAGCATTGACAAACTTTCTTTTTTGCAATACAATAGTAATTGAAGGTTGTTAAAAAAATAACAACATCATTGTCTCTCAAACTGTGCATAATTATATTAAAAGGAAAGAGAGTGATCATAATGGCTAACTATGAAATTGTTGACAGTACGGAAAAGCTCGGAAGGCTGCTGGCCTCAGTGCGCGCAGCTCAGGAGAAATTTGCCTCCTTTTCTCAGGAAAAGGTGGACGAGATTTTCCGTGCGGCGGCTTTGGCGGCCAATAATGCCCGCATTCCTCTGGCTAAGCAGGCGGTAGAGGAGACCGGCATGGGCGTTATGGAGGACAAGGTTATCAAAAACCACTATGCCGCCGAATATATCTATAATACCTACCGTAATACAAAGACCTGCGGTGTTATCGAGGAAGACAGCGTGGCCGGCATAAAGAAGATCGCCGAGCCTATAGGCGTTATTGCCGCTGTCATTCCCACAACCAACCCCACATCTACGGCAATATTCAAGACCCTTCTGGCCCTCAAGACCAGAAACGGTATCATAATCAGCCCACACCCCAGAGCGAAGCTCAGCACTATTGAGGCTTCGAGGGTGGTGCTTGAGGCCGCAGTCAAGGCCGGAGCGCCCGAGGGCATCATAGGCTGGATAGACGTGCCATCCCTTGAAATGACGAATATGCTTATGAAGGAGTCAGACATCATCCTTGCCACCGGCGGCCCCGGCATGGTAAAGGCTGCCTACTCCTCCGGCAAACCGGCGCTGGGCGTGGGCGCGGGCAACACCCCTGCCATAATTGACGACAGCGCAGACGTAATACTGGCCGTGAACTCAATTATCCATTCCAAGACCTTCGATAACGGCATGATCTGTGCTTCCGAGCAGAGCGTTATAGTTCTCGACAAGGTGTACGAAGCCGTAAAGCAGGAGTTTAAAAAGCGGGGCTGCTACTTCCTTAACGATGAAGAGACCGAAAAGGTCAGAAAGACCATGATAATAAACGGCGCACTGAATGCAAGGATAGTTGGGCAGAGGGCAGCGCGTATAGCGCAGCTGGCCGGCGTGGAGGTGCCCGCTGAAACGAAGATCCTCATAGGCGAGGTTGAGAGCGTGGAGCTCAGCGAGGAATTCGCTCATGAGAAGCTTTCACCCGTGCTGGCTATGTACAGAGTAAAGACCTTTGACGAAGCCCTCGATAAGGCTGAGCGGCTCATAGCTGACGGAGGCTTCGGCCATACCTCCTCTCTATACTGCAATGTTCTTACCGAAAAGGAAAAAATGGCCGCCCATCAGGCGAGAATGAAGACCTGCCGTATTCTCGTCAACACGCCCTCCTCTCATGGCGGCATCGGCGATATATATAATTTCAGCCTTGCTCCGTCTCTGACACTTGGCTGCGGCTCCTGGGGCAACAACTCGGTGTCTGAAAACGTGGGAGTCAAGCATCTTATCAACATCAAGACCGTTGCCGAGAGGAGAGAGAATATGCTTTGGTTCAAAGCGCCTGAAAAGGTGTATATAAAGAGGGGCTGCATTCCCACGGCCTTGGCGGAGCTGGGTCAAGAGGGAAAGAAGCGTGCCTTTATTGTAACGGATTCCTTCCTTTATAATAATGGCTACACAAAGAGCGTCACGAATAAGCTCGACGAGCTGGGAATTTCACACACCACCTTCTTTAACGTAGCCCCTGATCCGTCGCTATATAGCGCAAAAGAGGGAGCAGCGGCAATGACCGCCTTCAACCCCGACGTGATAATCGCCCTTGGCGGCGGCAGTGCTATGGACGCGGCTAAAATAATGTGGGTGCTTTATGAGCACCCGGAGGCCGACTTTATGGATATGGCCATGCGTTTTATGGATATACGAAAGAGAGTCTACACCTTCCCGAAAATGGGCGAAAAGGCCAGCTTCATTGCTATACCTACGTCTGCAGGCACGGGCAGCGAGGTGACGCCCTTTGCGGTAATAACCGATGAAAGCACCGGCATAAAGTATCCGTTAGCCGACTATGAGCTCATGCCTGACATGGCTATAGTGGATCCCGACTTAATGATGAATATGCCCAAGAGTCTTACCTCGGCCACCGGTATCGACGCGCTTACCCACGCCCTTGAGGCCTATGCCTCCATGATGGCCACCGACTATACCGACGGACTGGCTATTCGCGCCATTAAGCTCATATTTGAGTATCTGCCTGCCTGCTACGATAACGGCACTGCCGACCCTGTGGCGAGAGAAAAAATGGCCAACGCCGCCACAATGGCCGGTATGGCCTTTGCCAACGCCTTCCTCGGCGTGTG
>JAFLUQ010000068.1 GCA_022508735.1 Oscillospiraceae bacterium | reverse complement strand
ATGACCTCCCTTGCGACAGCTTCATTAGTCTACCACATTCTTTTTCATTTGTCAAGAGGTTTTTTCAAAAAATTTTAAAATTTTTAAAAAAGGAGCCTAACGGCTCCTTTTTTAGCTTTTGTATAAATCCAAAAGACTTACTGCTGTATTGTGGCGGTGGCTCCGTCAACGGTCACTGTCATGCCGAGTACGTCTGTAAAGAAGGTCACGGGCACATATGTCTGGGCAGCCTCCACACCGGGAAGAGCAATAAGAACGGGAGCCTGACCAAGAGACTGGGGCATAGCACGGCCTATGGTATAGGCATCATCATCAATACTGAAGTAAGCATGACCTACGTTCACGGTTCTCGCCTCGCCGTCCCACTCAACTGTAAAGCCAAGGGCCTCGGCAATAGCGCGCACAGGGATCATCTGAGTTCCGTCAACCGTTACGGGTATATGGCTAAGGAGCTGCTCACCGGCCTTTATCTCGGTAACAGCAGAGAGATCAATACTTTCAGTCAATTCCGGCACGGGAGCAACCGGTACAAGCTCGGGAGTATTGGGACCTTCGGAGTCACCGTTAAGGCGCACTATAGCAAGGGGATTTGTCTGTGCGGGAATGCTCATGGTCATCATGTTATAGAACACCAGAGCCTTGCCGCTGATAAATGCAGCCTCGCGGGTATGGCTGTAGTAGGGAGTTTCAAGATCATAGTTGATTATAAGGCTGCCGTCGTCGCTGAGGTGATCCTCGTCAAATACGGCTATCTTGCGGCTTACTGCGGCCTCATCGTCTTCAATAACGATAACTGCGGGGCTATAGTGAACAGGCAGCTGGAGCGTCATGGGGGCGTCGCCGTCTACATAGTAGGTTATAACATCGCCTGCCTTGATTTCATCAAAGCTCATAAGATCGCCAAGGGCGTTGAGCACGAAAGCTCCATCCTGCTTAACAAGAACGAGCTCACCGTCTTCAGAGGTAATTACGTCGCCGTTCTCGCCGACGATCATGCTGCCAACCACGTAACCGTGGTCCGTAGCAACCTGCGGTGCGCCAAGCTGAACAATGGGCACACCTATTTTGGAGCTGTCAGACGATGTCAATGTCTGCATAAAATCCTTTGCCTCGGGCGACAGTTCATCTGCACTTACTGCCGCTACACTCATAAGCATAGCTGATGCGGACATTGCCGCAAGAATTCTTTTTGTGGTTTTTTTCATGGTAATACCATTCCTTTCTGTGTTTTTATTTTTTCTTGTGTTATGTACGGGACGGAAGGCCCCGCTTCCGCGGAATTCTTTGATCAGGGCCTCCGTCTCTCTGCGTTACATTACTTAGACGACGTACCCCTCAAAAAAGTTCCCGGTTTTTTAAATATTTTTTTAAATTCTCATTTCTGTCACAATCATCTCCAGTGCTGCCCACGATTCGACTCTGCCCTGTTTCATGGATCGATCGGCTCCGCGGCACAGGTCTATAAGCCTTTCGAGCCGCGCGTCGTTTGTTCGTGAAGCTATTCTGACGCTCTTTTCATTAAGCCACCCGCCGCCCAAGGCTTTGGCCGCAGCCGCACTGGTAAGGCCCTCGTCCAGCAGCAGCCGAGCATGATACACCATAACAAGCCGCCCTGAAAACAATCCCAGAAAGGGAATAGGCTCAGTCCGGTTCTGCCTGAGGTCATAGAGATAAGCGTAGCACAGATCCCGCCGCCCATCCATGATAGCATCTATAAGCTTATATACCTTATCCTCGGTGGGCTTCACGATAACCGCGTCAACATCGTCGCGGGTTATCTGCTCCCCGTGAGCATAGGCCACGATTTTCTGCATCTCGGTTTTTAAAACGCTCATGCTGCGGCCAAGGCTGCTTATTATATATGAAGCAACGCTGCGATCAATGAGCTTTCCGCCTCCGGCGGCCGCCTTTGCCAGCCACGGGATGAGCTTCGCCTCTGTCTGGAAAGAAAACTCCACGACGATCCCTATCTTTTCACAGACCTTTCTGAGTGGAGGCACCGAGGATTTTTTCCCCTTCTCATTCTCCCCTTCCCACAAAAGCACGCAGATATATTCCGGCAGCTTGGTGAACATTTCTTCCCAATCAGCCTTCTGCTTCACATTCTTCTCAAAAAAACCGCAGTTTCTTAAGACGAGCAGCTTGCGCTCACTCATCATCGGCAGGGTATTCACAAAGCTGTTGCAGGCCGTGAAGTCTGGCATTTCACTGTAGCTTTGAAAATTAAAGTCTTCAAGGCCGGGATCTATGAGCCGCTTTTTCGCCTGGGCCACAGAGTGTTCTTTGAGATAATCCTCCTCGCCGGTGAGGATATAGAGAGATTTAGGCAGCCCGGCCTTAATTTCTGCCGTAAATTCCGTATAGTTCATAACTGCCCTCACCTCGCTATTTTGATTATAACACAAACTTCCGGGTTTGTCACTACAAATTTTTAAAATATACTAAGTTTTAAGAAAATATTGACAATCACGGGGAAATATTATAAAATATAATATTGAAAAGAGGGAGGGGCTATTTGTGGCTGAAAGAAATCCAAAATACGATGTGCTGCGCGGGCTGGCAATAGTGTTCGTGCTTGTTATACACATATCTGCCGACTTCATACTTGCGGCTCCGACTACAAACACATATATTATTGTAAATATCGTAAACAAGCTATTTACTACTGCCGTTCCTACTTTTGTGGCGCTTACGGTGTTTCTTGGCCTTAAAAGCGGCAAGAAGCGCGGGCCGTTGTACTTCTTAAAAAAGGCCTTGCCGTTAGTTGTGCTGTATCTGATATGGACCGCAATTTATATCGCTTATTACATGGAATATGGCGGCCTGATCATGCCTGAGACGGATATTCTGGTTCAGAAATTCCTGCTTCAGGGGCAGTCTTGCTATCATATGTATTATATAGTGATGCTGCTTCAGCTATATATCGTGATCGCCCTGCTGTCTCATGTTCCGGTGAAAAAGCTCCGGCCAAATCCGTGGCTGCCGCTGATTGCAGTGGCACTGCAGATGGGAGTATTGGGGCTGTTCATCAAATTTATTATATTTAAGTACTGGTTTTATAATACCGCCGTTTTTGTATTCTTTTATCTGACAAGCATAACCTACGGCGTCTGTCTTGCGGCAAACAGCAATCGAACAGAAGCCTTTTTCAAGCGCTTTTGGTGGCTATATGCGCTGATCATGATCCTTACCGCTTTGATAAGAGCATGGCTTTTTACAAACACTGCCATATTCGGTGATAACTTTGTGCAGCGCAATCTGTCGGAAAATATAGCATGGGAGCTGTTTATCTTCGGTGGTGTGCCGGTAATGTTCCTGTTAGCGGAGCTATTAAAAAACTTTTCTCCGTTGGCTCTGCTTGGCCGCCATTCGCTGGGCATATACTTCGCACATCCGCTGGTGCTCTTTTTTGTCGAAGAATGGTTTCACTTTAATACCAAGCCCCAGCAAATACCTTTAGGCATGATAGTTAAGTTTGCGGCGGCGATCGTGGCGGCGCTCATCTTCTCTCTTATTATGGAGGGTCTGAAGTGGCTGTTCCTTACGCTTGGGCGGCTGATTGCCAGAGGTTTTACAGCGATCAAGCTAAAACTCGGTAAAAAAGCGTAAAAAGGAGTGATCAGATGCCGTATCAGTTTGACGAGCTCACCGACATTAAGCTCATAATATTAAAAACAGTACAGTATTTCAAAACCGCCATGCCGGAAAACATACTGACCGACACCATTCTTGCCCACAACTATGCTAACTTTTTCGACCTTCAGCAGGCGGTGTTTGAGTTGGTAGAAAACCGTCTGCTGACTTACTACGAGGAAAAGGGAGTGCGCCATATGAGTCTCACATCCCTTGGAGATACAGCGTTGGAGGGCTTTCAGTCGCGCATTCCGCGCTCGGTTATGGAGAAGCTGTATCAGACAGTGAGAATAAAGATACGCGAGTATGAAAACGGCCTCAGCCTCGTGGCGGATTATGAAAAAAAAGGAGACATGGACTACAGCGTACGCCTTGGGCTCATTGAAGGCGGGTATGAGATATTTACGGTCAGCCTTTCCATATTTGACGAGAAAATGGCCAGAAATATCTGCCGCGAGTTTAAGCGTAATCCCCAAACCCTATATAATGAAATTCTTGCCGTTCTGCTTAACGAGAACAGCGAGGGGTAAGTAAAAAAGCAACAGACAGTTGCTTGCCCTCTTAGACGTGATATGATATAATGTCCCTATAATAAATTTATAGAGGAGACAGGAGCATGGAATCAAAAGACGTTTTACTTGAGCTGAGAAAAAAGAATAACTTGACCCAGGATGAGCTTGCTGAAAAGCTGTTCGTAACGCGGCAGGCTGTTTCAAGATGGGAGTCCGGCGAAACGACACCAAATGTAGAAACCTTAAAGCTGCTTTCAAGGCTGTTCGACGTGTCGATCAACACCCTTTTAGGCTCTCCGCACAATTTGATTTGCCAATGCTGCGGTATGCCACTTGACGACAGCTCGATCAGCAAGGAGCCTGACGGAACGTTCAACGAGGATTACTGTAAATGGTGCTATACCGACGGCAACTTCGTTTATAAGAGCCTTGACGAGCTGATAAATTTTCTTGTGGGGCATATGTCGAACGAAAACTGGCCTGCTGAGCAGGCGAGGGCCTATTTTGAGGCACAATTGCCAAAGCTTAAATATTGGAATAAAGGCGAGTAATAATAAAATAAAACGCCTGTATCTGCCATACGTTCAAGACAGATACAGGCATTTTTTATGCCGCCTCTTCGGCATAGTCAAGCATATTTTCAATAAAAACCCCATAGCCGCAGGCCGGGTTGTTCACAAGCACGTGGGTAACAGCTCCTACTATAGCGCCGTTCTGAACGATAGGGCTGCCGCTCTGCCCCTGAATTATGCCGCCGGTGAGGGCTAAAAGTCTTTCGTCGGTTATTTCAAGAAGTATTCCCTTGGTGGCGCTGCCCAGGCGGTTCAGCCGCATAATTGTGATTGCGTAGCTCTGCACGCCCTCGCCAACATCGCAGTAAATCTCCGCCGGGCCGGTCTGTACGTCCCCGGATAGGGCCACAGGCAGCTCAGCACCCAATCCAGGGTCATTCGACCCACTACCGCCGCCAGCCGGGCTCAGATCCGACACATCGGAAAGCAGGCGGCCAAAGATGCCGCAATCGCTGTTAAGCTCTATGGTGCCCAAGGTCTCGGCCCCGGTAACAAAGGCCCCAGTTATCTCGCCGGGAGCACCGCTGCGGCCCTTGGTTATGCCTGCTACACGGCTGCGCTCGATCGTGCCCTTGCGCACCGGGAAACGCACCCCTGTGTCGTTCTCATTTATTCCGTGCCCCAGCGCGCCGTAGACGCCGTTTTCACGGTCTATAAAGGTCAATGTGCCCACTCCGGCGGCGCTGTCACGCACCCACAGGCCCAGCCGCATAATGCCGTCATCACATAAAACACTCTGCAGCTCTGTTTCAAACTCAGTTTCCCCTCGTCTCACATGCAAGATCACGCTCTCGCCCGATGCGGCATATTCCTCGAAGTCCTGATAACTGTTTATATCAACGCCATTGACCGAGGTTATTATGTCGCCCTCACGAAGGGTCTCTCCGCGGTAGAAATCGGCAAAGCCTATGACAATGACACCTGCGCCGCGAAGCTTAATACCCACAAGGCAGCCGCCCAGCTCCAGTGTTTTCGGCTCTACGACCTTGAGATTTATCTTACGGCGGGCTATGCCGCCAAAGGCCGAGATCGAGGCCTCATACTCCCCCACGTCTCCGGCCACCACAGTGCCTGCAGAGGCCTCCATCATCGGAGGCAGCTCGGAAAGGCGCACTCCGGGCGCTATGGAGGTGCTGTGCTCATGCCCGGCATACATCATGACCTCGCCGGGAAGCATTTCTGAAAAATTTATTGAATACAGTAAAGCGCACATTGCCAGTGCGGCAAGAACGCGGCCAAAAGCTTTTATCATCATGGCCCTCCGCAAGAATATAGTGAGAGTAATCTCTTCACTTTATTCTTGCCGGAGCTATCTATTTATATTCATCAAGACTTTTAAACTCGTAGCCCAGCTCTCGCGCTTTGTCAATAATACTGCCCATAGCGGCCGCATTGTCGGCTGATACGGCGTGAAGCAGAATGACCGCACCGCTGTGCAGCTGAGGCACAACGCTGTCAACAGCGTGAGCCGCTCCCTGCTGACTGTCGGTTTTCCAGTCCACATAGGCCACAGACCAAAAAACAGAGGTATAGCCCATATTTTTTGTTTTTTCCAGAACTGCGCTGCTATACTCACCTCTCGGCGGACGAAGATATTTCATATGCACACCGTATCCTTCATAGAGCATCAGATCAAGCCCATAAAGCTCCGCCTCGATTCCCTCGTCGCTCAGCTCCGGCAGCGATGGATGGTTTATGCTGTGGTTGCCTACGATATGCCCCTCATCAAGCATTCTCTTTACCAGCTCGCCCTCGGTTTTGAGGTACGGCCCTGTTACAAAAAAGGCCGCGGGCACCTGTTTTTCCTTCAGCACATCGAGTATCTGTGCGGTATGGCCGTTTTCGTAGCCCTCGTCAAAGGTCAGGTACAGCGTCTTTTCCGCCTCGCTGCCCATGTAATAGCAGCCGTATTTCTCCATTTCCGCCGCCTGCTCCGCCGTCACCTCCGGACGGGGCTGCATCTTGCGAAATCCCCAGCCCTTGGTCTCATTGCTGAGCACACTGCCGCTGCCCACAGGAAGGGTGCAGGAGGATAAAAAAAGGATAAATGTAAGAGGCAAGAAGAAAAATCGTTTCATTACATCACCTAAAAAAATAAAATAGCACTGTGTTTCCACAGTGCCATTTTATTACGCCGGTAAGGGCTTTATTACTTCTTTTTCTGAACGGGCTTCTTTCCGAGGCTGTTCCACCATGCCCAGAAGGGGCCGGAAATGAACAGAGAGGAGTAGGTACCCGAGATAATGCCCACGATGATCGGCAGGGCGAATTCCTTGATGGAGGTAACGCCGATAACATAAAGAACGCCGATAGTGAACAGTGTTGTCAGAGAAGAATTGATCGTACGGGTGTAGCTGCTTCTGATAGCGGAATCAGCAACCTCTTCAGGAGTAGCGCCCTTCATGAGCTTCTTGTTCTCACGGATACGGTCAAACACGATGATTGTCGCGTTGATAGAGTAACCAAGGATGGTCAGTATCGCAGCTATGAAGGTTGTGTTGACTGTTACGCCGAGAAGAGCCTGGAAGCCGAACATGATTACAATGTCATGAGCAAGAGCCAGAACCGCGCTGGTGCCGCTCATGAAGTCAAAGCGAATCGTGATATAAAGAAGCATCAGTGCAACGGCGATAAGAACAGCCATGATAGTGTTGCCGATGAGGCGGCCGCTGACTGTACCGTTTACCTTCTCGCTGTTTATAACAGCAGACTGCTCAAGACCAAATTCACCCTTGATATCCTCGATCAGCTGATCGCTGACGGAGTTCTCAAGCTCGGGGGTCTTTACAATGACCTCAGTAGCTCCGGTAGCCTGAATTGTGATATCGGTGGAGCCGATTCTCTCAGAGACAAGTCTCTCGATGGTATTTTCCATGTCAGTAGTGACCGACGCACCCATGTCAAACTGGAAGATGTTACCGCCGGTGAAGTCGATACCGAGGTTAAGACCCTTCACAAAGAAGAGCACGATGCTCAGCGCAATGAGAACTGCGGAAATGCTGAAAAATATCTTTTTATTCTTGCAGGGGCTGAACATTAGGCATCCCTCCTTTTGTTAATACCGTAGAGCATGGGGTTCTTAACTCCGAGGCCCACAATGAGTTTCAAAAGAAGCCTTGTGAGGAAGATGGCCGTTATCATGCTGATAACGATACCAATGAAGAGAGTTATGGCGAAGCCCTTGATCGGGCCTGTGCCGAAGTAGTAGAGCACGGCGCAGGCGATGATAGTAGTCACGTTGGAGTCGATAACCGCAGTGATAGCGCGCTTAAAGCCGCCCTCCACAGCCGCGCCCACGCTCTTGCCGTGACGAAGCTCGTCCTTAATTCTTTCAAAGATAACTACGTTGGCGTCAACAGCCATACCTATCGAAAGGATAACGCCCGCTATACCGGGAAGTGTGAGCGTTATGCGGTAGCCGCTTTCAACACCGTCACCGAAGAAGAAGCCGGCCATGATGAGAAGCACCAGGCTGATGTAGAATACAAGGCTGATGTCGGCCACAAGACCGGGGAGACGATAGAAGAACAGCATGAACAGCATTACAAGAATAATACCGATAAGCGCTGCCTTCAGAGAAGTCTCAAGAGCCTGAGAGCCAAGTGTGGGGCCCACGGCGCGAAGCTCTGCGTCCTTAAGGGCGAAGGGCAGCGAACCGCTGTTGATGAGGTTAGCCACATTTACGGCGTCATCGGCTGTATAGTTACCTGTGATAACACAGCTGTCGCTGTCGATAGTCTCATGCACGGTGGGGCTGAGCTGAGGCACGCTGTCGAGAGCGATGGTGATATAGTTCTTGTTATCGGCCATCTGAGCCACTGCAGCGGCTGTAGCCGAGGCAAAGGCGCTGCGGCCTTCGGACGTAAACGTCAGCTCTACGTAGTGCTGCTGATAGCCGGAGTTATTGGGGTCGCCATACTGGTGGGAAGCGCTGCTCACGTACTGACGGCTGCCATCCATGATAGCATTTCCGTCGGCATCGAGGAATTCAAGCTTGGCCACCTGACCGATCATATCAACCGCGGCCTGGGGATCGTCAATATTAGGGATTTCCACACGAAGACCTGTATCGCCCTGACGGGAGATAGTTGCCTCAGTGTTTCCCTGAGAGTCAAGTCTTGCGCGGATAACTGCCTCGGCCGCATCCATATCGGCAGAGGACACCTTTGTTCCTGCCGGAACATCGGGTTCAAAAACAATAATGCTTCCGCCCACCAGGTCAAGGCCCTTCTTTATGCCTTGGTCGCCTAAAACGCTGGGGACTTGAAAGTTACCGATCTTGATGTCAAAGGCGCATACGCTTGCGAACGCGGCGATGATCACCATTATCAGTATAAATGAAATGACGTTTTTCGCTTTCATTTATAAATCCTCCTTGTTTCATTTCATTCGTTGATTTTCAACATTTCTATTATACAGAAAAAAAATCAATTAGTCAATAGTAAATTTCAATTTTTTCATTTTATTTCCTGCGGGCGTATTTCAAAGGGCAGCTCACGGCTGTTTATCAGTGCCGTGACCTCTGTAGCTTCTTCAGCGGTGTATTTGTATTTGCCTGTGATAACACAGGAATCACTGTCGATTACTGAATTAACAGCAGGGCAGAGCTGAGGTACACCGTCGAGAGCGAGTGTGATATAATTCTTGCCCTCGCCTGCCTGAGCCACGGCAGCAGCTGTGGCATTGACAAAAGCCATGCGGCCCTCCGCCGTGAATCTCAGCTCAACATAGTGCTGCGGATTACCGACAACCGTTGGATCGCCGTACTGACGAGAGGCTTCTCTTATGTATCGGCTGCTGCCGTCCATGATCTCATTCCCGTCAGCGTCGAGAAACTGCAGCCTGCCCTTACGGCACAGGAATTCCACCGTTTCGGCATTGTGCTCATCCGTAGGCATGGAAACCAATATTTCGGTATCGCTTATCGCCTCGGCCTCCGCACCGGGATAGCCTTTTTCCGCCAAACGGTCGTTAAGTATCTCAACGGCCCGCTCCAGCTCTTCGGGAGCCGGAGGATTGACCGCGTCCACAGTTTCAAGCACAACAGAATAGTTGTTAAGCGATCGCATATGTTTCTCTTCGACAACATTGTTAATATGCCCGGCCGCAACAGCGATAAGAATCGCTATCAGGGCCGACGAATAAACTTTTTTCATTTTCATGCTTCCTTATTCCTCCGCCAATGCCGCCGCCATGGCTATGGCGCACTCGGTGCGCTTTTTTTGCATTTCACAGGCTATTTCATAGGGCTTATTTATGTCACCGTTCATATTGAAGGCGTTTGCCGCACAGCCTCCGCTGCAGTAGAAGCGATTCCAACACTCCCTGCACTCGGCCTTGGTATAGACGTTGCTCCCCCTGAATTTCTCTCGTATTTCCTCGTCGAGCTTGCCCTCGAACACAGTGCCCATCTTAAACTCCGGCTTTCCCACAAACTGATGGCAGGGGTAAAGTTCTCCGCTCGGAGTTACCGCAAGATACTCGTTTCCGCTGCCGCAGCCGGAAAGCCGCTTATAGGCGCAGGGTCCCTGCTCCAGATCCACCATGAAGTGGAAGAAATTTACGAACTTGCCCTCTTTGCGTGTTTTTACAAGGTATTCGGCAAGCGCGTCATATTCGGCAAAGATACGAGGCAGATCCTCTTTGCGGAGGGAATAGGGCTCCTTCTCGTCGGCCACCACAGGCTCCACGCTTATCTGCTCAAAGCCCAGCTCCATCAGGTGCTTAACGTCCTCGGCAAAGTCCAGATTATCGCGGGTAAAGGTGCCGCGGACATAATAGTTGTTCTGATCACGGCTGTCAGCTATTCTTTGGAAGGCGGGCACCACGCGGTCGTAGCTTCCGCTGCCGTCCACGCGCTTTCTGACGGCGTCGTGCACTTCTTTTCTGCCGTCTAACGACAGCACCACGTTACCCATATTTTCATTTATATAGGTCTGCTTGTCCTCGCTTAGCAGAATTCCGTTGGTGGTTATGGTGAAGCGGAACTCTTTGCCGTGCTTCTTGCCCTGCTCCTTGGCGTACTCGGTTATCTCCTTCACCACGTCGAAATTCATAAGCGGCTCGCCGCCGAAGTAGTCTATTTCGATGTTGCGGCGGTTTTGGCTCTGGGCTATAACGAAGTCGATGGCCTTCTTTCCGACCTCGGCGCTCATGAGCTCGCGTTTGCCCATGTACTCACCGCCGTCGGCAAAGCAGTACTTGCAGCGGAGATTGCAGTCGTGGGCGATGTGCAGGCATAGGGCCTTGACCACGGGCTGCTTGTCCCAATGCTCCGCTATGGCGGCGTATATATCCTTCGTGAAGAGCAGACCCTCATCAATCAAGCCCTGAAGCTCTTCAAGGGCCTCGGCGTACTCCTCCCCCACAAAGCCTCGCTTTTCGGCTTCGGCAGGGTCAAAGACCCCCTCATCGGAAAATGAGTCCAACAGTTCGTAAGCCTTTTCGTCAAGAGAGTGAATGGCCCCGCTGACTACGTCCAGCACGAGATACTGCCCCAGATTTTTAAACTTGTGGATCATAATAATCTCCATTCCGCCGCTGTGCGTCGGCATACTTTAATGAAATTAAATCTCTCATACGCACAGCCAGGAATGATAAGAGATTATTTTGCGCATCGCCGTTTTCGAGCTCTTCATAGCGAGAAAAATATCGGCGGCGCATAAAATCCGCCGGAGGCGATAACGCGATTTATCACCTTTTACCTATTGATAAACATAATAAAAGGGCTGATAAACAGCCCTTCAGAGCTTTAACTCTTACTTGTTTTTCTGCTCGCACTTCTGATTTGCAACTGTGCAGGAAGTCTTGCAAGCGGACTGGCAGGA
>JAFLUQ010000067.1:3731-11556 GCA_022508735.1 Oscillospiraceae bacterium | reverse complement strand
TAGCCGCCGCAAGTAACAGTGAGATAAGCTTCTTTTTCACTTTAATTCCTCCCGTGTCGTAAAAATCCGCCGCCGGATAGCCAGCAAAAAACAATATATATTTTATCACAATTATACATATTACGCAAGCACTTTTTTGGTAAATTAAAGTTTACTTCTTCTCACCTAAAAAAATATTGACATTCATAAGAAAATCGTGTATAATAAAATATAGTAAGGGCAAGTCTACAGGCTGCCCCCGAGTTCAAGCTAAAATTAGCCGCGTCTCAAGTGCAGGAGAGGGCGGCTATTTTGCTTTTACAACACATAACTCCTAACTATTAAGGATGTGATACTCATGCCAATAACCGTCATAACCTCGCCCGACGAGCGGTCGCTGGAAAATGAAATAATGCGGCTGATGAAGGAACGCTCTCCGCTGTCGGAAAACGGGGCGCTTGCCCTTGTGCCGGACCAGAGCACCTTTTCCGAGGAGGAGCGCCTCATCGGCTTTTTTGGCGTGTCCGGCCTGGGGAACCCGGAGGTGCTAAGCTTTTCGCGCCTGTTTTATAAGCTGCGCGCCTCCTTCCCCTCCGGGCGGAAAAGGCTCACCGCCCCTGCCCGGGAGATGGCCGTCATGCACGCCCTCTCCGGCATAGATAAGGACGATTTCCGCCTGTTTCGCGGCGTGATAAAAAAGCGCGACCTGACCTCCACTGTCAGCACCCTTATCACGGGCTTCAAGCGCTACGGCGTCACCGCCGATAAGCTCCGCGCCGCTGAGGATAAACTCGAAGACGCCATGCCCCTCAAGGGCAAAATACACGACTGCCTTCTGGCCCTTGAGAGCTATAACGCTCTTTTGGATAAGGGCCTTTTCTGTGATGCGGACGACGATATGCAGGAGCTTAAGCGTATGCTCAGTCTGCCCGAGTGCCGCTTTTTTGAGGGAAAGACCGTGTGCATACGCCACTTTTCCGATCTTAATCTGCTTCAGCGCCAGTGCGTGGCCCTCATCGCACAGCGGGCCGACAATGTGTTCGTGGCGGTGTGCCACGCCGAGAGACCCGAGTTCGCCACCACGGGCAAGCTCATTGAGGGGCTTCGCCGCGCGGCCTACGAGTACGGGCTCGACTTCAATAAGTACGAGCTGACCGGAGCGTCAGCCCGCCCCCTGCCGCTGAGATTTCTGGCAGACAATTACTATGAAGGCTCCGCAAGGTTTAAAGGCGACCCGGCCCCGCACATCAACCTCCACACCTCTAAAAATCCCTTTGAGGAGGTGCGCCGCGTGGCGGCGACTATCGCCCGCCTTGTGCGAAAGGGGCGGCGCTACCGCGATATAACCGTCGTGGCCCGCGACCTTAGCACCTATTCCGACTACATAAAACGCGTCTTCCCCATATATTCCATTCCCGTGTTTGTTGACGCCAAGCGGCCGCTGTCCGGGCACAGCGCGGCGCAGTTCCTGCTGTCGGCAATGGAGCTGGCCATTCACGGCTTCAGCCACGAAAACGTGTTCAGCTTTGCCAAAAACCCCTTTGCCCCCCACGGGGGGCGCTGCGGCCGGCTTGAGGACTACTGCATCGAGGCCGGAGTGCGCTCCTGGAACTGGAGCGAGGACTTCACCTTCATTCGCGGAGCCTACAGCTCCGTGGACTACGGCCGCGGCGAAGCGCGGGAGGACTTAAGCGATATAAACGAACGCAGGAGAGAGCTTTGGGAGCTGATAGACCCCCTGCGCGTCTGCCTGTCTGAGAGCCGCAGCGGCACTCTTTACGCCCGCGGCATATATGACTTCATGCTGGCGGCCGACCTGCCCTCCTCAGCCAAGGGCGCGGCCATGGAGCAGGAGAAGCAGGGCGACCTTCGCGGAGCCGCCGAAACGCGGCAGGTATATAACCTGCTCATAGACATACTTGACGATATCTGCACCGTGTTCGGTGACAGCGAGATAACTCCCGAGGAATTTTACGACGCGGTCAAGACCGCCTGCTCTGCCGTACAAATCGGCGTTGTGCCCCCCATGGCCGACAGCGTCATCTATGGCGACATTGAGCGCATGAAGGGCGGCAGCGACGACATTGTGTTCCTGCTGGGGCTCTGTGAGGACGTGTTCCCCAGGAGCTTCCAGAATAACTCCATATTTACCGAGGCCGAGGCCGGGCTCCTGACTGAGGATTACGGCATAGAGCTGCCCCCCGGCGTCAGCGAAAAGACCGAAAACGAAAGGTTCCTCGTGTATGAGGCCCTGTCCTCAGCTAAGGAGCAGCTGTATTTAAGCCACCCCATTTCGGCAAGTGACGGCGGAAACTATCGCCCCGGCCCTGTTGTAAAGCAGGTGCGGCTCATGTTCCCCGAGCTTAAGGAGACCGAGGATATAACCGACCCGCAGGGCGAATACCTCTGCGCCACAAAGGCGGCGGCCTTTCTTGAGCTTGGCACGGCTCTGGGCGAGCGGCGCGAGGGCAAATTCTGGCGCATGCTGTATTCCCTGCTGCTGAAGGACCCGACCTACGGCCCGAAGCTCATTAAGCTGACCCGCGACATGAGAAGCGACGCCGCACTCACCGAGCCTCTTGACGGCGAGCTGCTAAAAAAGGTGCTCGGCGGCGACCTGGCTCTCAGCCCCTCGTCCCTCGAGACCTACGCGGCCTGCCCCTTCTCGTACTTTGCTCAGAACATTCTGCGCCTTAAGGACATAACCCCCATGAACATAAATCCTGCCGACAGCGGAAATCTGCTGCATAACATAATCGACGGCTTCTGCGGCTACGTAATGCGGGAAAAGGGCGGCGACTGGAAGGCCGTTACCGACGAATATACCGACGCCGCCTTCAGCCGGGTCTGCGCCGAGATACGCCTGGGGCTCAGCCGGCAGATAGCGGCGGACCCGCGCTTCGGCTTCTCTATAGAACGCATAGAACGCATGGCCCGTAAGTGCATCGAGGAGATACGCGCCCAGATAGAGGACGAGCTGTTCGTCCCCACCGGGAACGAGGTCATAATCGACGAGGGCGGGCGCATCCCTCCCACAAAGATCACCCTGCCCGACGGGCGCACGGCCCGCTTCCGCGGCCGCATAGACCGGGCGGACGTAAGAAAGGGCGTTAAGATAGAAGAAAACGGCCAGCTCAAAATAGTTGACCTTGTGAGGATAATAGACTACAAGAGCAGCGGCAAGGAAATAAGCTTTTCCAAGATACTTAACGGACTTCAGCTGCAGCTTTTCGCCTATATGGGCAGCTATCTTGAGGCCGAGGAGAACAGCCGCCCGGCGGCGGTGCTGTATTTCAACCTGACCGAGGTGCCCACTGTGGCTAAGCTCGGCAGCGACAGCTCCGAAAAAAATGACCGCCTGACCGGCGTGGCCGTGGCAGGCAGAATGGCCGAGCGCAAAAACGTGGCCGAGATAGAGGCCGACGAGATGAACACCGTGCTCAGCTACGTTAAAAGGAGTATAAAACGCATCGCTGCACGGGTATATGACGGCGAGGTGCCTGTTTCCCCCATTAAGGACGGCCAACACACCCGCTGTGAATACTGCCCCTACGGCGGAGTTTGCAAAATAAGCGGCGACGACCGGCTCAGGGAAATACCGGCAAACAGCCGCGAAGCCCTTGTGGAAATGCGCGAAGCCCTTGAAAATGATAACGATGTAAAGGAGGTGACCGGAAATGAAGTTTAATGAATATCAGGAGGCCGCCGTGCTCGAGAGCCCGAAAAACATAACCGTCAGCGCGGCAGCCGGCAGCGGCAAGACACAGGTGCTGGGTGAAAGAGTGCTGCGCCGCATAACCGGTGAAAACCCCGTGGACGTGAACCGGCTGCTCATATTGACCTTCACCCGGTCGGCCGCGGCGGAAATGCGCTCGCGCATAGGCTCCGCCATAAGCGAGTCGCTGCGGAGTGAGACAGACCCCGACCGCCGCCGTCAGCTTGAGCGGCAGTCGGCACTTCTGGGCGGCGCCGACATCTGCACTATCGACTCCTTCTGCTATCGCCTCCTTCGGCAGAACTTCTTCAAGGTGCCGGGTCTCCCCGGCGATTTCACCGTCGGCGACGAGGACAGCGTGAAAAACATAACGGCAGAGGCCCTCAGGGACCTTGTTGAGATATTCAGCGCGGCTCTGGCAAGGCGAAAGGGCGACGAGCTGCTCCCGGCCTATGCCAAAAAGGCCGACAGCTTTGCGGCCATGTTCCCCGACAAAGACAAGGCCGACGAGGTTCTTGACGGCTTTGAGCTTCTGGCCATGAACTACGGGAGTCCCAAGCGCGTCAACGACTTTACGTCCCAGGCCGACACCTCAGACAACACCACAGACTATGTGGACTACGTCTACGAGATAAAGGACTGCATAGCCTCCTGCCCCGACCCCGACGCCTGGCTCGACAGCTGCATAGCCGACTATCGCCGCCCCTTTAACGAAACGGCCTACAGCCGCATGGCCGCCAGACTGGCGGCGAACTTCAAAAGCGACGTTCTGGCCACGCTCCGCCGCGAGCTGGCCTCTCTAAGCAATTCAAAAAATATATCTACCTATACCTTGGCTATAGAAAGGCTCGAGGCCCTGCCCGAGCCCACGAACTATGCCGAGGCCTACGCGCTTATACAGAGCACTCCCCTCATGCGGCTGTCCGTCGAGGAGGACGACAAGAATGGCCGCATAGGTGAGCCCCATGCCAAAATGGTCATGAAAAACATGCAGGGGATCTGGAAAAATCAAGGGAAAAATCATATGCTTAACTACTTCCTCGCCTCCCCCGAGGAGGTCGACATCTACCGCGCCGAGATCGCCCCGGCCATAACCGCCGTCTGCGAGCTGACCCGGTGCCTCTTCCGCGAGGAGCTTAAAAGGTGCATGGAAAAAAAGACCATCAGCTTTTCAGCCTGTGTATATTTAGTGCTTGGGCTGCTGACAAATGAAGACGGCTCCCCCTCCGAGACGGCCCTTGAGCTCAGAGAGCTGTATGACGAGATCTACGTTGACGAAGCGCAGGACATAGACCTTCGCCAGAAGGCCGTGTTTGACGCCATATCAAAGGGGAAGCTTTTCATGGTGGGCGACGTGAAGCAGAGCATATACGGCTTCCGCTACTCCGAGCCTGAGATATTTAACGCCCGCTGCTCCCTCGGCGGCGAAAACGACAAGCTCATAACCATGAACCTGAACTACCGCTCTAACAGCTCTGTCATCGGCGCCGTGAACGGGGTTTTCCGCCGCCTGATAAACGAGAGCACCATGGGCACCGACTACAGCAGACTGCACGAGATGGAGCACGGCGAAAGCTGGCTGCCGGAGGATAACCCCAAGGCGGAATTCATCGCCGTAGTTGATGAAGATGCCAATAGCTTAAAATACGATTTCAGGCTTGAGGCCCAGGCCGTAGCAAATAAAATAAAGGCCCTTATCGCCTCAGGGGCCCCTGTGTACGATAAAACCACCGGCAAATACCGCCCCATAATGTATAAGGACATCATCATTCTGCTGCGCAGCATGAAGGGCGACGGCACAAAAATAAAGGACGCACTTGAGAAAAACCGCATCCCCTGCTTCTATGACGGCGGCGAGGGGCTCTATTCCAAAACAGAGGTCGCCTTGGTCACCGACCTCCTGACCCTTATCGATAACGACGGCCGCGACATTCCTCTGGCAGGGGTGCTCAGGAGCGTCATGTTCGGCTTTGGCGAGAACGACCTGCTGAAGATACGCGCCGTCAGCCCTAAGAGGCCCTTTAACGCGGTCTTCCGCGCCCTCTCCACTCCCGGGCATCAGCGTCACGGCGAATACGGTGAAAGACTGGGCGACAGCGCCCTCTTTGCCCGCTGCCTGGATTTCGGCGAAAAGCTGCGCCGCTGGCGCCACGCGGCGGACTTCAGCCCGATCAGCGAGGTCATAAACATGATAGTGACCGAGACCGATCTCTACTCCTCAGCCGGGGCCATGAACAAAAATTCACGGGCCAACCTTGACGCTCTTATCGACGCGGCGGCGCAGTTTGAGGCTGCCGGCGGCGGAGCACTGTTCAGCTTTCTTGAATACGTGAAAAAACAGAACCTCTCCCCCAGGCCCTCAAAGCTGGAGGCCAAGACGCTGAGTGAGTCAATGGACGTGGTGCGCATTATGACGATACACAAGTCCAAGGGGCTCGAGGCCCCGGTGGTCATCTTCACGAAATGCAGCTCTTTCCGCAAAAATATCTCTAAGAGCTGGGCGCTCAGCCAGCACTCAGGCTTCTCTATGAAATACATAAATGAAGAAAAGGGATATTTCCACAACTCGCCCCTTTCCTCTCTGATAGAGCTGCACGAAAGATATAAGGACTCCGGCGAGATGATACGTCTGTTATACGTTGCCATGACCCGCCCGAGGGAGCGGCTGATACTCTCCGGCTACTTCCCGAATCAGTCCTCCTTCAATAAAATATCCAATTTTGACAGCGAGCTTTCCGGGAGCGAGGCGGTCTTTCTGGCCAACAGCTTTGCCAAAATGACAGGCGAATATGCCACGAACGGGCAGCTTTTCGACCTGACCGTCCTTGCCCGCGAGGACGTTGCACCGCCCGAGCCGCCTGAAGAGCCCGAGGGCGAAGCCTTCAGCGAAGATGCAGCCGAGAGCTTTGGGAGGCTCTTGGGCTTCGATGAGACAGCAGAGGCCTCCCTTATCCCGGCAAAGGTCAGCGTTTCGGCCCTGAAGGCCGCTCCTCCCGACGAGAATATCACCGAAACTGAGCTGAGCCGCGGCGAGGAATACCGCGAGCCGCTGCGAGCTCCGGCCTTTATTGAGGCTGAAAAGGCGCTTACCGCCGCCGAGCTTGGCACGGCCTATCACACCGTTATGGAGCACCTCGACCTGAGCCGCCCGGCCGCCGGGCAGATAGACGAAATGCTTGAGAGGGGCATAATCTCCGAGGCCGAGCATAGGCTTATCATAGCAGACCGGGTGCAGCTTCTCCTTGACAGCCCGCTGGGGCAGCGTATGCGCCGGGCGAAGAAGCTCTTCCGCGAGGCTCCGTTCATGATGAACCTGCCCGCGTCAGAGCTGGGCATCCTCCCGAACGGCGACCCCTCCGGGTGCGAGACCGTGGCCGTGCAGGGCATAATCGACTGCTTCTTCCTCGAGGACGACCGTATCGTGCTGGTGGACTACAAAACCGATCACTACACCGATCCGCAAAATATCGTTCAAAAATACGAAAAACAGCTA
This sequence comes from Oscillospiraceae bacterium, assembly GCA_022508735.1. Lineage (GTDB taxonomy): Bacteria > Bacillota > Clostridia > UMGS1883 > UMGS1883 > JAFLUQ01. The sequence continues at coordinate 4,369 of JAFLUQ010000067.1, read as the reverse complement.
AATTACTACTCAAAAGCAATAAATTTAAAATTTTGTGACAAAAAAATTCAAAAATATCTTTACTTATTTTATAAAGGTGATATAATAGAGGTATAGCTGACTGTCGAAAAAAAGTATTTCAGCGATAAACTATAATATATCATTTCAAAAAAATGGCCCGTGCGGCCGGAAAGGTAAATGTGATATGGCCAAGAAGAGAAAAAAGAGAAGAAAAAACAGAGGTCTTATCGGCGCATTGATAGTGCTCGGAGCGCTGCTGGTGTTTATGATTTCTTTCATAATCGCATATATGGTATTCTCCAGCCGTGACGCTCAGCAGGTAAACATTGATGAAGACGACGGCGGTGCCACGATACGGCTCAGTGCGGACGGAGATGCTGAAAGCAGTGATATAATAGCCGCCTTTGATGAAAATTACAGCGAGGATGATCTCCAGGAGCTTTTTACCGACAGCGAGGGCGGCGCCAACATATCCACCGCGAATTCCGGCTCTAAGTCCTCCACGGGCAGCTCCGGTTCTTCCTCCGGTTCAAAAAACTCTAACAGCACCGGCAGTTCATCGACGAACAGTGGCAGCTCCTCTAAGAACAGCAGCTCCGACAGCGGCAGCTCTTCTAAGAACAGCAGCTCCGACAGCG
>JAFLUQ010000067.1:0-3631 GCA_022508735.1 Oscillospiraceae bacterium | reverse complement strand
GCTCCGACAGCGGCAGCTCTTCTAAGAACAGCAGCTCCGACAGCGGCAGCTCTTCTAAGAACAGCAGCTCCTCCAAGAACAACAGCTCCGACGACGATGACAACAGCAAGTCCGGCAGCAGCTCCAATAACAATACCTCGTCCACGAGCAAAAACACTTCGGATGATGAAAGCAGCAAGTCCGGCAGCAGTTCAAGCAATAACAGCAGCTCGAATAATAGCTCTGATAACAACAGCTCATCGGGCAGCTCTGATAACAACAGCAGCAGCTCGTCGGGCAGCTCCTCCGCCGGCTCGGGAAGCTCAAATAATAACTCCTCAGACAGTAGCTCTTCCGGCTCTACCTCGTCCAGTGAGGCACAAGTAAGCGACAGCGGATTTTAATATGGGCGAACAAAGAGATCACCTCGCGGTGATCTCTTTTAGTTTTATATTGACATAATCTGCCTCTCCGACGCTCCGAACAGACAGGAGACAGATTCCTGTCCCCTGTCTCCTCCCTCCCCCTATCACCTGTCTCCTTTCCCGGTTAGTACCACATCACCAGTCGCTCACGCGGCACTTGATAACTTGGGTCACTCTTTAAGTCATCAAGTATCCGTTTTAAACCATTAAGAGCCATTGACGGGTAAGTTCGCTCAAATCCTTCTGCTGGCATTGATGTTTTTTCGTTTGTCGTAAAATCAAATTTAATATAGCCAACCTGATTACTATCTTCGGGTATATAATTAGCCTCAATATAAGTATTCGTTTTATTTATGTTGATCAATTTTAGCATAATATTCATCACTTTCTTTTTTGTAATTATAAAGCTCTGATGTCCTTCTATGTGCTTCATCTTGACTATAACCTTGCTGTATTAAATTCATTTCCATCATTTCATGCTTTAATAGCGTTAAATCGTGTGGCTGAATATCCTTGCCATCAATAAGTCGCTGCCACGATTGCGCCATTTCAAACGACGGGAAGAAAAACTCTTTTTCGTTGCCGCCTAAATCATGCTTTGTTAAGAATACATACTCTTTTACAGCTTGTATCTCATCAACTGTATAATCAGTATTTTCTGATATACGGTGGCTATCTGTTTTCATATGCCGAACGGCTTCATAATATTGCGCTGCATGCTTTTGCGCTCGATCACTATTTGGTGATAACGCTCCGCTTACGGCTTGCATTTTTATTATACCACTTTTCCCGTTATTGTCAACCCCACTCCGCCGCGGGGCTACAACCTCTTCCACGTCAGTCAAGGGACTCGACATTACCCCACAAATCTCAGATTTGTGTAGCCGCAATATAAAGGCCACATAAATGTAAAAGTGGGTATAGCTATTTATAAAGCATTCAGCAGCTTGGGCGAGCCGTCCGGCCGAGCTTCATAATCCGCACCGGCCACAGCGTAAGTATCACCGGTGTTCCCCAGCACACCGTAAAGCCCGCTGTCCGCCGCCCCTGCGTGACCTTCAAGGTTCCACGCTTTCTCGGTCACTATCCTATTAAGCTGTTGCTGAGTATTTCGGAGTTCTGCTATCTCGCTTGGTGCTATACTGCTGCCAGTGTTACGGCCGTAGCTTTCAAGCCGGTCTGCCATATGCTTTATGGCATTTCTCGTCCGTAAAACAAGGATACTTTTCTGCAGCTCATTGAGATCTTTGGCGTTTTTAATTGACTCCGTCAGCTCGCTTGGGTCGGTGAGAATACGTTTATTGAAGTCACTCACAAGCTCATCATAACCCCACAAATCGGAGATTTGTGTAGCCACCATGTTATGGTTACAAAAAAGTAAAATTGGGTATAGCTATTTATAAAGCTTTAAGTATTACTCTGCATTGGCTGCTGAGAGCTCTATCCCCTGCCCGGCGTATTGCGCCTTCTTTTGCCACCAAAGCTCCATCCGGCTCAGGCCTGTTTCAGACGAAAGTGTATCCATTGCCATTTTAAGGTACGCATCATATGTCTCTGGTGCAGTTTCTTTCATATGCTGCATTATCTTATTAGCAAACATCGTCCTCATAGGATCATCGGCATTCTCGGCAAGATAGACAACGCCATGCTCGTACTTTTCGCCTGTCGCCGTGCCTTTGCCCTGCTCTGCGATCTTCACCTTCGTTCCGACCACCCGGGCCACCCTGTTTATCTCAGTTCTTTCTTCGTTTGATAGGGGCGCCTGGCTCCTCTTTGAAGTTGCAGCATTTACTGAATATGCTCCCTCTGCATTTACAGCATGCTTAGGATGATTTATATCGGCGTTATATATTCCACTGTCCGCAGCCGTATCCACGGCATTATTCATTACCATACCGCCGCCGAACATAATTCCGCCGCTTAGTCCACCGGCAAGGCCCGCCTGCGCTATCTGACCAAGGGCTGCCCCAGCTGTGCTTAATGCCGCCTGTGCTTTACTGTCACCGTTCTTTATTCTCTCATTATAATATTTTCTGTATACCGCGTCATCTCCCATTGTGTAAAGGTCAGCAAGGATGTCCATAGTTTCAGTGGCCGACTCATTTGCCACCTCGTTCAAAGCTTGTGCGGCTATTCGTTTTCTGATGCTATAGCTCTGTGGATTTTTAAGTACATTTTGCAGGCTCTTCAAATCTGCCTTTTCGCCAAAATATTCGGCAAGCCCGTTAAGTGTGCTGTTCGCCAATACTGCATATCCGTCTGTGCTGCGCTGTGCCCCTTCATATGCGCTGTTTCCGGCGGACTGCAGCGACATCATAACCGGTGCGTATGGCCCGTATGCCGCATAGTTTGCAATATTATTTCCCACGGAAAGCCCCACACCTGTAAGGAATTTTCCGGTCGCTCCCATGTCTTCGGTAATGCCCTCCTGCGTCGCCGCCGCTATGCGCGCACCGCTGAAGAGTGGGGCGTTTGTGTCAATAGGCCCCTTTGTAGGCAGTTTGAAATTTTCTATCTTTTCACGGGCCTCTTTCTTTTGTTTTGACCGACTTCGCCTCTCGTTATATTCTTCATCTGATATCAATCCGTTTCTCCATAACATTTCGTCTGTATCAGACTCAAATTTCTCGTTGAGTTTATTGCCTATGTCGGCCTTCAACATCCTTGACTGCACCCACGTACCAATGTCCGCTGCTGACACCTTATCCCAATCGGTATTTTTTACAGTCTGCACTACTGTTTCGGGCAATGAGAGCGCACTCGTCATGCTGCCAACGATATTTTTTCCCGCTCCTAATATTTTGTGCTTCTTTGCAAAGGCCTTGTTATCGGCATATTCTTTTGCCGCGACTTCCTCGTTTTTAATGGCCGTAAGATTGTCGATATATTTTTTTGCCGCGTCTTTGCCATCTCTCCCGTAGTAGTAGAAATACGCGCGGCGGTCGTCGCCGGTCATGTTAAGGTAAACATCATATTTCGACTCACCCGGCTGAAAGCCCACCGGCCGGAAATCGTCATTGCCGATTTTCTGCGCCATGTTGTCGATGCTTTTTACCGCGTCGTATTTCCCGGCAGCGGCCTTTCCCTGCTGAACATACTTATCATAGTAAGGGTCTTTTTTTACCGCGTCATATTCCGCCTTATACTGCGCATTCCGCTCATGGATAAGCTCTGATATGCACCCCAAAAGTTAGACGCTTTTGGAGGTGCATATTTTTATGGCAAAA
>JAFLUQ010000066.1:7664-11714 GCA_022508735.1 Oscillospiraceae bacterium | reverse complement strand
TCGTCAAAGGCATACTTCACGCGCTTAAGAAGCTCGAATTCAACGGCGTCCTGACTGCCGGGCACGCAGGGCACCAGCACACGCAGGCGCACTCCCTCGCTGCCCATAGCCACAACTCCCTGCACCTTTGGCTCGCCGGTGATCTCTTCCATTGTTTTGGCGGCCTCGTCGCAGCACCGGGCCATGATTTCGAGGGCCTTATCAATGTCGCTCTCATAGGCTATGCTTACCTCAAGAGAGACCCCGCGGCCCTTATGCTGGCGGTTCAGCACGGTATCGACTGAGCCGTTGGGGATTATGTATACGTCGCCCATATAGTTCCTGAGAGTGGTGCAGCGCAGGGTTATGCTCTCCACCGTGCCGGTGAAGTCATTTATCGTCACCAGATCGCCCACCTGAAACGCTCCCTCAAAGATGATAAAGAAGCCGGTTATAACGTCCTTCACAACGCTCTGGGCGCCGAAGGCCAGCGCCACGCCCACCACTCCGGCCGCCGCCAGTATGCTCATTACGTTCACGTTAAACAGCGTGTCGAGCGCGGCCACGAGGGCGAAAAAATATATTATGTATTTAAGCGCGCTTTTAAGGAGCGCCGATATTGTGTCGGCCCGGCTCCCGGCCTCCTTTTTGCGGTATCTCTCGATAGCCGAGAGGCACAGCCGCCACGCCGCAAAGGCCACTATCATTTCCAATGCGAACAGCCCCACCCGGGCTATTATCTCCGCCAGAAACTCATTTCCTATGTAATTTAGCAATAGCTCTTTCATGCCTGATCATCTCCAACACACAAATCAGCTGCTTCGGCATCCACAAAGTCTATCAGCTCCGCCGGGGCCATAATTATCTGTGCGCCGCGCACTCCGGCGCTGACGGCGATCTCCGTAAGCTCCCGTGCCGAGGAATGGAAGTAGGTCGGGTATTTCTTCTTCATGCCTATGGGGCTGCAGCCGCCGCGGATATAGCCGGTGAGGCCCAGAAGCTCCTTGACGTGCACCGGCTCAAGCCGCTTGTCGCCCACAGCCTTTGCCGCCTTTTTCAGGTCTATCTCGCGGTCAACAGGTATGCACAGCACCACTATCCCCCGCTTTTCTCCGCGCACTACTATGGTCTTGAACACCGCCGACGGGTCCTGCCCGATCTGCTCGGCCACGTGAAGGCCGCTCAGGTCGTTCTCGTCCACGGTGTATTCCTGTATTCTGTATTTTAATTTAGCGCTGTCGAGACGGCGCATGGCGTTTGTTTTATTCATAATGATACCTCCATAAAAACCACATTTATAATAACACTTTCGGTTATAAATGTCAATAATTTTCCCAAACTATTGATTTTTGATCATTATTTGTGTATAATAAATATTAAGGTAAGAAAAACGCGCCTTATCGGCGCGTCCGGGCTGGTTTTTCGCTGTTAGCTTCCGTATCGAACTGCTTAGGCGAAAAGGTCATGACGTCAAAGTAGGACTCTCTCTCGTACTCGTTTTCGGGCGGGCGGCTCATAAGCCCCGTGCACTCCGTAGGCGAGGCCGATTCAAATTCTTCAAATTCAGTGTTTTTGTCCTTCGGCTTCATGCACTCACCTTCCTTCAGGAAGTATTCTTCCCCGCCCTGCGCTATTTATTCCTTTAAAAGGAGGCTTCCGTATGAAACAAAACGCAGAAAAAATCGTTGGCTCAATACTTGAAAGCTACAACAAGCACGAAAAGACCTGCCGCCGCGATGAGGACAATATGATAAACCGCGAGCTGCTGATAGAGGTGACCGAAGAGATAAGGCGGCTTCTGTTCCCCGGCTTTTTTGAGGGTGCAAAGCTCCGCGGCGAATACGTGAAATACCTTGTGGGCCAAAGGCTGGAGTTCATTCAATATAATCTCTCCAAGCAGATAGCCCGCATCATAGGCGACTGCGAAAAAAATAACGAGGACTGCCGCTGCGAGGCCCGCGCACATGCCGAGGAGATAGTCTACGAATTTTTAGACCGAATACCATACATAAGAGACTGCCTCGCCACCGATGTGGAGGCGGCCTACGCGGGAGACCCGGCGGCCTACAGCACCGATGAGATAATCTTCTCTTACCCCGGGCTCTTCGCCATAACCGTATACCGCATCGCCCATGAGCTGTGGAAGCTTGACGTGCCGATGATACCGCGCATCATGACCGAGCACGCCCACAGCGTCACCGGCATCGACATACACCCCGGCGCCACCATCGGCCACCACTTCTTTATCGACCACGGCACGGGCATAGTTATCGGCGAAACAACGGTAATAGGCAATAACGTGAAAATTTATCAGGGCGTTACGCTGGGCGCGCTTTCCACCCGCAAGGGGCAGCAGCTTCAGGGCGTGAAGCGCCACCCGACCATAGGTGACGACGTGACGATATACTCCTCCGCCTCGATCCTCGGCGGCGATACGGTCATCGGCAACGGAGTCACCGTCGGCGGCAACGCGTTCATCGTAAGCTCGGTTTCCGACGGAATGAAGGTCAGCGTTAAAAATCCCGAGCTGCAGTTCAGCCAAGGCTCCTCCGGCGAGCTGAGCCAGGCCGAATTTTGGACTTGGGAAATATAGTATTAAAGGATGACATCAATGAAAAAAACAAAACTCTTGATAAAACTACCGCCGCTACTCTGCATAATCTTTCTGCTCTGCTCGCTCCCGTTTCTTTCCGTCAGTGCGGATGAAACCGAGGGCGATTACACCTACATAGTAACGGACGGAGCGGCCACGATCACCAAGGCCAGCGCTTCTCTTTCCGGCCATGTGGATATTCCCTCCATCTTGGGCGGCTGCCCGGTCACCGCTATCCGATACAACGCCTTTGAGAATAATCCGAACCTTACGAGCGTCAATATTCCCTATGGCGTCACGACTATCGGGAGCTTTGCGTTCTGGAAGTGCTACAATCTGACCGAGGTCACTATCCCCGACAGTGTTGTTTCCATAGGAAATTATGCCTTCAGGTACGACGGTCTTACCTCTGTTGATATTCCGGGCAGCGTTAAGACTATAGGCAGCGGCGCGTTCCTCGACTGTAACGATTTGGCCGAGGTCACCCTCCCCGAAGGAATTGAAACCATAGCGGACTCCGCTTTTCAGAACACCGGCATAATTGAGATCACCATTCCGGACAGCATCACGACCATCACCCACAGCATGCTTTCCGGCTGTAAAAAACTGACCCGTGTGACATTGGGAAAAAACGTTGAAACTATTGAATTCAACGCATTTACAAACAGCTCAAGCCTTGCCGAATTCACCATAACAAGCAGCGTCACCTCTATCGGAGACACCGCGTTTGCCCGCACAGCCCTTAAGGAGATCGTTATCCCCGAGAACGTCACTAACTTGGGAAAGAACGTATTTGAGGAGTGTACCTCTCTGACCAGCGCCACCATAGAAGCAAGGCTCACGGCTCTTCCGTACATGTTGTTCTTTAGGTGCAGCAGCCTGACCGATGTCACCTATCCCGACAGCGTCACAACGCTTGAAGACAAAGTTTTCAGCTATTCCGGCTTCGAGACCTATACACTTCCCGGTCATGTCACCTCCATAGGCGGCTCCCTGTTCAGATATTGCAGCAATCTTACAAGCTTCAAAATCCCCAGCGGTATAACCGCTATCCCTGACAGTATGTTCGCCTTCGACAGAAAGCTGAAGGAGGTCACGATCCCGGCCAGCGTTAAATCCGTTGATAACACCGCGTTTTATTTTTGCGAAGCCCTCACCGACGTGTATTTCATCGGCACTGAGGAGGAGTGGAAGGCTATCAAGATCGGCACAAGCAACGACCCGCTGAAAAAAGCCACCGTGCATTATATAGAAGAGGAGACAGAGCACCTGTGGGGCGAATGGACAATTACCGAAATGCCCACACAGACCGACAAGGGCAAGGCGGAGAGAAAGTGCGAATATAACAGCGACCATAAGGAGTCCGTGGACATTCCGGCGCTCAGCGATACCGATGTGTGGACTGCCGGGAACCGCGTTGAGCCTACCTGCGAGAACGAGGGTTCACAGGAGTACACCTCCGAGTACGGCACAGTAAC
>JAFLUQ010000066.1:0-7564 GCA_022508735.1 Oscillospiraceae bacterium | reverse complement strand
CCTGCGAGAACGAGGGTTCACAGGAGTACACCTCCGAGTACGGCACAGTAACCGAGATCTTAAACGCCACCGGCCACAGCTGGGGCGGCTGGACTATCACTGCCGAGCCTACGCAGACTACAGACGGCACGGCGGAAAGAAAGTGCGATAATGATACTGACCATGTGGACAGCAAGGACATTCCGGCGCTTAGCGATTCCAACGTATGGACTGCCGGGAACCGCGTTGAGCCTTCCTGCGAGAACAAGGGTTCACAGGAGTACACCTCCGAGTACGGCACAGTAACAGAGACATTAGAGGCCACCGGCCACAGCTGGGGCGAATGGACCATCACCGCTGAGCCTACGCAGACCACAGGCGGCACGGCGGAAAGAAAGTGCGCTAATGATGCTGACCATGTAGACAGCAAGGACATTCCGGCGCTTAACGATTCCAACGTATGGACAGCCGGGAAGCGCGTTGACCCTTCCTGCGAGAACGAGGGTTCACAGGAGTACACCTCCGAGTACGGCACGGTAACCGAGATTTTAAACGCCACCGGCCACAGCTGGGGCGGCTGGACCATCACCGCTGAGCCCACACAGACTACAGGCGGCACGGCCGAGAGAAAGTGTGATAATGACCCTGACCATGTGGACAGCAAGGACATTCCGGCGCTTACTGATACCAACGTCTGGACTGCCGGAAGCCGCGTTGAGCCTTCCTGCGAGAACGAGGGTTCACAGGAATATAACTCCGTATACGGCACGGTAACCGAAACCTTAAACGCCACCGGCCACAGCTGGGGCGAATGGGTGACAACAAAAGAGCCAACATATACAGAGCCCGGAGAACGGCAGAGAATCTGTAAGAATGACAACAGTCATGCAGATGTTGAAACGATCCCCACGCTTCCGGCACCTGAAGCCTATGCCGTGGAGTATTCGGACGGAAAGGCCGTTGTCACTGTTCCCGAGGAGGGAATTTGCACGGTCATATTTGCGGCATATAAGGACGGTGCGCTGATATATTATGAATGGCTCGAGATATATTATGATCAGCCGGGTGAGTATACGGTTGCTCCTACGGCGTTTGAGCATGACGGCGCAGACCTTGTAAAGGTAATGCTCTGGAGCACATTGGGTGAAATAAGACCATTGTGCCCGGCAAGCGAGAAATAAACGAAGTAAAAACAGGACCTTGCGGTCCTGTTTTTATTCTTCTTTTTTTGCCCTGTTCTTCCACTGTTTTACAGTGTATTCTGACCGTTTACCGAAGCAGCGATACAAATTCAGTGAATTCTTAAAGCCGGCCATAGTCGCGATCTCGCTCGTGCTCAGCTCTGTCTTTATCATCAGGTCCTTGGCGTATTCCATTCTTGCCCGAAGCAGATCCTCATTGGGAGAAACTCCGAAGAACTTCTTATAAAGCCTGTAGAACTGAGAGGTAGAGAAAAACTCGCTCGCTATAATATCGTTTATATCCGGCGGATTTGCAAGGTCAGACAAATACTCCTCGCGTATCTCTTCAAAACGCCGGCGGCGCTGCTGCTCTTTATCGGCCCTTGCCCCAACATGCACAGTTTGGCCGCGGCTCAGCTCAGAGAGCAACTGGAGAAGCAGACCGGTTATCATGTAATCTCGCACCGGCCTAGTATTATTATTTTCGTCAGTCACCTTACGAAGGAGTTTATTTATCGCGCTCCAATTTTCCGGATAGAACAGAGTGTTTGTTTTGAGCATGAACTTATTTATCAGCGCTTTATCCACTTCAAAGGTGCAGTAGCTGTTAACAAAGTTGCCGCAGCTGCCGTAATCGCGCATTTCGCCCGGAGCATAGAGAAGCACGGCATTCGGCTCTGTTATATTTTTACCCACTCTGACCGGAGAAGAAAAATAAAGCAGAAGATAACGTTTGTCGTCTACCCAACGAAAATTTATTCCATCATACTCCGCCTTGTTATAGCCCGCACCTATGCAGTTCAATCCATCGTACATGATCAGCCCACCTTTCCCATAGAGTATAATACAAGCTCTCACATTTTGCTAAAATAATTGTACCATAATTCGTATACAATGTCAACAGAAAAAATTCAAGTTGACAAAAAATTAACAATTAAAACATAATTAATATAAAAAAGAGGCCCGCAAAGCGAGCCTCTCTCTTTTTTATCAGTCGAATGACAATTAAGTAATGACCGGGGCTTAGATCCAGTCGCTGCCCTGCCAGATGCTGCCGAGCTTGTCGCCGTCCCAGCCGGTGTTGTCAACGACCTTCAGACTGCGTCTATCCGCAAGATCAGCAGACACAGCCATAACGTCCTCCTGAGCAAGTTCAGCAACGCTGATCTCAGGATTTTCAAATAATTTCTTCATGTCAATAGACCTCCTTAGGGTAATTATACTTCCTCAACGAAGTCAAGCTCGCCGGAAACAGCCTCGTCAGCTGCGGACTCAGCAGCCTCAAGCACGAACTCAACGTCTTCAAGGTAGATAACAGCTTCTTCCATAGCCTCAAGGCCTGCGATAGTGATTGTTGTATCTGTAACAACTACATCTACGTCATTCTCGCCAACCTGAGCCTTTACGCCCTCAACAAACTTAAGGCCAAGAGCGGCTACTTCAGCGTTAAGAGTGATAGTCTCGCCCTCGAGCTTCATGATCTTCTGAGCTTCCTTAGTAAGAGACTTTGTGCCGTTATCATTGATGATGTAGATACCGCCTGCGTTAAGAACCTTAACAGCAGCAGCAAGCTGATCTTCGGTTATAGCCTCATCAGCAAAGTTAACGATAGCGTCAACTACCAGGCTGTAGATAGCTACGGCCTCAGTCTGAGCGCTCTTAACAGCAGCACCGTCAACGTTGCCAATAAGAGTAGCCTTGAACTCAGCGTTTGTATAAGCTGTAGCAAAGCTTACGCCCTCGCCGTCTACGGCAGCGCCGTATACCTGGCCGTCCTTGGTTTCGATCTTGATGCTGTAATCGCCCTCAAGAGCCTCACCGAACAGGAAGTCGATGGTGAACGCATCGTTAGCAAAGCCAAGCTGAACGTCTATAGCGGGAAGCTCAGCTGCAGCTGTTTCAACAACGCTGATGTAGGAAGCATAACCCTGAGCTACGCCGCCGAATGCGGACTGAGCCTCGTTAATAAGGCCAACGCCGCCCTGATATACCTGAAGCAGAAGAGTGATGGTCTCTTCGCCTGCGGCATTAGCAGCCTTCACGATGTTTGTGATGTCAGCTGTGCCGTAGATGAGCTCAGCAGGAAGCTTTGTGCCGCCGTCGCCGCCTTCGGTATCTGTCCAAGCGGTGGAATATCCGTATGTGCCGTTGTAATCAGCTCTGATACGAACTGCGCCGCCGGTTGTGCTGCCGTTATTGTCTCTTACAGCACCTGCAGCAATGTTAAGTACGGCAGACTCGCCATCCTTAAGTGTGGGAACTGCAATAGTCATAGACATACGTCTCTCGCTGCCATAGTTATTTACAGAACCTGTAACCATGGGAAGACCGTTTTCGTCAACAGCGGGGATCTTCTGTGCACCGGCAACTGCCACATAACCGTAGAGGTCTGTAGAAGCGCCGCCGTCGTAGTATGCAACCTTTGTAGCAGCATAGTCATGAGCAACATCAGCCACGATCTCGATAACAGCCTCTTCAACTGTTACAGTAGTCTCAGGGATGTTGTAGATCTTACCGTCAGCATAGAAGCTGCCGAGAGCCTCGATAGTGATCTCATCGCCTACAGAAGCAAGCTTCTTAACGGAGGCAATGGGCTCACCGCCGGCTACGGTAACGTAGTTAACTGTAACTACATCGGGAACAGCATATGTGATGCTGAGGTTGGAAACTGTGATCTTACCCTTACCGTTGTTTGTGAATACAAGCACGGAGTCAAGTCTGTCGCTGTTTCCACGGTAACCGAAGTCAGAAACATTAACGATCTCCTCGCCGGCCTCGTTGGTTACTACAAGGCTGTAGGTCTTAGTAATAATGTTGGTATTAACAACAAAGTGGTAGGTCTCGCCAAGCTCCTCGGGTACGTACTGAACAACATCAGAAGCGCCCTTTCTGCCGCCGGTGCCGTTACCGTCGATGGGAGCGATACCGCCGGTTGTGCTGTTGAAGCCAAGGCCGATCTGAGTGCTTGCGCCAAACAGGTTGCCGCTGTTCTTAGCAGAGTCATTGATAAGGATGAAGAGGTCGCCCACTTCGTCAAGAGTTACATCAAACTCAGCTGTGATGCTGTTTGTGGAGGCGGGGAACTTAACAGCGTTAGCTGATGCAGCAGACTGACCGTTAACGTTCACGATCTCGCCCTCTACATTATATACATAGTATACATTTACGTCGATAGTAACATCGAGAGTCTTATCCTCGTAGGTTGCAACACCGGGAACGGTAACCTTAACAGGCTCGCTCTCTTCGATGTTTATGAACTCAAGACCGTCAATGTTCCACTCAAGGCTTACAGGTCTTACAGAGCCAAGAGAGAATGTGCCGTCAGCCTGGGTGGGAAGAACAGTGTTAACGTCCTCACCTGTAGCCAGATCAACGCTCTCAAGCTCAACCTTTACAAGATCCTCGTCCTCCTGATCAAGAGCGTAGATCTCGATGCTCTCGATGCTGCAGTTAGAACCAAGCCAACCAAACATAAGGTGAAGCTCTTCAAAATCTCCACTGTTGAATACCTTGACATCTCTGCCCCAGTCATTCTTAGTGTCGAACTTAACCAGAGTCTGAGCATCATTCTGCCAACCGGTTCCGTTCTGAACTCTACCGCCGTTGCCCTTATAAGTAAGAGCTACAGCGTAATTTGTATTAGCCTCAACAGCGAAGGCCATGTTGGTACCCTTGTCGCTGGAGGTAGTGTTGTTGCCATTTGCGGAATAATAGGTAACGTCGCCTACTTCAACCTTATCCCAACCTGTGGACTCGTCGAAGGCTGCGCCTGTACCATCCTTAAGCTCAGAGGTCTCAAAAATGGGCTCCTCGCCAACTGTGTATACGGCGTCGGCTGTAGCAACCTCTGTACCGGCTATGGTAGTGGGGAATACTACAACAGTCTTAGCAGCGCCGGTTACGTTAACGCCGTCAACGTTTACAGCAGGAGTAAGAGCAGCTGTCTTAACCTCGTCAGCCTGAGTAACAGTGCCGTCAGCCGCAACTACGGCAGCGTCACTTGTGTACCAGGTAACAGCAAGGTCTTCTTCCTCAACTGTAACTGTTTCAGTAAGCTCAATAGCAGCACCCTTGGACATTGCATCGATCTCGATTGCGTTAAGAGCAGCAACGATATCCTCGCTGTCGGGAGCGGTGAGCTCATAGAGCTCGAAGCTCTCAAAGCTGGAATTGTTCCAGCGGGAAGCGATCTTAAGTGTAGTGGAGGCAGCTGTAAATGTAGCTGTCACTCTTCTCCACTCGTTAACAGCAACATTCTCAAAGATGCTGTTGTTGTTCTGCTGAACCTTCTCGCCGTCGCCGAAGTCTGTGCCGACCCAGCTGGGTGTGAAGTCCTTGGCAGTAACAGCCATGAGATATGTTACGCCGGGCTTAAGAACGTCAAACTCACCGTGAAGAGAATTAGCGGAGCCAATGCCGCCGCTTCCGTTAGTCTTCACATAGGTAACGTCGCCCTCTTTTTCAACTGTCAGACCAGCGCTCTCGGCAAGAGCCGCGCCTGTACCGTCAGACCAGCCGTTTTCAAAACCGGCGATAAGGTTTGTCTTGCCAACCTCAGCGCCGTTGTATGTGCCGCCTGCAAGAGGAGCGGGGAATACTGTTACATTCTTGGCTGCGCCGGTAACTGTCTTACCCTTGAACTCAGCGGAAGGAGTAAGGGCAACAGTCTCAACCTTATCAGTAGGAGTAACTGTGCCATCCTCAGCAATTACGTCGGGATTGCCGGACTCCCAGGTTACTGTGAGCTCTGTCTCGAACGCGTCAACAGCCTCGCCGGGAAGCTCGATCTCAGCCTTAGCCATAGCGGGAACCTCAAGAGCGTCAAGAGCGGCCTTAACTGTGCTCTCTGTAGAAACAGGAACAAGCTCTACTTCCTCAACAACGAAGTTGTCGAAGTACCAGTAGGGGCCGTTACCGGGGTTGCCGTCAACACCGAGCCAACGGAAGTGGAAGTATACATAGCCGTCTTCCGTTACTTCCATAATGGTCTCAGCTGTCTGCCATTCTGTGGTGGCAGCTGCAGGCTTAAATACATCAGAGGGGCTGTTGTAATCGTCTCTGTTGTTTTTGAAGGAAGTCTGGATAAAGTCTGTGCCACTGCCGGTCTTGTGCTTGTAATCAAAAGCAACATAATAAGTACCGGGTGTTACAGGAATGTAGTTAGCAAGAGAGCAAAGGCCCAATGTGCCGTCATTCCAGCGGGAACCAAGGGCATAATCATCTGCTACCATTCCGTCTGCGGGATACAACTGGGCCTCATTGGTATCTCTGTTTACCTTATAGAACCAGTCGCTGCAATTGTCTTTAAAATAACCGTTTGAACCATTGGGGCTTTCCCATGTGCCCCAGCTGAAGTTGCCGTCGGCATCTTCAAAACCGCCGTCGGGAACAAGATTGTCGCCGACAACCGCATATGTAAGGCCGCCGACTTCAACTGTGTCGCCGTCTTCTGCGCTTGCAGCCATGCCAAGGCCGGGCACAACAGCCATAACCATAGCAAGGGCTACAAGCAGAGCCAGAATTTTTTTGGTTTTCATTTCTATTCTCCTTTTCATTTTATATTTCCGCGCAAAATGCCGACAAAACCGGGCTTCTTCCTCGTTTCCCCCTTTCGTCCCTGACCTGTCGCCGCCTTGTACGGATATTTTTATACATTTCTATTATAAAATAACTTCCTTTTTAAGTCAAGCTTTTTTTGTATTGTTTTTTGATTTGATCTTTTTAACGAATATCGCTTTTAGTGTGCCGCGCGGGTGTAAAGTAGCTCGATTTATGTGTAAAGCACAAATGCTTTACACATATAAAAATCACCCTAAAAAGGGCGATTTTTATCATTAAAACAATATATCCTTTAGGAAATGACCTGTGTATGACTGCTCACACTCCGCCACAGCCTCGGGGCTTCCGGCAGCCACCACGGTTCCGCCATTATTGCCTCCCTCAGGGCCGAGGTCGATGATATAGTCGGCGGTCTTTATAACGTCAAGGTTGTGCTCGATGACCACAACGGTGTTGCCGGAGTCAACAAGGCTCTGCAGCACTTCAATGAGCTTGTGTACATCGGCGCTGTGAAGGCCGGTGGTGGGCTCGTCCAGTATATAGATAGTGCGGCCGGTGCTGCGGCGGCTGAGCTCTGTGGCAAGCTTCACGCGCTGAGCCTCACCGCCCGACAGCGTGGTTGAAGACTGTCCCAGCTTGATATAGCCCAGACCCACGTCGTAGAGGGTCTGTATCTTGCGGCGTATCTTGGGCATATTCTCGAAGAAGGTCAGCGCCTCCTCAACGGTCATGTCCAAAACGTCATATATATTTTTGTCCTTGAACTTCACCTCAAGGGTCTCACGGTTATAGCGCTTGCCCTTGCAGACCTCGCAGGGCACGTATACGTCGGGCAGGAAGTGCAT
>JAFLUQ010000065.1 GCA_022508735.1 Oscillospiraceae bacterium | reverse complement strand
AATGAATCTTTAGATAGCGCCCTTAGAAGGTTCAAGCGTTCTTGTGCCAAGGCAGGCGTGATCTCTGAGGTACGTAAAAGAGAGCACTACGAAAAGCCCAGCGTAAGACGCAAGAAGAAGTCCGAAGCGGCAAGAAAACGGAAATTCAAATAAGAAACGACTGTTTACAACCAAATCGAATTTGAAGCATCACGCCCACATGCAAGCTTTGTATGTGGGCGGTGTTGTAATTACCCTGCAAATCGAAGATTTGTATAGCCGAAATGTTTAGGTTAAACAAAAAGTATAAATGGGTATAGCCGCGGCGGCAATTTTTTATAATTACCCTGCAAAGTCTTGCCATGTAAGCTGCGGCGGCAAATTTGATTATCACCCTGCAAATCGTATATCAATGAAGGTGGATATTGTGTTTATCAGAAAAATGTATCCTACCGAAGGTAAAAAACTTGCGGAGCTGCTGTTTACCTCTGTACATACGCTCTGCACCTCTGATTATACTCCCGAGGAGCTGGAGGCATGGGTCCCAAAAAGAATGGATATGACGAAGTTCAACCTGTCGCTGTTAAAGAGCTATAATCTTGTAATGGTGGAGCGGGATAAAATAATCGGCTTTGTCTGCATTGAGCCGGATGGCTATGTGAACCGCCTGTTTACTCACCCTGACCATGTTCATCGCGGCGTGGCAACAGCGCTAATGGACAGGGCTGAGGAGTGGGCTAAGAAAAAGCGCGGCCTCGGCAGAGTGCGCTTAGCAGCCAGTAAAACGGGAAAGGGCTTCTATCTAAAACGCGGGTACCGCGTTGCCGATACGGAACTGGTGGTTCGCCGCGGCGTCACCTTTGAAAATCAGATCATGGAGAAATACCTTTAAGGAGAATAACTATGGTTAAGCTTGGAAACGACTGGGACGAAGTCCTCGGCGGCGAATTCGAGAAGGATTACTATTTGAAGCTTCGCGCATTTTTAAAGGACGAATATGCCCGGGGCGAGGTTTATCCGAATATGTACGACCTGTTCTCTGCGCTGAAGGTCACGTCTTATCGGGGTACAAAGGTGGTAATTCTCGGGCAGGACCCATATCATGAGCCGGGGCAGGCGCATGGGATGTCCTTTTCGGTGCGGCCCGGGGTACAGATCCCGCCGTCGCTGCTTAATATGTATAAAGAACTTAACAGCTCTCTCGGCTGCTACATTCCAAACAACGGTTACCTTATGCCCTGGGCCGAGCAGGGAGTGCTGCTTCTCAATACGGTGCTGACCGTGCGCCGAGGAGAGGCCAACTCTCACCGCGGTATGGGTTGGGAGCAGTTTACCGATCAGGTCATATCTCTGCTCAGTGCCCGCCGGGATCCGGTGGTATTTCTGCTGTGGGGCAGCAACGCGCGTAAAAAGGCCGAGCTTATCGACAGGGAACGGCACTTTGTGTTTGAGGCTCCGCACCCAAGCCCACTTTCTGCCAGCCGAGGCTTTTTCGGCTGCGATCACTTCAAAAAGGCCAACGAGGCTCTTATCAGTGTGCTGAAATCACCCATAAACTGGCAAATTCCTAACATATAAATAGAATAAATAATTTACATTTGCAAACAATACCTTCGAAAGAAGGTGATATATATGGATTACGTAAAGGCGTTTATAGTCGGCGGACTCATTTGCGTTATCGGTCAGATCATTATCGATAAAACCAAGCTGACTCCCGCCAGACTTTTGACAGGCTATGTGGTCAGCGGTGTGGTGCTGTCCCTCGTGGGGCTGTATAAGCCGTTGGTAGACTTCGCCGGAGCAGGGGCGAGCGTGCCGCTGCTGGGCTTCGGTCACGCTCTGTTTGAGGGCGTGAAGAAGGGCATCGGCGAAAACGGCTTTTTGGGCATATTCACCGGCGGACTTTCCGCCACAGCCGGCGGCATTGCCGCTGTGGTGCTGTTCGCCCTCGGCGCGGCTGCTTTAGCCAGACCAAAAATCAAATAAACGGAGCCTTTGGCTCCTACATATAAAGGAGAATACCATATGAAGCTTTATAACACTTTAACTCGTCAGAAGGACGAATTTGTGCCGATTACGCCGGGCGAGGTGAAGATGTACTCCTGCGGCCCGACAGTGTATAACTTTTTCCATCTGGGAAATGCGCGCCCTTTTATTGTGTTTGACTGCCTGCGTAATTTCCTTGAGTATATGGGATATAAGGTGACCTTTGTCCAGAACTTCACCGACGTTGACGACAAGCTCATCAACAAGGCGAAGGAGGAGGGCTGCACAGTAAAGGAGATCGCCGACAAGTACATAGATGAATATTTTGTGGACGCTCAGGGCCTTGGCATAAAGAAGGCAACCATCCACCCCCGGGCCACAGAGAATATCGACGCCATAATCGACACTATAAAGGTGCTCATTGAAAAGGGCCACGCCTATGAGAGCGACGGAGACGTATACTTTGCCACCAAGAGCTTCAAGGACTACGGCAAGCTCAGCCACCAGCCCCTTGACGACCTTGAAAGCGGCGTTCGTAAGGAGCTGGAGCCCGGCAAGCGTGATCCTATGGACTTTGCTCTGTGGAAGAAGCGCAAAGACGACGAGATCGGCTGGGAAAGCCCCTGGGGCATAGGCCGCCCGGGCTGGCATATCGAGTGCAGCGCCATGGTAAACCGCTATCTTGGCAAGACCATTGATATACACAGCGGCGGTTTCGATCTGATATTCCCTCACCACGAAAACGAGATTGCACAGAGTGAATGTGCCAACGACGCACCCTTTGCCAACTACTGGCTGCACAATGGCTTTATAAACGTAAACAACGAAAAGATGTCAAAGTCTCTCGGCAACTTCTTTACTATCCGCGACATAGTGGCGAGGTACGACTATGAGGTTATCCGCTTTTTCATGCTGTCGGCCCATTACAGAACTCCCATAAACTTCAGCGATGAGCTTATGGACGCGGCTAAGGCCGGGCTGGAGAGAATGTATAACTGCCTCGGCAATCTGGAGCATCTGGCTAAGTCAGCTGAAAGCGGCGGCCTTGACGAAGGTATCTGTGCAGCCATGGAGGGCTTTAAGGAGCGCTTTGTGACCGCTATGGAGGACGATTTGAACACTGCCGATGCCATATCCGTGCTGTTTGAGGCTGTGCGCTTCATCAACTCCGCTAATAATATGAGCGCTGAGGACGTAAGCTGCTGCCATTCTATGCTCAAAGAGCTGGGCGGCGTGCTGGGGCTGCTGCAAAAGGAGCAGAGCGACGACCTGAGCGCCGAGATCGAGGCCCTTATCGCCGAGCGCACCGAGGCCAGAAAGAATAAGGACTGGGCTAAGTCCGACGAGATCCGCGACAGGCTCAAGGCCATGGGCGTTGTGCTGGAGGATACCCGCAGCGGCGTAAAGTGGCATTTGGAGAAGTAAAATGATTTTTAAATTCGCAGGATATGCTATTGATGTTGACGTAGAAAAAACGCGGGAGTACTATGCCCCTCATGACTATGATTACTACAGCTGCGGCTGTCAGGGGTGCAGGAATTTTATGAAGGCGGCAGATACGGAAATCTCTGACGAAGAAAAGGCTTTTTTCGCGTCTCTTGGGCTTGATATAAGAAAGGTTACTGAGCTCGGCTATTGTCCTGTTTCTAAGGAAAGGCATGACCTGATATATTCGGGCTTATACCACGTTTGCGGAAGGCTCATAGAATCGCAGGATGGGCCGTATGTTCCGGGTAATTCTTGTGTATATTTCAGAGAAACTCCATCTTTCCCTGTGAAAGATTTTCCGCAACCGTGCATAGAGCTGGATGTGAATATGGTTTTGCCATTTGTGCTTGATGAAGAAAATCAGATATCGTGATAAATCATAAAATTCCCCTTTGCGGAATAGTCTGCAAAGGGGGATTTTTTTGAAATACGGATTTAACGAGCGCATTGAGGGGCGGGCGCTGCTGTTTTATACGATATATGCAGTTGGACTTACGCTTGGAGCGGCAATGGCACGGGGAATAGGGGATGAGTATGTCTTCGTGCCGGAGGGAGGAGTGCGGTATATCGCGGCGGCCTTTCTTCGGGCGCTGCCGTTTTTCCTCGCCGCAAACGTGCCGGGAACGCGGCCTGCCAGAATGGCAATAGCCATGGCTTCAGCAGGTGTTTTCGGACTTGTTTCGGGCTTGGCGGGGACAGCGGCAATGCTCTCGGCCTTCCCGGTGAAGGGGTTTATACTCGGCGTGCTTCCGGCAGTGCTTGCAGTTACTCCGGCGCTTATGCTTGAGCTGTGTATATCCGCACAATCAGGCGATATACCGTTATCATATGCCATAAATTTACCGAGAATACTATTGGCAATTTTAGTCACTTTTTTTGTTTCTTGTGTTCAATTTGCAATTTTTTTCATTTTTACACAATTCAATAGTTTTTTGCTACAAATTTTTTGAAAAAATTTAGTGAATATAGCTACTTTCTTTTTCAGAGTGATTGGTGTAAAATTAAATATGAACTTATTGTGAATAAAGGAAGATATCAAATTGAGTAAATACATTGATGAGTTTGTCGACTTTCTCAGAGAGAGGCACAGGGTCGGCAAGAGCACAATTTCATCATACCGGCGTGATATAGAGTTGTTTTTTGAACGTCAAAGGCTTACGGACGAGAGCAGCATTAAAGTCGACACAGAGAGCCTTCAGGGCTATCTCGCTTCTTTGGCTGAGGAAGGCAAGTCGGACTCCACAGTGCTTCGCAGCGCGGCCTCTCTCCGTAATTTTTACGCTTTTCTGACCGAAAGCGGGCGGGTTTCGTTTAATCCGGCCGAGGGTCTGGAGCTGCCGAAAAAGAGTAAAAAAGCCATTGTTGTACTCACTCCGTCCGAGATAAACAAGCTCCTGTCTCTGCCTCGGGGCGATGATCCCAAAGGGCTCAGGGATAAAGCCATGCTTGAGCTCTTATACGCTACTGGCATCAAGGTGTCTGAGCTGATCTCGCTGGAGCTTAAGGACATAGACTTAGCAGAGGGCAGCGTGCTGTGCCGCACCGGCGACCATCAGAGGACTGTGCCTATGGGCACGGCGGCAGAAATGGCCGTGAGTGAGTATATCAATAGTGCCCGGGATAAAATGGTGGAAAACGGGCGTATAAAGACGCTGTTTGTAAGTTGTCAGGGAAAGCCTATGACCCGACAGGGCTTTTGGAAGCTGATGAAGACCTACATAGCCGAGGCCGGCATCAAAAAAGAAGTTACGCCTCAGACGCTGCGTCACTCCTTTGCGGTTCATCTGCTTGAGAACGGTGCCGATATCAGAGATGTGTCTGAAATGCTGGGCTATAATGACCGCAGTTCAGGGCGGATATACAAAAATGTTGTGAATGACCGGCTCAAGAAAACATATAGGCGCGCTCACCCGAGAGCGTAAAATAAAAAGCTGCTTCGGCGGCTTTTTCTGGGAGGTTTTTTTATGTTAAACTGCAAAAAAAATTTCGCCATGCTGGTGTGCTTGGCAGTGGCACTGACTCTTTTGCTGGGCTTGGCGGTCAGCAGCGGCCCTGCTATTGGGGCTGAGAGCTTTGCCGCTGTCAGTGATGAAATAAGCGTCACTGTGGACGGCAGTTCTATATCCTTCGACGTACCGCCGAAAATTATCGATGGCACAACAATGCTTCCGGTGCGGTTAGCCCTGGAGCCATTAGGCGCAGAATTTGCCTGGAATGAGAGATCTCAGGCTGTGACGATAAGGGCTAACGGAAAAAACATCGTGCTGACCATTGGCGCAGAGAGCGCGCTTGTGGACGGTGTCTCCAAGCCGCTTATGAAGCCTGCTATGATAATTGACGGACGGACGCTTATCCCTATCCGCTTCGTTGCTGAAGAGCTGGGCTACGGCGTAGATTGGGATAGCAACACAAGAACGGTCATAATAAGCTCTTCCGATGATGAAACCGATGATACTATAACCGGCTATGCCACGCGTGTTCTTGAGCTGGTGAACGAGGAGAGGGCAAAGGAGGGCCTCGGGCCGCTGAAGCTCGACAAGGATCTGTGCGCTGTGGCTAAAATGCACTGCGATGATATGGCGAAGCGAAACTTTTTTGATCACATAAACCCCGATGGGAAGTCTCCATTTGACCGTATGAATGACTACGGTATATTTTATATGGCCGCAGGTGAAAATATCGCTTCCGGACAGCGCAGCCCAGAGGCGGTCATGAATGCTTGGATGAACTCACCCGGTCATAGGGCAAATATTTTGAGCGAAGATTTCGGCAAGATCGGGGTCGGCTATGCAGAGGGTGGAAAATACGGCACGCTCTGGGCTCAGTGCTTTACGAATTAAGAACAATGCAAAAAAAAACAGGACCGCCGGTGCGGTCCTGTTTTGCATTATTCTTATCTTTCCATCTCGGACTGAGGGCCTTCCGCCTTGTGGGAACGGATGATGCTCTCGATCTCTTTAATGCTGCTGGCACACATATCGCCCTCGATGGTGTTCTTAACAGCGCCGAGAGCGTTACCGATTTCCAGTGCGTGCTGCACGTCGCGCTGGCACACAAGGCCGAACAGAACGCCTGCAACATAGGCGTCGCCGCTGCCTATGCGGTCAACTACCTCAATGCCGTTGTAGCTGGGCTCCTCATAGAACTCGCCGCCGAAGTAGATCTTAGAGCCGAAGTTGTGGCGTGTGGGGCTTATGGCCTCGCGGCGTGTGGTGGCTACGAGCTTGCAGCCGTAATCCTCGGTATAGCCCTTCATGATTTCTTCAAGAGTGCCGGTGCGCTGGAGCATGCGGCGGCTGGTCTCCTCAGATACGAACAGAATGTCGATCATCGGGAATATCTTCTCAATAACGCTGCGGGCTTCCTCCTCGCTCCAGAGGTTGGCGCGATAGTTTACGTCAAAGCTGATGGCGGCTCCGGTTTCCTTCATGCGGCGGATGACCTCAAGCGCGGTCTCGCGCAGACCTGTGCCGAGGGCCAGTGTTATAGAGCTGATGTGGAAAACGCTGGTTTTGCCGTACATGCTCGGGTCAAGCTCGCTCAGACGGAGCGTTGTCATGGACGAGTGTGCACGGTCATAGATTACAGATGACTTACGGGGATAGGCGCCGCTCTCATAGAAGTATATGCCAAGGCGCTTTTCGGGGGTGTCGTCAAACACTATGTAGTCGTCACTCACGTTGCCGTAACGTATCTTGTTGCGCACAAAACGGCCGACCTTGCTCTGGGGCAGCTTGGTGATAATTGCACTGCGGGAGCCGAGCATAGCAGCGCCACTGACAACGTTAAGCTCGCTTCCGCCGGCGTTTTTGTCGAAGGTCTCTGACTGGGAGATCTTCTCCTTGCCGTCCGGTGAGAGACGAAGCATGACCTCGCCCATGCCGACCATGTCAAATTCTTTGTCCTTTGGAATAAAATCCAAGTTACTCATAAAATTTTCCCTCCTGTTATATATTTTGCGGCTGAGCCGCTATTTTACTATTTTATTTCAAATGCGTCAAAATATACTTTTCCGTTTTCCATACCGCCTTGCTTATATTCCAATAGCTCGCTGACGGTAACAAGCTGGTATCCCTGCTCTACGAGGGCCGGAATTATCCGCACGGCTGCATCTATCGTAGGCTCGTGAATATCATGCATGAGAATTATTGCACCGTCATATACGTCAGATATGACCTTATTGTAGGTGGAATCTGCGTTTTTTGTTTTCCAGTCCAACGTGTCTATGGACCACATTATAGCGGGCAGATCTATGGCCGAGAGCACGTTGGCGTTATATGCACCGTAGCATGGACGATAGGTGGGGGTAGATTTGCCGGTCAGCTCCTTCACCTTGTCACTGGTTTGTTTAATCACTGAAGCGGCGGTATCTGCGTTCACGGTTGTCAGGTTCGTATGATCCCAAGTATGGTTGCTGACCTCGCAGCCCAACTCAGCCTCTCGTTTCACGATGTCGGGGTATGCCTCATCAAGATAACCGAGAGTGTAGAACGTGGCGGCGCTGTTGTATTTTTCCAGACAGTCCAGCAGACGGCTTGTATATTTTCCCGGGCCGTCGTCAAAAGTGAGGGCAACCATGGGCTGATCGGGGTCTATCTGGCGCTTTTTGACTGCCCAGCCGTCGGCCAGATATTTGTCAATGTCATCGTTAAATACAGTCTTTTCTTCGCCGTCTTTGACCATCTTTTTGGCCACCATAAGAAGCTTGTCGGTCCAGCCTTCGGCGAGATGCTTGTCCACCTCAGAATTGATTACTGTTATTTTGCTGCCGTTGGATTTATATAGGGTTTTTGTTATATCGCTGAGCTTGTCGGTCCAGCCTTTTGCGGTATATGTACTTTTAACAGTGTTCGGCACGTAGAGCGTTTCGCCGCTCTCTTTATACAGTGTTGTAAAGGCAGAGGCTTTGCTGGTGCTGTAGCCCTGCCCAATGAGGGCCGGGGCATCTCCGGCTACGGCGCGTATGCTGCTGCCGTCCTCAGCGTATAGAGTGACCGGCACGATGTCAGCCGCATCGCTGTACCAACCTTCGGATATATATTTTTCGGCCTCGCTTTCGTCCACCATGACTACCGAACCGTCTCGGTTATACAGCGCTACGGTTTCTGAACCAAAAACCTGCACCGCTGCTACGAGGATCACCGATATGGCGGCAATGACAACGATGAGCAGAAATAGCTTGGCGCTGTTTTTCATGCGCCGTTTTCCGCCGCCGGAGCTTCTTTCGCCGGGCCGCCGGGGCCTCAGGTCACGAAGCTCAGGATATTCTTTATATATATCTTCGTATCTGTCGGTTTCGGTTCCCATGGGTCTATGCCTTCTTTCGTCTGTACCTTTAAATATATTATAGCATAATATTTATCAAGTTTCAACAAAAATATAAAAATAATTTTCTATTTATTGACGTATTGAATGTTTTATGATATAATTATCCTACAGAGGTCTGGCCTTTGTATAGCCACGGCTGCAAATTTGTAGAATTGTAAAAAGAAAAATTTTTTAAGGTGAGGTGATCGGCTTGAAATGCCCATATTGCGGAAGCGAAGTCGATGATAAAAAAAGTTACTGCCCTGACTGCGGCGGTAAAATAAAAAAAGAAGATAATTCAAAGGACGATACTCTGCGTCTGCCTGATTTGAGCCATGTGCCGCTGGGAGGAGCGCCCCGTGCCCGACGCACTCCTCCGCCGAGAAAGAAAAGTGGTGGCGGGGCGGTGATCGTCACTCTATTGTGCATTGTTGTCGCCTTGGCTGCAGCTGTTGCGGCGTTTACCTTATCAAGGAAAAGCACGCCGGTAAATATGCCGGAGGTTCAGCATGGCATAGATGAAACGGACCGCGACATACCGGATTTTGACGTGCCGGAGAGAAACGAGCCAATTGATGAAGATGAACCGGGTGACGAGGAGGAGCCTGAGGAAAACAACGAGCCTGATGAGAATGACGACCCCGAGGAGGATGGGCCCGAAAACGTGACTGAGCCGGAGGACGATGAGCCCGAAGAATCGAACGGCGGCGGGGCATCGGATGACGACGGGGATGCGTCAGAGAGCTTTTCGGTTTCAACTTCTGAGGCGGAATAGAGGAGAATTTATGAGCTACGCGGATAAAATTTTTATTGAAAATTGCAGAGATATTCTTGAAAGCGGCTTCAGCGACGAGGCGCTTGACGTTCGTCCCCGCTGGGAGGACGGAGCGCCGGCCCATACCATAAAGAAGTTCGGTATTGTCAACCGCTATGACCTGTCAAAGGAGTTTCCGATAATGACTCTCAGGCGGACGGCGCTTAAGACCTGCGTTGACGAGCTGTTGTGGATATGGCAGAAAAAGAGCAGCAATATTGCCGATCTCGGTAGCCGCATATGGGACCAGTGGGCTGACGAGAGCGGCAGCATTGGCAAGGCTTACGGCTATCAGCTGGGCGTGAAGCATCACTACCGCGAGGGTGAGTTTGATCAGGTAGACAGGGTTATATACGACCTTAAGCATAACCCTCAGAGCCGCCGTATCATGACTAATATATACAACCACCACGACCTTCACGAGATGCACCTTTACCCCTGCGCCTACAGCATGACCTTCAACGTCAGCGGTAATGTGCTGAATGCGATTTTAAATCAGCGCTCTCAGGATATGCTGACGGCAAATAACTGGAACGTGTGTCAGTATGCGGTGCTGGTGCATATGCTGGCGAAGGTGAGCGGCCTTGTGCCCGGTGAGCTTGTGCACGTCATAGCAGACGCGCACATCTACGACCGCCACATTCCGCTGGTAAAGGCGATGCTCGAGAAGGAGCCCTACGACGCACCGGAGTTTCGGCTGGAGGAGGGCGTGACCGATTTTTACGCCTTCACTAAGGACAGCGTGAGCCTCGAGGGCTATAAGTACCACGAGCTAAACGAAAAAATCCCGGTGGCGGAATAAAGGAGAAAGACATGATAAGTATACTTTCAGCCAGTGAAAACTGGGGGATAGGGAAGGGCGGAGACCTGCTCTTTCACCTTAAGGCCGATATGAAGTTTTTCCGTACGACCACTGAAGGAAATGTGGTCATAATGGGACGAAAGACCCTTGACTCTTTTCCCGGCGGGCGGCCGCTTAAAAACAGAGTTAATATAGTCCTCACCCGTGACAATAGCTTTGAGCGGGAAGGAACCGTAGTCGTGCATACGCCCGAGGAGGCTCTTCTTGAGGCGGAGAGGTACGGCAAGGAGGTCTATATCATCGGCGGGGCTGAAATTTATAAACTGTTCCTCGACAAGTGCGATGCCTGCCTTGTCACTAAGGTGGCGGCCTGCCCCGAGGCGGACGCATTTTCCCCGAATCTCGACGAGCTGCCGGAGTGGAAAATGACCGAATGCGGCGAGACGATCGAGGAGGACGGCTTGAAGTTCCGCTTTGTAAAATATGAGAGGAGATAATAATGCCAAAAGTAACATGGAAGGGCGGCACGCTGCTGGCTCCGGTGCCTCCGGCGCTGGTTTCATGCTCCCACGGCGGGAAGGATAACCTGATAACTGTGGCGTGGACGGGAATAATAAACTCGGAGCCGCCAAAGACCTATATATCCGTGAGACCCGAGCGCTTTTCTCACACGCTGATAAAAGAGAGCGGCGAGTTCGTCATAAATCTGCCCTCGTCACATATTATCCGCTCCATAGATTTCTGCGGCTGCCGCAGCGGGCGGGATACAGATAAGTTTGAGGCCTGCCGTCTGACAAAGGAGACGGCCTCTAAGGTGGGGTGCCCATTGGTGGCTGAAAGCCCAATAAGCCTCGAATGTAAGGTGACTGACGTGCTGAGCCTCGGCAGTCACGATATGTTCATGGCCGATATTGTGGCCGTGGACGTGGACGAGAGATATATTGACGAAAACGGCAAATTTCACATCGAGAAGTGCGCTTTAGCGGCCTACGCCCACGGGCAGTATTTTGCTCTGGGCAGAAAGATAGGCTCCTTTGGGTACTCAGTGAAGAAAAAGAAAAATAGAAATTAAAAAAAGGAATGATACAAATGTGGGCATACGAAAGTGTGTTTTATCAAATTTACCCCCTCGGCTTCTGCGGTGCGCCTAAATCTAACGACGGCGTTACCGTGAACCGAATAGGAAAGGTGACCGAGTGGCTGGACCATATCAAGGCCTCCGGCGCTGACGCTATTTATATGTCGCCTATCTTTGAGAGCGACAACCACGGCTACGACACCCGTGATTACCGGAAGATCGACTGCCGCCTCGGCACAAATGAAGACTTTGCGGACGTGTGCCGCGAGCTGCACAAGAGGGGCATGAAAATCGTTCTTGACGGCGTGTTCAATCACGTGGGCCGGGGCTTCTGGGCCTTCCGTGA
>JAFLUQ010000064.1 GCA_022508735.1 Oscillospiraceae bacterium | reverse complement strand
ATAGTCGGCGTTTCGTCAATATATGTGTTTATAACCGGATTTTCTACCGTGAAGTCAGTTTCGGTCACTTCGACCTCTACCTCATATACATCGGCTATATCATCGATCTCTACGTTTCCGCTGGAAACATAGAGCCTGCCGTCCTTAACAAAGGCCGTAGCGGGGCTGAAGGTGAAGGGGCCGCTTTCGGGAGCGGCAACAGCCTCTCTCCTGACCTCTTCCCCATTTGCCATATAGCGCACCGTCAACGCCTTACCCATGCTGTCTATCTCCAGCACAGGCGGATTGTCGCCCTCGCGGGAGCTGAAATATCCGGCACAGGTGCTGGCGCTTATATAAAAGTCATAGAACTCCTTGTCGGGATAGTTATTTATATAATCACTTATGTCAAACTCGATCCAATCGCCGAAATAATCCGGATTGCCACGCGGCGTATAAGAAGCTTTTGCAATTTCCTCAGCGCCTTCGCGGTAACTGTTCTGCCAGCTCCATGCCAATTCGTATTCATCCCAGCCGGAGTTGTTCATTGCATAGATGGTATATTCGGTATAGGCACCGTTATCGATGCGGTTCATGAAGAGCTTGACCCGGGCGCCTATAGGCTCACTCACGCCGGGGTTTTCAAAGCGAAGGTAGGCGTAGCGGTTATAGCCAGCTCTACCGGACCCGCTGGTGGAGCTGATCATAAGCTGATCTTCAGAGCCGTATCTGGCGGTGCTTCTGTCGCCGTCGGTGGTATATGTGTCGGCCACAGCTATAACAGCTTTCGTTGAGCGTGTCACAAATTCCACATGTGTTGTGACTTTTACGTCGGGGTAGTCGGTCAAAACGCCGGAAATGTCAAAGCTCTCTCCCGAGAGGATCTTATCCTCAGGCATAGCATCCCATTCAATGGCGGAGTTGAACGTCCGTCCGTGGGTAGTTGTGACAGCAGCAGCCGAAGGCAGAGAAGGCCGCGCCCCCATATCGGCATAGGTTATTTCGGGCACACTTGCACTTTTTATCGCATAAACAGTCACCGTTGCAGTGACCGGATAGTCGATAGCCATGCCATTTACGATGTATTCTCCCGGTTCGTCCCATCCGTTCTCGGGCACATCATTCCATTTGGTTTGCACACTGATGATCTCGCCGGTATTGAAGGACATATTAACGAACGCCGGCAGTTCGGGCCTGGTATTTATGTATGCTTCGACCAACACCTCCTGCTGTGAGGTAACCTCTTCGATCACGTATATGGCCCTTATTTTATTATTAGCTCTGCTTACGTTTGCTATATTAAGGGTGGACAGCACATAGGAAAGTCTGTATATCACGCCCTCATATTCAATCATTATAGGAGCGTTGTATGTATAGGAAGCACCCTCAGCCACTGTCACCGGAGCAGGCTCCTCAACTACCGTACCGTCCTCCAGCTCATGGGTTATGGCAACCTGAACCATTGGCTCAGGGCAGGTAGTCAGGTAAAGCTCCTGAATTTCATCTTCATTTATAGCACGGCTGTAGATGCGCACCTCATCCATCCAGCCGCAGAAATCCGGGTTTTCACCGTCCTGCCACATTGTGCGACCCAAATACATGCCGTAAGTGCTGTTGGTCAGCATGGAAAGGTCACCCAACGAGCGGGTAAAACCGTCGCCGCTCATGACGGGATTTCCGTTTACATATACCACGACGGCATCGTCGTCTGCATTATAGGTTACCGTGAGCAGCCCCCACTTATCGGCAAAGCTGTTATCCGTAGTGGAAATATATCCTCTTTTGTCTTCACCGTCGGAAGTCAGCCCGCGGTCCTGAAAGCGCAGATCGCCGTCGGTCACTCTGTAGCGCACAAAGATACTGTCCCTCTGACCCACGCCGAAGTCAAAAAATCGCTGAAGATTCCCACTGAAGCTGTAGCTGCTGTCGGCCTTGATCCACATGGACACAGTGTAGTCTCCGGTGATATTCTCCCGCGTCTCCTCGGGGATCTTTATAGCTGCGCCGTTCCCCATCCATGTTCCGCCGGGGAAACGGGCAACATTGCCGCTTGCCGCGCTCTCTACAGATATCTGCCGCCTGTTCCATCGGTCGGAATTGTTCAGCACCTGGCCGGCGCGGCCGTTATAGCTGTCGTCAGTTATATATGATGGCTGTGAACCGTCATTTTCAAATGAATAATAGAGCTCAAGGCCATCCCGCAAATTGCTGTTGGCAGAGATCACGGTTATTGTGGCGTACGCAATCTTTCCATAGTTGTAATCACCTATATGTACCTCACCAGGCACGCCGAAGAAGCCTACTGTATTGAGCTGTTCCTGGGTGATATCATCCCAGATCACTTCCGCATAGGTTCGTGTTCCGTCGTCCAGACCCACCTCTATATTCCCGGGCATATAAAGAGGCCCACCCTGGAAAGCGGTGTATGACGGATTTAAGCCGGACACGATGCTTCTCAGATACTCATCGTGGTAGCTCATGCTGTACAGGCTGTCTATCTCAGCCTCACTCAGAGCCCGGTTATATATTCTCACATCATCCATCCAGCCGCAGAAATCGGGGTTGCTCGCCTTTTCATTTTCGTTGTACCACTGCGTCCGGCCCAAAAACATTCCGTAGGTATCATTTGTCAAAGCAGGGATGTCGCCCAGTGAACGGGTAAATTTACTTCCGCTCACACACTGATACCAATCCAAATAGAATGCAGCGGTATTATCCTCGGCAGTGTATGTCACTGTCAGCATGTGCCAGTTTCCCAGGTACTCATTGTTAACGTAAGCGGAAATATAGCTGTTCGAATCGTCTTTACCGCTGCCTATACCTCTGTCCTGAAAGCGCATATCTCCCGTAGAAGAAGTATAGCGAAGAAAGATACTGTCAGTGGTGCTGACGCCAAAGTCAAAAAATCGCTGAGGCTGATTGGCGTAGGCGTAGCTATTGTCTACCCTGACCCACATGGAAACCGTGTAGTCCCCTGTAATATCCGACCGAACATCTTCAGGTATTTTTATTGCTGCTCCGGTATTGTACTGCCCCCGCCATCCGGATGAACTGCCGCCTGGGAAGTGGGCCAATCCACCCTGAATGGTGAGCACGTTAGAAACAGCTTCCCCGCCAAAAGGGCCGCCCTCTCCATCATGCACGGTATTTAGCACTGCACCGGTATAGCCGTTGCCGCTGTCATCTGTTATGACATACGGCTGGTCGCTGTCATTATCAAAGCTGTAGTACAGGACAAGGCCGTCGTCGATATCAAACGCCGCACCGACAGTTATAGCGGGCACAAGCGCAAGCACTATAGCCAGTGCCATTACAAAGGCCGTAAGCTTCTTTAATCTCATCTTCTTTTCCTCCAAATATAAAAACTACATTTACAAACAAAAACTGTGCTACTATAATAGTACCACAGTTTTCTCAGGTTTGCAAGGATTTTAATTGTGAAATTCTTGTTAACATGTATTAATTTTTTCGCTTTGCGGTGATCTCTTCCATATATACGCGCCAGACGGCTGTTCTATTAAGGCTGCGCTCTATGGCCTTATCAAAGGCCGGCATATTCGCCGGGGTGAGCTTTTCGCACAGCAGCCTGAGGGCGTGTATCTTTTCAGCCTCATCCTCCACCAAGGAAGCTCTGCCGCGCACTATCGCCGACTCAAACAGCGTTGTGAACTTGTCTGTAAGAGGCTGATCGCTTCCCACGAAGGATATACACAGACGCGGGTCCCTCCTCAGTGCCTCGACCTTTTTACCCTCCGCGGCACAGTGGAAATAGAGCGTTCTGCCGTCCCTCACGAGATTCAGCGCCACAGCGTAGGGCTCCCCCTGCGTATCTGTCATGGCGGCCACACCATAGCGGCATTCGTCGATAACCTCAAGTCCGAACTCCTCTGGCATTTCTCTGTCCTTACGTCGCATTTTTATTCCTCCTCAGGCTCCGAAAATCTTGTTCGCGATCTCCACGCTTACAAGCGCGTCCTTAGAGTAGTAGTCCGCGCCTATCTCCATGGCATAGCTCTCGGTCAGCACCGCACCGCCAACCATGATTTTGCAGGCGAGATCGCTCTCACGCACGGCCTTTATGGTGCGCTCCATACTCACCACAGTTGTGGTCATCAACGCGCTCAGCCCCAATAACGGCGCGCCGGTCTCACGCACGGCCTCCACCACGGTTTCAATGTCCACGTCGCGGCCCAAGTCAACCACGTTATAGCCGTAATTCTGAAGCAGCAGCTTTACGATATTCTTGCCTATGTCGTGTATATCTCCCTTTACCGTGGCAAGCACAATGGTGCCCTTATCCTCACCGCCGGAAACCGAGTTTTCCTTCACGGCGTCAAAGGCACGCTTGGCGCTGTCGGCACCGCTCATGAGCTGGGGCAGGAACAGCCGCCCGCTCTCGAAGCCTTCGCCCACGGCGTTAAGGGCCGGAATGACATAGTTATTTATCAATTCCATAGCCGGAACGGTTTTGAGCATTTCCCTTGCCGCGGCATACGACCGCTCCTTTTGCCCGGTCTCTATCAGCTTCTTTAAATCGGGAGCGCTGCTCTCCGCCGCCTGTGCCGCGCCTGTGGCTTCTGCCGCAAGGGCCGCCTCGATATACTTCGCGCAGCCCGGGTCACGGCCCTCAAGCATTGTAACGGCCTCCTGTCCATAGGCCGCCTTAGCCGCCATGGGGTTATATATGGCGCAGTCCAGCCCGGCCTTCACCGCCATATCCAGAAAGGCAGCGTTAACTGAGGGGCGATTGGGCAGGCCGAAGGATATATTTGAAACGCCGAGCACAGTCTTGACGCCAAGCCTTTCCTTTATCAGCTTAAGCGCGTCAGCGGTCTTTACCGCCGCCATGTCGTCGGTTGCGACGGTCATTGTAAGGGCATCAATGATTATATCCTTGGGTTTTATGCCGTACTCCGCGGCGGTGTTCACTATTCTTTCAGCTATTGCAAGCCGACCCTCGGCGGTGTCGGGAATACCGGCCTCGTCCAGCGTGAGACCAACTACCACGCCGCCGTATTTTTTCACAAGCGGAAATACGGCGCACATGATCTCTTCCTTGCCGTTTACGGAGTTCACCAGCGGCTTTCCGCTGTATAGACGCATTGCGGCCTCAAGCACCTCGGGAGAGGAGCTGTCTATCTGGAGAGGCAGATCAGTTATACCTTGAATTTTCGGTACGATATCCTTCATAACAGCCCGCTCGTCAATATCCGGCGAGCCTACGTTCACGTCCAGCGCGTCGGCTCCCGCCGCGGCCTGAGAAGAGGCCTCACCCAGGATATATTCAAAATCGCCCAGCCGCAGAGCCTCCTTGAATTTTTTCTTTCCGGTGGGGTTTATTCTCTCGCCGATTATGAGCGGCCTCTCCCCTATAACAAGGGCATGAGAGTATGACGAGCAGACGCACAGCCCCTTATCTGTGGGCAGCATATATGGAAGATCACGGCATCTTTCCACAGTGAGCCGTATATGCTCCGGAGTTGTTCCGCAGCAGCCGCCGATAAAGCCCGCACCGAGCTTCGCTATCTCCACGGCATAATCTGCGAATTCCTCCGCCGTAACGTCGTAGACCGTTTCCCCGTTCACTATGGCGGGCAGCCCGGCGTTAGGCTGAATCAGCAGAGGCACCGAGGCCACGCCGGCAAGCCTTTTGGCCAGCGGAAGGATCTGCTTCGGGCCGAGACCGCAGTTTATTCCTATGGCATCGGCGCCCAGCCCCTCAAGAACTGCGGCCATGCACTCCGGGTCAGCTCCCGTCAGTGCCTTGCCGTTCTCATCAAAGGTCATGGTGGCAAAGACCGGCAGAGAGCAGGCATCCTTTGCCGCAAGGACTGCCGCCTTGACTTCAAGTATATCGCTCATTGTTTCGATCACGATCAGGTCTGCACCGGCGTCAGCCCCGGCCTTGACAGTTTTGTAAAAGGCATCATAGGCCGTTTCAAAATCCATATCGCCCACGGGCTTCATCAGCGCGCCTGTGGGGCCTACGTCAAAGGCCACAAGCCCTCCGGAGGCTTTGGCGTTTTCCACCGCCGCACGGACTATATCCTCCAGAGGATAGCGGCTCTCCAGCTTTACGGGATTGGCGCCGAAGGTGTTGGTGGTGATTATATCGGCTCCGGCCTCACGGTAGGCCCGGTGTATGGAACGGATAAGCTCCGGATCTGTTATATTAAGCTCCTCGGGGCACGCACCCGCAGCCATACCGGCCTTCTGCAGCATCGTACCCATACCGCCGTCAAAAAAATATCTTCTGTTCTCAAACATAATTATCAATTCCTTTAAAAATATATAGAATAATTATATATCCAAAGCCGCCAAAAGTCAAATAAAAGTATTGCTTTTTCATCAAAAAAAGTATATAATACAGGTAATATTTACGATTGGATTGATCTTATGTATATAAGCGACATTTTAAAAAGCAAAAAACTTACGGTCTCTTTTGAGGTTTTCCCTCCCAAAAAGACTGAAATGTTTGCCGATGTGAGAAAGGCAGTGGCTGACCTATCAGCGCTTAAACCCGACTTCATCAGCGTGACCTACGGTGCAGGCGGCGGCACCAGTGCCCACACGGCCGATATTTCCGCAGAAATTCAGAACGTTCACAATATTACGGCCCTGAGCCATCTGACCTGTGTGGCCTCAACTAAGGCTGAAATTGAAAATCTGACCGCCAATTTGCGGTCAAAAGGAATAGAAAATATACTTGCCATGCGAGGCGATATTCCCGAAGGCGTGGCTGACTTCCCAAATCCCAAGCACTACCGCTATGCCTGTGAGCTTATCATGCAGCTCAAGAGCATGGGCGGCTTCTGTATTGGCGGAGCCTGCTATCCCGAAGGACATGTGGAGTGCCCCAGCGCGGAGCAGGATCTAATCAATCTTAAAAACAAGGTGGACACCGGCTGCGATTTCCTTATTTCTCAGCTGTTCTTCGACAATGAGAAATATCTGGACTTTCTTGACCGATGCACCGCCAAGGGTATAAACGTGCCGATCATGGCCGGAGTTATGCCGGTGCAGAATGCAAAACAGATAAAGCGCATGTGCGCTATGTCCGGCGCGACGCTGCCGCCCAAGTTCATGCGCATGGTGGAGCGGTATCAGGACGATGCCCCCTCACTGCTTCAGGCCGGCATAGCTTATGCTACCGACCAGATAGTGGACCTTATAACCGCCGGTGTGCACGGAGTACACATATATACCATGAACAAGCCCGTTATAGCGGGGACCATAATGAAAAATATATCCGGCCTGATATAAGAGGCAGAGGAGAGTGGGAGCATGACCGTAAAAGCATATTGCGCGGCCCTGAGCGGACTGGACGGCAACCTCGTCACCATAGAGGCCGATCTTTCGGGCGGGCTGCCGCATCTCGACATTGTGGGGCTACCTGACGCAGCGGTGCGCGAATCCCGTGAGCGGGTGCGCTCAGCCATAACTAACAGCGGCTATGAGTTCCCGTCCCGGCGCTGCATACTTAATCTGGCCCCGGCGGACCTGAAAAAAGAGGGCACTCAGTACGATCTTCCGATAGCCGCCGCTCTGCTGCTTGCCACCGGTCAGCTTTCGGCTGATCTGGAAAGCTGCTTGCTCATGGGCGAGCTCAGCCTTTCAGGGGAAATACGCGGCGTGAACGGTGTGCTGTCGGGAGTGATTTGTGCTAAAAACAGCGGCTTCAAAAGCGTCATAGTTCCGGCCGAGAACGCCGCCGAGGCAGCTCTCGTAAGCGGCATAGATGTATACGGCGCAAAAACGCTCTCCGAGACTGTGCTCCATCTTTCGGGAGAGCAGCCACTATCAAAGATAGAATCCGACATTGAAAATATATTTGAGCAAAATTCCCACTATAATGTGGACTTTGATCAGGTGCGCGGGCAGCTCGCCCTGCGCCGCGGCATAGAGATAGCCACTGCGGGCGGGCACAATGTGCTGCTAATCGGCAGCCCCGGCAGCGGAAAGACCATGATTGCTCAGCGCATACCCACAATTCTACCTGACCTGACTATGCAGGAGGCCTTGGACTTAACTCAAATCTACAGTGTTGCAGGCGAGCTTAAGGACGGCCAGTCCATAATTTCATGCCGGCCATTCCGCGCTCCGCACCACAGTTCCAGCACTGTAAGCATAGTTGGCGGCGGGCCTAAGGCCAAACCGGGCGAGCTGTCGCTTGCTCACAACGGAGTTCTGTTCTTTGACGAGCTGCCGGAGTACGGAAAAAGCGTAATGGAAGCCATGCGCCAACCCCTTGAAGACAAAACCGTAACCGTATCACGGATCGCGGCCACCTGCACCTATCCCTGTAACGTCATGTTCGTGGCGGCTATGAATCCCTGCCGCTGTGGCTATTACGGCGACGGCAGCGGCCGCTGTCACTGCTCTGAGCCTGACGTTCGCCGATATTTAGGCAAGGTCAGCGGCCCGCTTCTCGACCGCATTGACATTCAGCTTGAAGCCTCGACGCTCCGCTATAGCGACCTGACCGCCGAAAAAGGTGAAAGCTCGGCGGAAATAAAGAAGCGCGTCAATGCGGCCCGGAAAATTCAGCAGGAGCGCTTCAAGGATGAGGGTATCACCTGCAACGCCCAGATGAACTCCGCACAAATTGAGAGGTTCTGCCCTCTCGGCCCGAGTGAAAGCGCACTGTTAAAAAACGTGTTTGACGTTATGGGCCTTTCTGCCCGGGCATACAGCCGCATACTGAAGGTCGCCCGCACCATCGCCGACGTAGCCGGTCGTGAAAACATCACCGACATGGACATTTCCGAAGCTGTTGGATACAGAACTTTGGACAGAAAATACTGGAACTAATTAAACCGCTCCCTTTACATAAATGGGAGCGGTTTTTCTCAACCCGGAGTTGAATTCAGCAAAAACGCGTACATTGCTTTGAACATAAAAATGTGATATAATAACCCTACAAATCGAAGATTTGTATAGCCGTAATGCAACGGCCACTGATAAAGTAAACATGGGTATAGCCATAGTAGCAATTTTGCGGTATAATATAAAATCAAAGGGAGGATACGATCATGATAGGTAATGTTATAGCGAGGCTGCGCCGCGGACAGGGCGTGACCCAAGAGGCATTGGCAAATTACGTCGGAGTATCACCGCAGGCGGTCTCAAAGTGGGAAAACGGAGGAGTACCTGACACAGATCTTCTGCCAAGCATTGCAGATTTTTTTGGCGTTTCCATAGACACACTTTTCGAGCGCACTACCGCTGAAAGCGATGAATTGGAAACCGCCATATGCAAACGACTGCTTAGTCTGCCCATTGAGCAACGCTTTGAAGCGGCCTTTGAGATCGTATACGCACTTGAGCAGGCTCTCATGAGCGGAACATATGACAAAGAAAACACAATAGCTTCACACCGGGAAATAATGTGGCCCGGTGAACGGCGATATTCATCAATCAACAAAGATGAGGGCTTCACGCTTATGGAAATTGACAGCGTACTTCCATATTTTATGCTTGTACCTCGCTGTGTTGACCCTGAAAAAGCATATTTTGAAAGCACTGATTATTTAGAACTGTTTCGCAATTTATCTGATAAGGCGTTTTTTGATGCACTGATATGGCTGAACAAACGCCCCTGCGAGAATGGCTTTACACGTAAATTGATGGCCGAACAGCTTGACATATCCGATGATAAGTCTGGCGAAATCATCGGTATACTCCGAAAATACAAGCTTCTCAACACTTATCCTGTGGACGGCATATCGGAAAAGTTTTATATGTTTCACCCACATCAGGCAATTCCTGCTCTTCTCATAATCGCTCGCGAAATAATACAGCGTCCGCATCACTTTACCTTTTATCATGGCGGCGGAGACATTCCGTGGCTGAGATAAATAAAATTCATATTAAACCAACAGTAAATTATAGTTTATCCTTCCCTTTTTATCGGCAGCCATATCTCTACATAGTCGTCGGCGCGCCTCTTCTCTACGTTTGTTTCGTGACTATTCAATGGAAAATGGATAACGACCACCTCGGGCGCATCAGACAGCACATAGCCAGACGATGGTAGCCACTCACTGACGACGGAATTCCTCAGCGCTACGTGTTCAGTCATACAGTTAATACCACGACTTGTCTCGGCCACAACATAGGTTTGAGCAGGAATTTCGACAGATGTCAATAGCTCCTTATACCTGCCAACGGTCTTTTCCATGTGTTCGCGGAAATAACATGGCAATATCCCACCTACGGTCAGGTCGTAACCATCACCGTCCACATTGGAAATCACGTAATACTCGTTTTCCACATCACGGGCCATGCCACTGATCGCATAACGCACAAACCTTGTCTCGCCCTTTTTAAACAGGTCACGTAGCTCTTGGCTGCGCCCGGCGGGAACACCCGGCAAGTGGGTCTGAAGCCCTGTAACAGTCATTGCGGGCTTTTTTTCGATTCGATAGTTCATAACAGTTCCTCCTTCAAGTGATATTTTAATGGACAGACGGGCAAATGAGCGAAGCGAGACTCCGGGGCAACGGGCCCGGGAGGGCGTTATACCGTGGAATTTCACAAAGGCCTTTGTGAAGCTGTCGGGGCTGTCGTAGCCGTATTTCATAGCCGCGTCGATGACCTTGATCCTGTCTGCGGCCAGCTCCGCACCGGCCAGCGTCAGCCGCCGCAGGCGTATATATTCGCCTACAGTGCGGCCGCAAAGTATGCCGAACACACGTTGAAAATGATAGACCGAGGAGCACGCCTTTCTCGCCGCCTCCTCAATACTGATCTCTTCGCACAGGTTTTCTTCGATATAGTCTAACGCTTTTTGCATTCCGCTGACCCAGTCCATATTCATTCCTCCCGTCACTGTTATATTACCATAAAGTGAAACTGTTCTCCCGACATTGTGTGCTTTTATATGTCGGCCAGAGCAATAGGCAAATCAAAAGGCCCGGCAAAGCCGGGCCTTTACTATTCAGTATTTACTTTTGCTTATTCAGCGCCGTAAACCTCAACCTCGGAAACCTTACCCTCGGAAGCAAGGGTGATCATTACATACTTGCCCTCAGCCTCACAGGGATGATAAGCCATAGCACCTACAACGGAAGTACCGCTGTAAACAGGTGTCCAGTTGCCGCCGTCCTTAGATACGGCGATGGTGTAGTTGATAGCTTCATCACCGGCCATAAGAACGCCTACGGTGGTAACTGTTCTTTCGTCGCGGTTAAGCTCTACTACAAGGCTGTGGTTGGCACTGCCCTTCCAAGCGGTGGAGTAGCTGCCGTCTATTGCATTGGAAGCGGGGAACGCCTTGTCAACGAGAATGGCGCTGCCTGCAGATATAAGCTTCTCGATGTTACCTACGGGAGTGGAGGAGATAGCGGAAACGAACGCGGGACCTGTTGCACCTGCTGCGCCGCCACCGGTCATAACCTCGATCTCAGCAACGGAGGACCAGCTGCCTGTGTTGCTGCCGTTAACATTCAATCTTACGTATCTGATGCTCTGACCTACGGCATGAGATTCCATCTGGCCGCCGCCTGCAACGCTTGCACCGCTGTAAACAGAGCTGTAGCTGCTGCCGTCTGCAGAAACCTCTACGCTGTAGTTTATCATTCTGCCGTCGTCATACTGACGCATCTGAACGCCTACGCTGCTTACGTTCTGAGCACTGCCAAGGTCAAGCACAAGGTTCTGAGCGCCCTCGGCTGCCCAGTATGTGCCGGCATTGCCGTCAACAACATTTCTGGCGCCGTTCTGAGCCTCGGGCTCTGCGGAAGCGCGAACCATGCTTGCATTAAGGGCTACCTTACCGCCGGCGGAAGGAGTTACAGCGGCTGTGGGGCCGGCCTGTACGCTGCCGCCTGAGTAAACCTCAACCTCAGCAAGGGAAGCCCAGTTGCTGATGCTGTTGCCGTTCACGTTGATTCTTACATATCTTACATTAGCAGCGATGGTTATATACTCCATAGCGCCGCCGCCGGGTGCGCAGGCACCGTTGAAATAAGATGTATAGTTGCTGCCGTCAGCAGATACGTCAACACCGTAGTTAACTGTTCTGCCGTCGTCATATGCACGCATCTGAACGCCTACGCCGCTTACAACCATGGCGCTGCCAAGGTCGATCACGAGG
>JAFLUQ010000063.1 GCA_022508735.1 Oscillospiraceae bacterium | reverse complement strand
TGTGTACTTCAAGCTCCGATAAAGGGTGAGATGCGACGCTTATTTTTCACGTTATAGCCCTACTCCTGCGTCTTCGGCATAACAAATATAAAGTTCAGGCGGCCTATGGATATTTTATCGCCGTCTATAAGCTCCACAGCCTCGTCGCCCAGCTCATCGCCGTTTAAGAAGGTGCCGTTGGTGCTGTCGAGATCCTCAATGAAGAAGCTGTCGTCAGCCTTGTATATGCGGCAGTGCCGCACGCTCAGATACTTATCCGGCAGGCAGAGGGTGCACTTGTTGCCGCGGCCGATGATCTCATCGTCCTCCAGCTCATAGCTCTCGTCAACATTGAAATCCAGATCGCGGCGGAGATTTATGAGCTTAAGGTAAGCTTCAGCCAGGCCGCCGCTCTTTTTGCGGTTCATGGCGCGGATATCGAAGTATATCATTCTGATTATGGCGTAGATGAAAAGATAGATTATCAGTACAAAAATGTAGGTCAGTATCTTAGCTAATATTTCGCCCATACATTCTTCCCCCTTACCCAAAACAATGCCCAAAATGAGAGCAGCGGCAAATTAAGATGCAAAAGCTCCCTAAGTAACCTTAACTCCTAACTGCATTCCTTATTGCAGCTGCCATGACCCTTGCCGCAAGCGTGCCGACCAGATCAACATTACTCTCCACACTGCCCACGCTCATGGCGTAGACCGTGTCGCCATCCATGGTGGTGTGCACCGGGCGGAGAGAGCGTGCATAGCCGTCTTGAGCCATCTGAGCCACCTTGGTCATGCGGGATTTATCAAATTTAGCATTGGTAATTATAACGCCTATGGTCGTATTTCCCGGCCGCATTTCCGCAAGCTCATACAGGGTCTTTTCGCTGTCGCGGAAGCCGGTTTTATCATCGTTCAATAGCCCGGCGATTATATCGCCGCTCTCAAAGTCGATTATGTCGCCGCTGGCGTTTACGGCCACAACGGCCCCCACCTTCAGCTCGCCCAGCTGCACGGCGTAAATGCCGAGGCCGCTGTCCATGCTGAAGTCCGGCCCCAAAAGCTTGCCCACAGTGGCTCCGGCTCCCGCGCCCACGCGCCCGCTTTTTGGCTCGTTAAGCTCCGCGGCCTCGCAGGCCCGCTTCGCCATTTCTTTATCCGGACGGAGATTTTTACCCACCAGCAGGTCAAAAATGCAGGACTGGCACACCAACGGCACAATAGCGCTTCCCACGGGAAGGCCCACGCCCTTATTTTCAAGATATTCCATAACTCCGCCGGCGGCGTCAAGGCCAAAGGCGCTGCCGCCACTGAGCAGCACGGCGTGAACTCTGTCACAGGTAGCCTGCTGGCTTAAGAGCTCCGTCTCACGGCTGGCAGGGCCGCCGCCGCGAACGTCCACGCCCGTTGGCGCTCCCTGCTCGCAGATAACGACCGTGCAGCCCGTCCGGGCGTCCATGTCCTCGGCAGAGCCAATTTTAACATTTTCAATTTCGGTTATGCTTATTTCACGCATTGGCAGTCTCCGTCTTTATCATCTTCTTCAAAACCTTGCACACAGCCACGGAGATCACCACAGCCACAATGGCCTCGGGAATTCCGTTTATAACTACAGTCATGCCGATAAATACCCCGATAGTCCTTCCGGCAAGCTCCACTACCTCGGCATAAGCTCCACGGAAGATCACATATATGAGGCTCATTACAAAAGCGGTATTGGTCATG
Source organism: Oscillospiraceae bacterium (assembly GCA_022508735.1). Lineage (GTDB taxonomy): Bacteria > Bacillota > Clostridia > UMGS1883 > UMGS1883 > JAFLUQ01. The sequence continues at coordinate 10,669 of JAFLUQ010000063.1, read as the reverse complement.
GAACCGAGGAAGGCTCCAATACCCATAGCCACAGCTTCATTTCTGGATATACGCCTCACCGCCGCGTAGGCATAGTAGGCCACAACGCCCACGAGTATGCGCGGAACAAAGGCTATGACCAGTGCCCACAGGCTTCCGCGGCCCGTTCCGGGAACCGGGATAAGCGGCGAAAACAGGAAGGACGTTACCATAGGTGAAAAGCTGGCTTTAAGAAAGCTCACCAAGCCGAACACACCGCCCAACGCCGCACCGAATTTAGGGCCAAGAATGATTGCGCCGACGATGACGGGAATATGTATCGTCGTGGCGTTCATGAAGCCCAAGGGTATCATACCCAAAGGCGTTACAGACAGAACTCCGATAATCGCTACAAATAATGCGAAAATCACCAAGGTTCTTATGTTTACACTGTTTTTCTCCATCTTAATCTTCCTTTACCTTAAATCTAATAACTGTAAATGAAAATGGCTTAAGCTCATACTCACAGCCTTCAAAGCTCTCAACAACCGGCTTCACCCTATCCTTATGCTTTAGGATGTTTTTGGTCTCAAGAATTTTTTTGAAGTCCGCGTTTTCGGCCATTTCTACGGCGAGATATTCCGCCGTTCCTCCATTGGCAGGGCTATCAGCGCAGCCAAGACTCATCAAAGCAGGCTGCGGCCTGTTGTTTACTATTTTGACTATGCACTCGTCGCCCTTGGTTCCGGCGCAGATATACAGGTCGTTACCGGCGTTGCAGGCGAACTCCGTTTCGTATTCGGGCAGATTCTTGCTGAACAGCTGCTGAACATAGTATGAGGGCGTCAGCATTACCTCATGGTTGTTCACGAAAATCAGGTCCGGCGTCCACTGGGTGAAGCCCTCACGGGCAAACAGCGGAGCATAGGCCGCCAGGTGCACCACGTCGGCGTTGCGCTCGAAGCCGGTCATCATTGCCGCCTCAGCCAGTGCGGCTTCAAGGTTGTTTGGCCGCGGCTGATGGCCGCTCAGGTGGCAGGCGTACTCGCCCGCAAAGACCTTGGGCATAGAGCGGTCATAGTTATCGTAGCGGTCGGTGTTGTTAAACAGCCACCGCGAAGGAACATAGTAATGCTCGTCTACGGCAAAGGCGAAGTCCTTACCCTTGCCCTCGAGCCAGTTCCATGCCTTCTCGAATTCCTTGCCGGCGGCATAGGGGCCGGAGGAAGAGATCAGCAGAATTTCGGGGTGCTTTTCGGCCAGTACCTTCTGGAAGGCCTCGTACCGCTCGAAGTAGCCCTCCTCCCACTGTTCGTTGCCTATGGCGAGATATTTCATGCCAAAAGGCTTTGGATGGCCCATTTCGGCCCTTTTTGAACCCCACTCGGTGTCTGCAGAGCCGTTGGCAAACTCGATCAAGTCAAGAGCGTCCTGAATATATTCGTCCAGCTCCTCGAGAGGTACGGTCTCCTCGCACTGGTACTGGCAGCCCATGCCGCAGTTCAGCACCGGCAGCGGCTCACACTCTAAATCCTCACATAGAAGGAAATACTCGTAAAAGCCCAATCCGTAGCTCTGATAGTAGTCGGGGGCATACACGCCCACACCGCCTTCCTGCCAGCGGTTCCAGTTGCCCTTTCGGGTCTCGATGGGGCCGATCGTATCCTTCCAGCGGTAGCGGTTATTAAGGCCGTTGCCCTCGACGATGCAGCCGCCGGGGAAGCGCATGAAGCCCGGGCGCATATCCTTAAGCGCCTGAGCCATATCCGGGCGAAGACCGTTTTCGCGGCCCATAAAGGTCTTTTTGGGGAACAGGGAGCACATATCGATGTCCACAGTTCCGGCCTCGGAAAGGGTTATCCTCGGCTCGGCGTCGTATACGGTCTTTACGGCCCTGAGGCTCGCGCTCCGCTTCTCCCACTTTTCGCAGGCTCCGCTAAACGAGGCGGAAGCTATAACCTCGCCCTCGCTCACCAGAGAGAAAACTATCTCTCCGCTATATCCGCCGCGGGAATAGAAAGAGAAATCGTACTCCTCCCCTTCCTCAAGATAGCAACCCTCATAGGCCCGGTTGGCAATGCCGCCTCCGGCGGCCTCGGCCTTCAGGCGTACGTAGCCGGTGTTCACGCTGTTCATGGGCTCATCGTTGCGGCTCTCCATAGCGGCAGCGCCAACAGTCTTCCACGCAATGAGCGGCGAATTATAGGCGTTGATCTTGGTCGGGAAAAAGTCGAAGGAGCGGTTCTCGAGGAGCTCGGCGTAGAGTCCGCCGTCCGCCCCGTAGTTTATATCCTCGAAGAATATCCCTATCATGTGGGGATTTACCTCGGTTTTTACCTTATCTCTTAGAACCTTTAGAAACATTTGCATCTTCCTTATCTTTTTTATTTACGGCCTGACCGGTCTCAGCGTCGATATAATTGAGATCGCAGTAGTCGTCAGTGACCGTTGAAAACTTTTTACTCCTCAGGCGGTTGTTCACAAAGTCGGAAATAAGCTCATAGATGACTGCGAACAGCGGCACACCGCATAATAGCCCCCAGAAGCCGAACATTCCGCCGAACACGAGTATAGAGAACATTATCCAGAAGCTCGAGATACCGATAGAGTTGCCGAGTATCTTCGGGCCGAGGATATTTCCGTCAAACTGCTGAAGCACCACCACGATTATGAGGAAGTACAGGCAGCGCAGGGGGTCGGTCAGTATGAGCAGCACCGCTCCCGGAACCGCTCCGATGAAGGGACCGAAAAACGGAATTATATTCGTCACGCCAACAATAAAGCTGATAAGCACCGCATAAGGTATGCGGAAGATCGATACCAACACAAAGCATAACAGACCGATAATTATTGAATCGATTATCTTGCCAACAAAGAAATTGCCGAACTTCACGTGTGTCAGCCGGGCGACATTGGCAAGGTCGTTTGCACGGCGAACGGGGAACACTGCGTAAACCACCTTTTTCGCCTGAGCAATAAAGGTTTCCCTCGCGCCCATGACGTAGATCGAAACGATCACACCGATCACAACGTTAAACAAGCCGTAAACAGCGCTGAACACGCCCGTTGAGAGGCTGCCCACAAAATCACTGAGGTTGGAAAATACTCCGGAGAGACTTTCCATAATATCGGGCAGGCGGTCCATAAGGGAATTGAACTCGCTGTAGAGATTGCTTATCTGTGCCATGACCCAGTCGCGTATCTCGGGGTTTCCCTCCATAATATCGGAAATCCAGCGGCGGAACTTGAAAACATAGAAGGGCATGTTATCCTTGACGTTTACAACGCTGTTCATGACCTCGGGCACCACCATTTTTACCAATACCGCTATGAACATCACAGCGAGTCCCCAGGTGAGAACTATGCTTATGCCACGGGCTATACGAAGGCTTTTTTCATCAATTTTTTTGCCGTCGTCTGTCTTTGAGGGCTTTACCTTCCGTATAAGCTTGTTGAGCTCCCCGCCCGCCATCCGGCACGGCGGATAAAGCAAGCCCTCGAACAGCTTCACTGCCGGAGTCAGCAGATAGGCAAAAACAAGTCCGTAAATTATGGGCCTGAGGCAGCTTAAAAAGGTCTTTACACCCTCCGTCAGCAGCGGCAGCTGGTGCAGCACCTGATTCGCCAATATACTCATGACCACCACGGTAAAGGCTGTCAGGCCAAGCTTTATATATTTCTGGTCGTCGCCGTTCCATTTGAAATTCATTTGTTCGCCGCTCCCATTCGTTTTTAGTCATACCGCGCAAGGCTCCCATGCGGTTTTTGCACGGCATTGTCTTTACAGTATTCCAGTTTCTATTTTACTACTATTTTCCTAAAAAATCAAGAGTTTTATTGTTACGCAGAGGTTAAATTTGCACTGTTCTATTATTCTACCCTCTCCCATATACTTTACCGAAAGCGAGGACAGACCTATGAACACGATTCTTCAATATCTTCCGCCGGATGCTGCCCGTGAAGCGGAGCCCTATATGGAGGAGGCCCGCGAAATACGCCTTATGTCAACCGGAGTGGTTGCTGTGGCCACTGAAAAGGAGCTCATCCGCCTGCCGGTGGAGATCACAGCCGCACAGCTCAGAAACACCCTCAACTACATATGCCGCGGATCCGTCTACAGTGCCCAATCGAGCCTCAGAGAGGGCTTTGTTACCCTCGAGGGAGGGCACCGGGTAGGCGTGTGCGGCCGACTCACCACGGGAGCGGGCGGCGCGGCCATGGTGGAGCCCTCGGCCCTCTGCTTCAGAGTGGCGCGTCAGATCATCGGCGCGGCGGCGCCTCTCGAGCGGTACCTCGGCGGAAATCTTCTTATCATCTCCCCTCCCGGCTGCGGAAAGACCACAATGCTGAGAGACGCGGCGCGAACGGTTGGCGGCTTCTTGCCTGTATGTATAATTGACGAACGAAGCGAGCTGGCAGCCGTGAAAAACGGCGTGCCGCAGATGGACGTGGGAGAGTTTACCTGCGTGCTGGACGGAGTGAAAAAGTCCGACGGTATGCTCATGGCCCTGCGCTCTATGGCGCCGAGGGTCATAGTTACCGACGAGATCGGCAGCGACGAAGACATCGACGCCATATATAGAGCCGTGAACTCCGGCGTGGCGGTAATGACGTCGGTACACGGCCAAAATGCCGGCGACGTGCGGCGGCGAACGAGGTTAGGCGGCATGCTCGATCGGCGGCTGTTCTCCTGCGTGGTGACGCTTAGCGGAGTAGGTGAAATTGCCGAGGTAAACAGTTATGCTTAAGGCAATCGGCTCAGTATTGACCTTGTCGGCCGGGCTGTGCTGGGGATTATATAAAAGGCACGAGCTGAGCCGTAGGCTCCAGAGGCTGCTGCTGCTCCGCTGGGAGGTGGGGAGCCTTCGGAGCAAGATATGCGGTCTCGGCATGAATCTCTATGAGATTTTTTCGGGCAGCGCATTCTTCTCCCCCGCCGCCGAAGCCCTTGATAGGGGCGTGCCTGTATGTGCGGCAGTCAGTCCGCTGGGTGAAGGAATTGAGGGCTTTTCCCTTTTTGCCGAGGGACTTACGTCCGACACAACGGAGGGCCAGCTTCAGAACATAGATATTTTTCTGTCAGGTCTGGAGGAGGAGATCCGCTCGGCCCGGGATGACCTGTACCGGCGCGGGCGGCTGTTCTTAGGCGGGGGCTTTTTAGCCGGAGCGGCCCTTGTCATATTTTTGCTTTGAGGAGGACGGGCATGGACGTAGACCTGATTTTTCAGATTGCCGGTATAGGCATAATAGTCGCGGTGATGAATCAGCTTCTTACCCGCTCAGGGCGGGAGGAACAGGCATTGATGGCTACCATAGCCGGGCTGGTAGTCGTGCTTATAATTTTAGTGAATAAGATCGGCGAGCTGTTCACGACGGTAAAGACCGTTTTTGGCCTATGAGCGTGGCGGCAATGTGCGCGCTGGCAGTCTGCGCGTCGATCATGGCATTGTATCTGAGAGAATTTAGGCCGGAAATGGCCCGTATGCTGGCAATGGGGGCTGCACTGCTAATCATGGGCGCGGCTGTTCCCATGGCGGCGGAGTTTATTGCCGCGGTTCGCCGGTTCAGCCTGATAAGCCGCCCGATGGCAGAGTTTATGCAGCCGATGCTGAAGGTCACCGGCATAGCCTATATAGCCCAGTTTGCGGCGGAGCTATGCCGCGACGCCGGGGAGACCGCCCTCGCCGGGCGTGTGGAGCTGGCCGGAAAGACTGCGATAGCTCTTATGAGCTTTCCCATAATGCGGGACGTGTTTTTGAGCCTGATGAACTTTGTGTGAGGTACAACATGAACGACTTCTACTTTCCCACTCTCTCCCCTGACAGCGTGACCTGGATAGAACAGCTCATGCCGGGCTTTTCAGCAGACGGAGCGGTGGCTGATATGCTTGAGGGCAGCTTTGGGGTAGAACTCGGCTCCACTGCAGGGCGGCTCTTAAACCTGTTTTTCGGTGAACTTCAGTTAAGCCTGCGCACGCTGGCCCTGCTGCTGGCCATGGGCATATTCCTCGCCGTTATCCGCAATATGCAGTCCTCCTTCGGGCGTGAAAGCGTTGGTGCGGCGGCAAATCTCGCGGCGACGGCATACCTTACGGTCATAGCGCTCGGGGCCTTTTCCACTGCCCGTGACTGTGCACTGTCCGCCGTGGACGACCTCAGCCTGATAATGGACGCGATACTCCCCATAACTCTGTCATTGATGCTGAGCGGAGGCATGGCTGTCAGCGGCGGAGCGGTGCACCCGGTCATATACTTCATGTGCTCGGTTTTGGGGCGGATCATCAGCGGCATAGTCATTCCATTAGCAATGTTTTCCATGATACTTAATCTCTTGGGATGTATCTCTCCGGGAATCGACGTCAACGGCATAGCTGACCTGTGCAAGAGGATAAGCAGCTACGTGCTGAGCTTTTTAATGGTGGTTTTTACAGGCGTGCTGTCAATAACGCGGTTTGCGGCCTCCTCTTTTGATTCGTTGGCGGCAAGGGGACTTAAGTTTGCGGTGTCCGCGGCGGTGCCGGTGGTGGGCGGCTCCATAGCCGACGCCATGAGCAGTGTGGCCGGCGGCAGTGCTCTCTTAAGAAACAGCATAGGCGCGGCGGGCGTAGCTGTGATAATAGCTGTGGCGCTGCTGCCGGTTGTAAAGATAGGCGCACTGTCGCTGGTGTTCCGCATAGGCGGCGCAATGATGGGGCCTATGGGGAACGCCGCTGTGGCCAACGCTGTGTACCACATGGCAGGCTGCCTCGAAACGCTGCTTTCGTCGGTGGCCTCTGTGGCGGTAATGATGGTAATTGCCGTAGCTGCATTGATGGGTGGTGGTTAAAATGGCGGAATACATAAAGGTGATCGGTGCGGCGGTGATACTCGCAGCGCTGATGGATATGCTTGTGCCGGACGGCAGCTTCAAGGGGTATTGCCGGCTGGTGTTCGGCTTTGTGCTGCTGGCGGCGGTGCTTTCTCCTGTAACCGGAAGCATCGCTTTGAACGTGCCGGAGTATACCGGAGCGGATATGGAAACAGCCGAGATCGAGGCGCGTGCAAGGATACTGATCCAGCACCGAAGCAACCTCGAAAAAATAATAGAGGACGAGTTCCCCGGCTGTGAAGCCTATGTGGAGGTGGACGGCGAGGGGAACGTAACAAGAGTGACAGTAGAGAACGCCATGGATGCGGCCGCCACGCGGGAGTACGTGCGCGGCGCAATGGGCATTGAAGGGAGCAATGTGATAATAAATGAAAATAAAGGAGCTTCTCGGTAGTGATAAAAAGCGAAGCCTTGGAATATATATATTACTGTTGTTGGGAGTGGCGCTGCTGGCCTTCGGCTCTCTGCCCCGACCGGAAAAAAGCGCCCCGGCGGCGGCGATCGAAACACGAACCAACGCCGCAGACTACATGACCGAGCTGGAACAGCGCCTCAGCCGCACACTCTCGACTATAGATGGGGCAGGCCGTGTGGAGGTTCTGCTCGTAGCCGAAAACGGCGGTTCTATAGACGTGCAGCAGGACGGCAGCGGCGACAGCAGCAAAACCGTTGTGCTTAACAGTCAGGGAGGCAGCGAGGCTCTTGTTCTGGCCGAAAATGCCCCTGCCGTGCGTGGTGCGCTCGTTGTGGCCGAGGGGGCCGGAAACGACCGCGTGAAGGCGGAGCTGTCCGAAGCGGCTGCCACTGCGCTGGGAATCGGCGCACACAGGGTAAAGGTATATAAAATGAGGAATTAGGCATACAATTAAAAATTTATATAAAGTAAAGGAGACTCAACTATGATGATGGTATTTAAAAGGAAACAGCTTGTGGTGGCGGTATTGGCGGTAATGGTAGGCGTGGCAGGGTATCTGAATATCAGCCGGGAACAGACAGTCACTACTGAAGGCGGGGATCTGGAGACCTCAGCGGACGGGTATTTAGGTGAGGCTCAGCTTGTGGACAGTGAGAGCGTGGCCGACTTTTTTGCTCAGGCCAGAATAGACCGTGAGGCCGGGCGCAGCAAGTCCATCGAAACCTTTAACTCACTTATCTCCAATGAGGATACTGACCCGGAAACCAAGGAGACCGCTCAGCAGAGTGTGCTCACTCTGGCCCAGAACACTGAGACCGAGACGGCCATTGAAAATCTCATCCGTGCCAAAGGCTTTGAAGACGCCGTGTGCTACATAAACAACGGAACGGCCAATGTGGTTGTCAAGACTGATAACATCGACAGCAGCGACGCGGCCATAATTTCAGAAATTGTGTCTGAACAGAGCGGTATAGCAAGCGAGAAAATAAAAATTGTGGAATTAAATTAAATATCTACTTGAATTTTAGGGAAAGCTATGATAGAATAAGATAAATAAGTATGGGGCATCATCAAAATATTGCCCCCAATAACGGAGGGATAGCTATGGCAGAAGGCTTTATTGTTTCAGAAAACGGTAACATCAAGATTTCCGAGGAGGTCGTGACCAGAATATCCTCTATCGCTGCCCGCGAGGTGGACGGAGTTGTAGCTTTGGGCGCTCCCACAGGCGGCATCAGCGATTTTCTCGGCAAGAAAAATCAATCCAAATCCAAAGGAATTAAAGTAGAGCTTGGCGAAAACAGCACCGAGATCGACATTCATATCAGTGTGCGCTTCGGCATGAAGATTTGCGACGTGGCACGCAAGGTCCAGGAGTCGGTCAAATTTGCGCTGGAGTCTTATGTCGGCATGGATAATATACTCATAAATGTGTTTGTTGACGCCATTGATATCGACAACAAGGCAAATAAGTCCGGCGAAGATATAGAAGAGCTTTCTGATGAGCCTCAGAGCGAGGACTCACCTGAGCAGGAACAGTAATAAAACATAAAAAATAAAACAAAAGGAGAAATAAGCATGAACAACATTCCCAAGATCAAGGTCGGCATCGTAGCCGTAAGCCGCGACTGCTTCCCCGAATCCCTTTCGGTTTCACGCCGTCAGGCCCTCATAAAGGCCTATACAGATAAGTACGGCGCTGACGACATCTATGAGTGCCCCGTATGTATCGTGGAGAGCGAGATCCACATGCAGCAGGCTCTGGCCGACATCAAGGCCGCAGGCTGCAACGCCCTCTGCGTGTACCTCGGCAACTTCGGCCCCGAGATATCCGAGTCCATGCTGGCTCAGCAGTTCGACGGCCCCAAGATGTTTGTGGCTGCCGCTGAAGAAAACGTTGGCTGCCTGTCTGACGACCGCGGCGACGCCTACTGCGGTATGCTGAACGCAAGCTATAACCTTAAGCTCCGCGGCGTTACCGCTTACATACCCGAGTACCCCGTCGGCACAGCCGAGGAGTGCGCCGACATGATACACGAATTTTTACCCATAGCCCGTGCCGTGGCAGGCCTTAAGAATCTTAAGCTCATTTCCTTCGGCCCCAGACCGCTGAACTTCCTGGCCTGCAATGCGCCCATCTATCAGCTCTATAAGCTGGGCGTAGAGATCGAGGAGAATTCCGAGCTCGACCTGTTCGAGTCCTTTAACCAGCACGAGGGCGACGAAAGAATCCCCGCCGTTATAGCCGACATGGAAAAGGAGCTGGGCGCAGGCAACCTCAAGCCCGAGGTACTGCCCAAGCTCGCACAGTACGAGCTGACCCTGCTTGACTGGGTTGAGAACCACAAGGGCTCCAAGGAGTACGTGGCCATCGCCGGAAAGTGCTGGCCCGCCTTCCAGACTCAGTTCGGCTTCGTTCCCTGCTTTGTAAACAGCCGTCTCACAGGCCGCGGTATTCCCGTATCCTGCGAGGTTGACATCTACGGCGCTCTCAGCGAGTACATAGGCGCCTGCGTAAGCGAAGACGCTGTTACCCTGCTCGACATAAACAACTCCGTGCCCGCCGATATGTATAAGGCGGACATCGAGGGCAAGTTCCCCTATACTCATAAAGACACCTTCATGGGCTTCCACTGCGGCAACACCTGCTCAAGCAAGCTGGCCGCCTGCTCCATGAAGTATCAGAAGATCATGGCCCGCAGCCTGCCTATCGAGGTTACCAACGGTACTCTCGAGGGCGACATCGCTCCCGGCGACATCACCTTCTATCGCATTCAGTCCACGGCTGACGCCAAGCTCCGCGCCTACATTGCCAACGGCGAGGTTCTGCCCGTGGCTTCACAGTCCTTCGGCGGCATCGGTGTATTCGCCATTCCCGAAATGGGCCGCTTCTACCGTCACGTTCTTATCGAAAAGAACTTCCCCCACCACGGCGCTGTGGCCTTCGGCCATCACGGCAAGGCCCTCTACGAGGTATTCAAGTACATCGGCGTTCCCGTGGAGGAGATCGGCTTCAACCAGCCCAAGGGCATGCTCTATAAGACGGAAAATCCGTTTGCGTAAGGAGTGACCTAAAGTGCTTGAAGAACTGAAAGAAATCGTGCTCCGGGCTAATCTGGAGCTTCCCAAGAAAAACCTTGTTACCTACACCTGGGGCAACGTCAGCGGCATCGACCGCGAGAAGGGCCTCGTGGTAATAAAGCCCAGCGGTGTTCCCTACGAGGAGCTTAAGGCTGAGGACATGGTAGTGCTCGACATGGACGGCAACAAAGTGGAGGGAGATATGCGCCCCTCCAGCGACACCCCCACTCACATCGCACTTTATAAGGCGTATCCCGAGCTGGGCGGCGTTGTTCACACCCACTCCCGCTATGCTACTATCTGGGCTCAGGCCGGCAAGAGCATTCCTCCGCTCGGCACCACCCATGC
>JAFLUQ010000062.1 GCA_022508735.1 Oscillospiraceae bacterium | reverse complement strand
AGTAATAAGACAGTTGTACCTGAGGCCAAGCAGGCTATGGATAAGTTAAAGATGGAGGCCGCTCAGGAGGTTGGCGTTACCATGAATCAGAACGGCTACAACGGCGATAAGACAGCCAAAGAAAACGGCAGCGTCGGCGGCCAGATGGTAAAGAAAATGATTTCCGAAATGGAAAACGGCATGAAGTAAAAGGCCCTTACGGCAGAAAATCCCCGCTTTTGCGGGGATTTTTGCGTATCAATCATCATAATGACCGCGGCAGGAAACTATCTCCAATGTATCATTTACTATTCTATAGATCAGCCTATTAACATCATCAATACGTCGGCTCCATAGTCCACTGAATTCTCCTTTCAGCGGTTCAGGCTTACCGATACCGACAAATGGATTTCTTTCTGTGTCCTTAAGCAGAGTATTGATACGTTTTAATGTTTTCTTATTCTGTGTCTGCCAAAAAAGGTAGTCCTCCCATGCCTCGTCAAACCAGATCTTTTTCATCAGTCATCTACCTCAATCAACTCATGCTCCATACCTTTTCCGGCATCAAGTGCCGCAATTCCGCGCCTGAGATGAGCCAAATTGCTCTCAGAATAAAACGGGTCGGCAGATATTTCAAAGGGTATGCGCTTTTCTCTGCTGACCTTTTTAGCGAAAATCATAAAAGCCGTTGTCATGCTCATGCCCATATCGGCGCACACCGACTCCATGTTTTTTTTGAGGTTTGCGTCCATACGAAAGTTCACGTTGACTGTCTGTGCCATATTAATCTCTCCCTTCTTCATTACATTATATCAAATTGTAATGAAAAAGTCAATATATTTCATTACAAAATTTCGTTCGCCCCGCAGTTTAATAATTCTCCCGCTGTTCCCGATTTCGGTCATTGATTATATGAAAGAATGCTGCTATAATGAAACTAAAGAAGCTTCTTAAATCAAGCTAAAGGAGATTTTTATATGGAAATATTTATCGCGGAAAACCTGCGTCGTTTACGCACGGGAAAGGGCCTCCGGCAGGAGGAGCTCGCAAAGCACATTGGCATAAGTGTGCAGTCTGTCAGCAAGTGGGAGCGCGGCGAAGCCTTGCCCGACACAGTACTCTTGCCGAATATAGCCGAGTTTTACGGTGTGACGGTTGATGAGCTCTTGGGGGTGGGCAAAATACGGCGCGAGGCCGAAATTCAAAAATTCAAGGCGAAATTCGACACCCTCGGTGAAAAAAAGGAATACTTTGCTCAACTTAAGCTTGCCAAGAAAATTTATGCCGATTATCCCGGCGACATAACTGTCATGCGCTGCATGATGGACGCCCTGCGCCGGAGCGGATATTTTGAGGAGAGTCTCAAATTCACTGAGAAGCTGCTGGCATCAGACATCGACAGCTCTACCCGCTACGAGGCTATACGTAACGGTGCGTTCTGCGCCCGCTATGCGCCCTGCCGCACGGCTTTGCAGGCCCGGCACAATATTGATAAATCGGTGCGTTATGCCGATATGCTGCCCGGTTACTTTGAAACACGAAATCAGCTATCTATAGGCATTCATCCGAGTACTGGCCTTGCCACCGAAAATATCGAGGCACTGATGCTCTGCCTCTGCGCAAATATCCGCGCCCTTCAGGGCGATGATGTGCGCGAAAAAATTCACCTGTGGAAGATAGCCGCCGGACTTATTGAGATCGTCTGCGATGGAGATTACGGTGCCCTGACAGACGCACTGCTGCGGTTCTATCTGTTCATCGCTCACGACTGTGCCATTATCGGCGATAATATATCAGCTTATGAATATCTGCACAAAAGTGCGGAGATCGCCATCAGGATCGACGCTGACCCCAACGGAGTTTGTGACGCCGGGCTGCTCAGAGGCAGAAAATACACCTGTTCCGGCAAGGCACGAGCCACTCTGCGCTGCCAGATGGAGCGGTGGGCAGGCTTTGCCGGAATAAAGGACGATCAGGAATTCAAGGCCATACTTGAAAGTCTCGGTGATCACAGCGAAGCAAACGAAACGTTGATGATAGGCGAAAGCTTCGCCTATGATGTGGTAAACCTTGCCACAATGGAATGTTCGGTTTACAGCGGCAGTGAAGAACCCGGAGATATAGCCCCGACGGCACCCGAGGACTGTGTTCCCGCCCTCAAGAAGCTGTATACCTACCTTCCTAACTGCCATGAAGGCGCCTATGATGAGGGCTTTATAAGAAAGCTCGACACCGTGGAAAACGATATTTTTGCCCTGCGTGAAAACGGCGAGGTCATGGCTCTCGGCGTAGTGAACAAGAGCGGCGAAGTTTGGGAAATAGCGCTGCTCAGCGGCAGAACGAGCGACGACCGTGAAAATGAATTCGAGCTTGCTCGGCGGATGCTGGCTTTCTGCACCAAATACATCTCCGACAATGGCCGCACCGCCCGTCTTCGAATAAGCGTGCTCAATGACATTTTTACCTCAGCCGGTGACATCGGATATGAACGGGTTGGATGACAGTAAAAAAAGTTGTAACAGGTATAACTTTTTCCAGAATACCTATTGACAAACGGCTTAAAAGAGTGTATAATGTCTACAACCTACAAAAAAAGTATGTTTTATATTATCCTCCGCAGCAGACGAAAAATATGTTGACATCGGGCGAAAGTGGTGCTATAATATTGAACATACGGAAAATAATTTATAAGGAAGGTAATCTGGCATGAAAAAAAACACAACAAGAATTTTTGCGGCAGTAAGTGCGGCGGCGCTCCTTGCTCTTGCAGGCTGCGGCGGCAGCGGCACCAACAGCAACAACAACACTAACAGCAACATCACCATTGCTGTTCCCAACGACACCTCTAACGAGGCCCGCGCCCTTCTTCTGCTTCAGGATCAGGGCATTATCACTCTTAACGAGGATGCCGGTATAACGGCCACAGTCATGGACATCACTGAAAATCCCAAGAATATCAAGTTCCAGGAGATCGAGGCGGCTCAGCTCCCCAACATCCTTCAGGACGTAGATTACGCTGTTATCAACTCCAACTACGCCATTGAGGCCGGCATCAACCCTGTTGAGGACTCTTTGGCTATCGAGGGCAGTGCCTCTGCCTATGCCAACATTCTGGCTGTGCGCGAGGGCAACGAGAGCAGCGACAAGATCCTCGCTCTTAAGGCCGCTCTTGAGAGCCGGCAGGTTGCCGACTACATAGCTCAGGAGTACGGCGGCAGCGTTGTAAGCGTTGTAGAGAATCTCACCGACGGCTATGACTCCGGCATTGATTATGATGCCCTTGCCGGCACTACGATCACCGTAGCTGCCTCTCCCGCTCCCCATGCGGTGATCCTTGGCATAGCTAAGGAAATTCTCGCCGAGCGCAATATCACTCTTGATATCCGCGAGTTCACCGACTATGTTCAGCCCAACAATGTTGTAGAGAGCGGCGAGATCGACGCTAACTACTTCCAGCACACCCCCTACCTTGACGACTTCAATGCCGAGAACGGCACACACATTGTTTCCGTTTCTCAGATCCATGTTGAGCCCATGGGCATTTACGGCGGCAAGCAGACTTCTCTTGACGCTGTAAAATAAGTTAAACTAAAAGGCCGGCGGCACAGCAGTCGGCCTTTATTTTTCGGAGGCCATTAGTGTGAAAAATCACACTAATGCCTTCGGCAGATTTTATGCGCGTGCGATTTTTTCGGCTTTGCCGAAAACGCACATGCGCCAAATTTCCATATACGCCTTATCCGCCCACGATAAGCGTATATATATTTGTCTATTATAATTTGTGGGCGGAAAGGCTATGGAAATTTTAATGATCGAGTTAAAAAATCTGTGCAAGACCTTCCAAGTGGACGGCAAAGCCGTTAATGCGCTCAAAAACGTATCTCTGACCATAAATGACGGCGAAGTTTACGGTATAATCGGAATGAGCGGCGCAGGCAAAAGTACGCTGGTGCGCTGCATAAATATGCTTGAACGGCCAACGGAGGGTCAGGTGCTTATAGACGGGCGTGACCTCGGGCAGCTTTCAGTTAAAGAGCTTCGCGATGTCAGAAGAAATGTCACGATGATATTTCAAGGCTTTAATCTGCTGATGCAGCGAACCTGCCTGAAGAACGTATGCTTTCCGCTTGAGCTGTCGGGCGTGAATTCCAAAGACGCAAAAAAGCGGGCCATGGAGCTTCTTGAAATCGTTGGCCTGCCTGACAAGGCCTCGGCCTACCCCGCCCAACTCTCTGGCGGGCAGCAGCAGAGAGTGGCCATTGCCAGAGCTCTTGCCACTGATCCGAAGGTGCTGCTTTGCGACGAGGCTACAAGCGCCCTTGACCCAAAGACCACTCATTCAATTCTTGAACTTATCCGCGATATCAATAAAAAGCTCGGCATAACCGTCATCATTATAACTCACCAGATGAGCGTGGTTGAAGAAATATGCGGCAAGGTGGCCATACTCGACGGCGGTGTAGTAGTTGAGGAGGGCAGCGTTGAAGAGATATTCTCCAGCCCCAAGTCTGCGGCGGCGCGGAGGCTTGTGTTCCCTGACGGTGCCGGAGGCATACACAGAAATCCCGACGAGAGCGTTGTGCGGGTAGTGTTTAACGAAGCCGCGGCGGCCAGAAAACCGCTTATAACTCAAATGGCCATTGATATCGGTGTTGCGGCAAATATACTTGCCGCTTCAACAAAAATCATAGACGGCAAGGTATACGGAAGCATGATCTTAGGTATTACCGGCGGGGCCGACAGTGTGCGCCGCGCCGCTGAATATCTGCAAAGAGTTGACAACGTTAAGGTTGAGGAGGTGGCGGACTATGTATGATAAGCTGTTTTCGCCTCAGGTCATAGAGGAGGCACTGAGAATCATCCGCACCGAATTCCCTATGGCTGTGTGGGAAACTGTATACGTCACGATCATCGCGACGCTGTTTTCTATTGCTATCGGCCTGCCCCTCGGCGTGCTGCTTGTGGCCGGTGAAAAGAACGGTGTGCTGCCTCTGCCCGGCTGGCTCATGCACGCGCTTGGCGTGATAATCAACCTCCTGCGTTCTGTACCCTTCCTTATTTTGATGATAATGGTTTTCCCGCTGACCCGCCTTATCGTGGGCACGGTCGTGGGCACTCCGGCTACAATAGTGCCGTTGGTCATTGCGTCGTTCCCGTTTATCGCCAGGCTTGCGGAAAGCAGTCTGCGCGAAATAAATCCGAACATAATCGAAACCGCTCAGAGCATGGGGGCCACGCCTATGCAGATAATTATGAAGGTCATGATTCCCGAAAGCGTGCCCTCCCTCATATCCAACGCCACTATCGCCGTTACAACGATCTTAAGCTACAGCGCTATCAGCGGCATACTCGGCGGCGGCGGCCTCGGAAAAATAGCCATAAACTACGGCTACTACCGTTATAAATACCTTATCATGTTGGCGGCGGTGATCCTGCTTATCGTTCTGGTACAGATATTCCAGAGCGTAGGAACATTCCTCGCAACCAAGTCAGATAAGAGATTGAAGAACAAGTAAAAAATACGGAGCCTGTAGGGCTCCGTATTTTTCACGCTTCTCCCACGTGCCGCATATTCTGTGGGTAAGGAGAGTGATTTTCTTGAGCATAACTCTTGCCCTTGCGGGGAATCCAAACGTGGGAAAGTCCACCGTGTTCAACGCGCTGACCGGCGCGCGCCAGCACACAGGCAATTGGGCCGGAAAAACTGTTGAGCTGGCCGAGGGAGGCTTTTCTCTTGGCGGGAACGATGTGCGTATAGTTGACTTACCCGGCACCTACAGCCTGCTCGCCGAGTCCGTTGACGAGCGCGTTGCCCGTGATTACATATGCTTCGGCGAACACGACGGAATAATACTCGTATGTGACGCCACCTGCCTCGAACGAAACCTTATTCTCGCCCTGCAGACGCTTGAAATTACCGGGCGGGTCATAATCTGCCTGAACCTGATGGACGAGGCCAAAAAGAAAAAAATATCTGTGGACGCCGAAAAGCTGTCTGAGCTGCTGGGCGTTCCGGTAATACCTATGGCCGCACGCAGCGGCAAAGGTATAGATGGGCTCAAAGCCGCCGCGCTGAATATACCCGTTTGTGAGCCGCTAAGCATCAGCTACGGCCCCACTCTTGAAGCAGCCATCAAAGAGGTGGAAACTGCCATAAGCGACAAGCTCAGCGGTGAGCTTAATCCCCGCTGGGTGGCTGTTCGGCTTTTGGAAAATGACCGCAGCCTCGTCGAAGGACTAAATGAAAAACTGGGCTACAGCATCACCGCCTTTGACGACGTGGCGCTGGCTCTTAAAAATGCAAGTGGGCTCCTGAGGGAAAACGGTTTTACCGCCGAGAGCCTCAGAGAGAGGCTCGTCAGCGGAATGATAAATCATATTGAGGAGGTTTGCCGCGCCGTAATAAAAGAGCGTGGCAGCTTTGCCTCCGACCGCCGGCTTGACCGCATATTTACCGGAAAGATTTTTGCCGTGCCGATAATGCTCGGCGTGCTGCTCGGTATAATGTGGCTGACCGCCGTGGGTGCAAACTATCCTTCGGCCGCGCTCAGCTCACTGTTTTCGAGACTGGAGGTTTATCTTGCCCATCTGCTTGAGAGCGCCGGCAGCCCGGACTTCCTGACTGCCATGCTTGCCCACGGCGTTTTTCGCGTTCTGGGCTGGGTGGTCTCCGTCATGCTGCCGCCAATGGCCATATTCTTTCCGCTGTTCACACTGCTGGAGGACTTCGGCTATCTGCCCCGCATAGCCTTTAACCTTGACGGAGCCTTCCGCCGCTGCGGAGCCTGCGGAAAACAGGCCCTCACCACCTGCATGGGCTTTGGCTGCAACGCCGTGGGTGTTACCGGCTGCCGCATAATAGACTCCCCACGCGAAAAGCTATTGGCCATGCTGACAAATGTGTTCGTACCCTGCAACGGGCGGCTGCCTTCGCTGATCGCCGTTATAACCATGTTTACGGTGCTGGGGGGCGGACTGCTGCGCGCCCTTCTGCTGACCGCATGCATCGTTGGGGGCATAGGTCTGACGCTGGCCGTATGCGCGGTACTTAGCAAGACCCTGCTGCGCGGCCTACCCTCCTCCTTTGCACTGGAGCTGCCGCCCTACCGCCGCCCGCAGGTCGGCAAGGTGATCGTGCGCTCCGTCCTCGACAGGAGCATTTACGTACTGGGCCGTGCCATAGCTGTAGCTGCTCCGGCAGGGCTTGTGATATGGCTGCTGGCAAATATAAATATCGGTGATTCCTCCCTGCTGCTGCATCTGGCCGGAATACTGGAGCCGCTTGGCCGCCTCATGGGCCTTGACGGAATGATACTGCTGGGCTTCATATTGGGTTTCCCGGCCAATGAGATAGTTATTCCGCTTGTGCTTATGGGCTACACCGGCGGCGGCGTGCTCATGGAGTACGAAATGGGCGCGCTTAAAGACGTGCTTCTTTTAAACGGCTGGAATTGGACCACGGCAGTGTGTTTTATAATATTTACGCTTTGCCATTTCCCATGCTCAACCACCTGCCTGACTATTTATAAGGAGAGCAAGAGCCTCAAATGGACGCTGTGGAGCATGGCGGTGCCAACGATAGTCGGTATTCTGCTCTGCACAATTTTTAACCTAATCGTACACATATAATACTTGTATTTTTCACCACATTGTGCTATAATAACCCTATAAATCGAAGATTTATATAGCCGTGATTTGGCGGCGACCGCTAAAGTAAACATGGGTATAGCCATAGTTACGGTCATACTATAATAATCAGCGGAGATGATACTAATGAACCTTACCTCACTTAGCAACAAAGAATTAGCTGAAATAATCAGCACTGATAAATATGACGAGGAGCTTATACGCTCCGCCGATGCCATCCGCCGGGAGCACTACGGCACAGACGTATACATCCGCGGGCTTATCGAGTTTACAAACATCTGCAAGAACGACTGCCTGTATTGCGGCATCCGCTGCGGCAATGGTAATGCTGAGCGTTACCGCCTGAGCCGTGAGGATATACTCAGCTGCTGCGAGAACGGCTATGAGCTGGGCTTCCGCACCTTTGTGCTTCAGGGCGGCGAGGATCCGTACTACACAGACGAGATCATCTGCCCCCTTGTTTCTGAGATAAAGAGCCGCTTTCCCGACTGCGCAATAACGCTTTCCATCGGTGAAAAGGAACGTGAAAGCTATGCGGCCTATAAGGAGGCCGGGGCAGACCGGTATCTGCTGCGCCACGAAACCGCCAATAGCGAGCACTACAGTCGGCTGCATCCCGATAATATGAGCGGGGAACACAGAAAACAGTGCCTGTTCACCTTAAAGGAGCTTGGCTATCAGGTGGGCAGCGGCTTCATGGTGGGCTCGCCATACCAGACCGCTGAAAATCTTGTGGAGGACCTGAGATTTTTGCAGACCCTTGAACCCGACATGATAGGCATCGGCCCGTTTATTCCACATAAGGATACACCCTTTGGGGACTCCCCCGGAGGTACGCTGGAGCTGACGCTCAGAATGGTTGCAATTTTGCGCCACCTCTTCCCCAAGGCGCTAATACCCTCTACCACCGCTCTTGGCACGATACACCCGCTGGGCCGTGAAATGGGGCTTAAGGCCGGGGCCAACGTGGTCATGCCGAACCTTTCGCCGGTCAAGGTGAGAAAGCTATACACCCTATACGACAACAAGATCTGCACCGGTGAGGAGGCCGCGGAGTGCCGCGGCTGCCTTGAAAGACGGGTGGAAAGCGCGGGATATAAAATAGTTGTGAGCCGCGGAGACGTGAAAAGATAAATTATTGCCTGACAAAAACAGACCGCCGCAAGGCGATCTGTTTTTGTATTGCTGAAAATTGCGCGCTTATTTATTTTCGGATGTATATGCCTTAGTGAGAGGCGTAAGTCCGCTTACGGTATCCCACATAAATATTCTCAGCTCATATCCTTCGATTTCTCTGCTGAAGATGAGTTCCGACTTAGCGGGCAGCTCCTTCACCTGGGCGGACTTTACTTCCGCAAGGGTTCCGTCGGGGCTATAAAGTGCTCCTATAAGCACGGCATCACCTGTGCCGTAAAGCGTAACCTTTGCCGTAGCTCCGTCTACTTCCACCTTATTGATGGCATACTCGCAGTAATCGGGGATCTTGTTGCCGTTTTCATCAACAGCCCATACGGCATATACCTTCACTCCCTCTGCGGAAACAACTCTGTTAACCGTCGCACCCTCTTCCGGGATCCATGTGTATATGTCATGCGCCGCTGTGCTCCAGCCAAGGAACACGGCCTTTTCTCTTACGGGCACCTTCTCTCCCTCGGGCGCCCAAAGAGCTATAGTGCTGCCCTCGGGAACAGGCTTCAGATATTCCTCGGGAACTGTTCCCTCGCCGCCGTTCATATTATATTCAACAGCATACTCAGGAACGGGTACATACTCATAGAGATAAATTTCCGCCACGTTGCAGTAGTCGCTGCTGCTCATATACTTGAAGCTGCTGAAGCTCCGCTCTTCTGTCAGGAAGTCCTCAGCGGGAATATAGGTCTCAACGCCATAGGGAGGCTGAGAGGTTATTTTGTATATCTCTGTCCATGTCTTACCGCCGTCGTTAGAGCCGTAGAAGCTTGTGTTGACCATTCTGCCGGCCCAGCTGTTACGCGGTATGAAGCCTATGCCGGAGAGGGTCTTTTCCTCGCCGAAGTCAATTCTGGCCTCGCCCTTCTGATTGCCGTCAAAGAAGCTGTTGACGTTACCGTCATAGGCGTTCTCGGCATGGTTATTGTTCTCCCACGTACCTGTGTCGCTGGTCTTCATGCCTGTGGTGTCAAGGAGAGTGCCGGGAGCCTTAGATATCTTGATATAGCTTATCATCGGGCCGCCGGAGCCGTCGCTGTCGAGCTTGAGGTTAAGCGTGGCCTCGCCGTCAAGCACATTTGCGTTACCTCTGATAACAACAGGGCTTGTAACGCTGGTGGACGGAATTATGCCGGAAGCAATTACCTTACCGTTCACTCTGAGGCTGGACTTACGGTTGGGACTGCTGCCCCAGTTGCAGTAGAAGCCCACCTCAAAGGTATAGGCGCTTTCGTCGGGGAGTTCAAATTTATAGGTCACGCCGGGGCCTGTGCGGTCGTTCTGATCCTTGGCGTAGCGGAAGGTCATTACCTTGCTCACACCGTCGGATACGGCAGAATTGTTCTCGCAGGGCCAGGTGTCGCGGCCTGTGAGAAGGCTCGGATACTTATCACTCTTAACATACACGTCGTCTATGCCCCAGTGCATACCTGTCACGGGGTCCTCGCCGTAGAACTGCTCGGTAACGGAGTTATAGATACCCAGCATATCACCCTCGGAAAGAGTAGTAACATCGGGGTCACCGCTGTCCACAAAGTAGAGCAGATCGGTGTCAACGGGAGCAAAGTTCACAACGCGGAAATTGTCCACCATGAGAACGTCGCCATCATTTTCGACAATGGCGCCTATAAGCATATATCCATCCTCACGCGAGCATGTTACGTTTACGCTGTAGGTCTGCCAGTCGTCACTGTCAATATCAATAGCTACAGACTCATCTTCATTTGTAAGCCCCTCAAGGCCTACTTTTCCGGTACCTGCGGCCCCAAATTCAATAGTGTAATAACCGCTGCCTTCTCCGAAGAAATACTGTCCTATTGCCGATTGATCACGAATCGTCTTTACGTCCTTGCCGCGGATAACAGCATAGTGCCTGTCACCGTCTGTTTCGATGCTGACATCGCCCTGCACCGTCCAGCCGGTCAGGTCGCCGGTGCCGAAGGAGTTGTTTACTATATAAAGGTCACTGTTCTCTGCTTCGCCGAAGATAACGCGGAACTCGATGTTTCCGGTAACCTCCATGGTGAGCTGCCCGTCCTCAACAAGGTCGGAAACGTCCTCGCCGTTGGCCGTAACTATAAGCTTGCCGCCGAGGAAGTCAGGCTCAAGGGTAAGGGTCACGTTCTCACCGGCGGGAACGGTGCTTCTGTCGAGGCTGACGTAGCCGCCTCTTGTGGCCATAACGCTGACCTTGTACCTCTCCTCCACTTTGGCCGCCGCGCCGAGCACAGCAGGCGTGAAGGAAAAGCTATCCAGCTCGGGAGCGAAGTTCACAAGGGTATGATACACTATATTTTCGGGAAGATGCGCAGTCGTACCGGCCTTAAGTACGCCGCACTGAATGGTGCGCCAGTTGTCGTTATACACCTTCACGGTGTTTTCGCCCGCCTTCAAAGTTACGGGAACGGCTACTGTGCGCCAGTTGTCGATGCTGTAGGTGTTCTTGAAGTATACGCGCACCGGCTCACCGTCATTCACGCTGTAGCTGGCATAGCGGTCCACGAGCTGAGCGTTATAGTCATGGGAACCAAAAAGCTCACCGTTGGAATAGCGCATCACCATCTTGTACTCCCCGTCTTCGGGAACGCTTAGAGTGAATTCCAGACTGTCGTCTGTGCCGCCCTCTATTCCGGAAACATAGCTTCCGGAGGCAAATGCGTTATCGGCTATTTCCGCGCCGATTAGGTCAGCGTCCTCAGCCTCAACGATTACTGTCTCGCCGTCAACGCCGGAAGCCTTGCTCACGCGGAGATAGTCAAAAGCAGCCGCATCGGTCATGTCAATGTCGATTATGTTTATACCCTTCTGCAGGAAGGCCGTTACAGAGGCGTCAACGAAGCTCTCGCTGGCGGGAAGCTCTACATTGGTCAGGAGATTGGTAAGGGTAAGGGCTGTGTTGTCGAGGTAGATATTGGCGGAGCTGCCGGCATCGGCGCTGTAGCGCAGGGTCAGGTTATAGAGCCCATTGTCGGGCACAACTACCGTAAAGCGCACGCCGCCGCCGCCCTTGACACTCACTTCATCAAGGCCGGTGATATAGCCGGAGGCGCTGTAGCCGGGGATATCACTCTCGGTGGAAACAGTGGTATTCTTGTTGCCGAGCAGGGTATTGAAATCACCCAGCTCAGCCTCGTACACACTGTCGAACTCGGGAACTGAGCCTCCGCAGTAGGTCAGTGTAAGGCAGTCAAGGTCAGCGCCCACGCTTGTTTTGCCGCTGCCGAAATAGGATATGCTGTGAGTACCCTTGTCGAGTTTAATATACTCAGTGTACACACCGCTCATTTCGGCACGGAGGGTATTTTCAAGGTATATGATCTCACTTGCGCCGTCCACAGTCCGGGTCTGAGTTACCGTGGCAGTGGCATTGTTTTTCCAGTTGACGGTGTCGGCGCCGTAGCCGTTGCCGTAAACCAGATCCGCGCGATAGTAGCCGCTCTGTGGAACGTCAACCGTAAATTTCACGCCATCGGCGGGATTTACAATCCCCGTCACGCGGAGACTGCCGGACTTGGCATAGGTCCAGCGGTAGTCGGTTGTTGCCGCACCTCCGGAAAGCGCGGCGTTTTCGGCCTCCCAAGTGCCGCGCCACGGTCCGCGGTAAACAACGCC
>JAFLUQ010000061.1 GCA_022508735.1 Oscillospiraceae bacterium | reverse complement strand
CCCTCCTCCTTCTGGCCGTAGTGCCATGTTCCGTGGGTCTCAAGATTCACTTCGTCTATCATATAGAGGCCGTATTCATCACAGATGTCGTACCACAGCTCATTGTTTGGGTAATGGCTGGTGCGGACGGCGTTAATATTATACTGCTTCATGAGCTTCGCGCTCGTGAGCATTTCCTCATAGGTGGTGGCGCGGCCGTTTACCGCAGTGAAGTCGTGGCGGTTAACACCCTTAAGCATTACCGGCACGCCGTTTATCTCCATAAGTCCGTTTTTGATCACAAAGGAGCGAAGGCCCACACGGACAGAAACGTATTCTATCTTTTCCTCAGTCTTAAGCTCCAGCACAAGAGTGTAGAGATTCGGCTTTTCCGCACTCCACAGCTCCGGATTTTCGATCTGGGCGTTGAGGCTCAGGCTCTGCATTTCTTCGCCGGAGAGGGGCATGGTAATCTTAGGAGCGGTCTTAAGCACGCTCTCGCCGCCAAAGTACAGACGGGCGGAAACGCTCACCTTCTCCTGAGAAAGAGCATAGTTACGGAGCTTTATATCCACATCGAGAGTGGCGGATGAAAAATCGTCACTAAGGGCGGGCTTTGCAAACACATCATAGAAATGCACCGGGCTGTGCAGCTCCAGGTATACCTCGCGGAATATACCGCTGAGCCTCCAGAAGTCCTGATCCTCAAGCCAGCTTGCGTCGCACCAGCGGAAAACCTGCACCGCAACACGGTTAACACCGGGGCGGAGATATGGCGTAGCATCAAACTCAGCCGGACTGAAGCTATCTTTGTTAAAGCCCACAAAGTCGCCGTTGAGCCACACATAGAAGGCGCTTTCTACCGCGCCGAAGTGAAGGGTGACGGGGGTTTTTTCACCGTCATAATCTGCAGGCAGCTCAAAGGTGCGCACATAACTGCCGACTGGGTTATAGCCCGTGGGGGCATAGGGCGGGCGGAGCTTGGGCTCGGCCACGCTCCAGGGGTAGCGTGTGTTGGTATACTGAGGATAGTCATAGCCCTGAAACTGCCAGTGAGCGGGGACCTTTATCTCGTCCCAGCCGGAAACGTCATAGTCCTCATTGTAAAAGTCCGCGGGAGCAACGCTGATATTCTTAGCGAAGTTGAACTTCCACTGCCCGTTAAGGCTTATCTTGCGGCTTGATGCGTCGCGGTCGGCCTTAAGAGCCTGATCAAGGCTGTCGTAGGTCATGAGCGTAGCTCTTGCAGGCATGCGGTTCAGCTCAAAGATCCCTGGGTTATTGTTCCACTCGGGGTAACCGTTAGCGGGAGGGGTGTAAACGTATTTTTCTCTTATCATAAAGCACCTCTTTTATTTTGTAAGTTCTGCCACAACAGTATTTATTACCTTGCCGTCAGCCTTGCCCTTAAGCTCAGCCATCACGGTTTTCATGATCATACCCTTATTCTTTGTGGAAAGCACCTCGGCAAACTTCGAGGTGAGAATTTCCTTGACTTCGTCGGCACTGAGCAGCTTCGGGGCGTAGGCGGAGATATATTCCAGTCTCTGGCGGTACTCGGCCTTGAGCTCCACTCTCTCGTCGGGACAGGTGTCGACCTGCTCCTGAACGGTCTTTATCTCCTTCAGGATAACGCGGTCTACCAGCTCCTCCGGAATGTCTTCACGGCAGCCCTCATCGATTGCCACTTTTTTAATAGCGGCGATCAGGGAGGATACCGCATCCTTTTTTGGCTTATCCTTGGCCTTCATGGCCGCGACCATGTCGGCACGCAAAGTTTCAATAGTCATTGTTTTTTCTCCTTTCGGATAGTCTTATACGTATAAATTCTAACACATGCCCCATATAAAAGCAAGCCTTTTTACAAAAAAGTAACAAATAAATATTCAGAGGGCCAGAAGGCCCTCTGCTGTATCAAATATTTGCTCGTCTTAACAGCTCCGCCTCATCGATCACCTCTATACCGAGGGCGTTTGCTTTATCGAGCTTGCTGCCGGCTTCCTCGCCCGCTACCACGCAGCTGGTCTTTTTGCTCACAGAGCCCGAGACCTTGCCGCCGTTATCCTCGATTATTTTAGCGGCCTCGTTGCGGCGCAGATTCGGAAGCGTGCCTGTGAGAACAAAGGTCATGCCGTCAAAAACCCCGCTCTTTTTCTCCTCACGGCAGAGGAAGTTGACACCTGCGGCCCGAAGCTTTTCCACAATGTCAATGTTCTGCTCCTGAGCGAAGAAACGGACTATGCTCTCGGCGGTTATGCCGCCCATGTCCTCCACCTCGGCTATTTCGTCGGCACTTGCGGAGATAAGGGCGTCCAGACTGCCGAAGTGCTGAGCAAGCCGCTGCCCGCCCCGCGCACCCACGTGGCGTATACCCAAAGCGAAGATCAGATTCGCAAGATCCTTATTTTTAGACTTCTCAATAGCCGCCACAAGATTTGACGCGCTCTTTTTTCCCATCTTTTCGAGGTTTTCCATATCCTCGATCTTTAGTGTATAAAGGTCGGCCACTGAGGCTATCAGCCCTTCGTCGAGCAGTCGGCCGATTACGGCCGGGCCAAGGCCCTCGATGTCCATAGCGTCGCGGCCGGTGTAGTGGATTATATTTCTTGCCAGCTGTGCCGGGCATTCTCCGCCGGTGCAGCGCACCGCCGCCTCACCCTCTTCGCGAACTGTTTCGGCTCCGCAGACCGGGCATCGGTCTGGCATGACGAAATCCCTCTCCTCACCTGTGCGCTTTTCCTTGATGACCTCCAGCACCTCGGGGATTATATCTCCGGCCTTTTGGACGAGCACAATATCGCCGATCTTTATATCCTTTTCACGAATATAGTCAATGTTGTGGAGCGTTGCCCGGGATACGGTCGTACCCGCCAAACGAACCGGCTCCAGCACCGCATTTGGCGTGAGCACACCCGTGCGGCCCACCTGCACGGTTATGTTTATAAGGCGCGATTCCTTCCGCTCAGCCGGGAATTTATAGGCCACGGCCCAGCGGGGGCATTTCGCCGTGCTCCCCAGCATATCGCGCTGGGCAAGGGAGTTCACCTTTATAACAGCGCCGTCAATGTCGAAGCCGAGACTGCCGCGGCTCTCGCCTATGCGCTCCACCTCGGCAAAGGCTTCATCAATGGTTTTATACACATTCTTAATGGGTATGGTTTTAAAGCCCAGCTCCGCGAGGTATGCTATGGCCTCGCTGTGAGTCTGTAATGTGCGGCCTTCGATTTGCTGAACGTTGAACACGTATATGTCGAGTCCGCGCTCAGCGGCTATGCGGCTGTCAAGCTGGCGTAGGCTCCCTGCCGCGGCGTTCCGCGGATTTTTGAAGGGCTTCTGCTCCCTCTCCTCCTGAAGCTCGTTGAGCCGCAAAAAGCTCTTGTGGGGCATAAATACCTCGCCGCGGACCTCAATAAAGGGCACGGCCTCTTTAAGCCGCAGCGGGATCGAGCGAACGGTTTTAAGATTTTCCGTTACGTCCTCGCCCACGGTCCCGTCGCCTCTTGTGCTGCCCCTGACGAACACTCCGTCACGGTATTCGAGCGACACGCTTAAGCCATCGATCTTGAGTTCGGTCACATACTCGGGATCATCAACAGCCTTGGCGGTCTTTTCCCCAAAATCGAGGACCTCCTCACGGCTGAAAACGTCGTTCAGGCTCTGCATCTGTACCTCGTGGGTAACCTCCTCAAAGCCCTCAAGTATAGCCCCGCCCACCCTCTGGGTCGGAGAATCCGGCGTTATCAGCGAGGGGTCGGCGGCCTCCATTTCCTTCAGGCGGCGCATCATGGCGTCGTACTCAAAGTCGCTTATCTCCGGGTCGTCCTCTGTATAATACTTTTGGCTGTGGTAATTTATGAGCTCGCGAAGCTCCTCTATGCTTAAGTTCTCTATACTCATTTCGATACCTCATTTCATTATTTATTATATTCTACTTTTAACAAATTTGCAAGAATATTTCTTCAACACAAAAATAGAATATAATATAAAATCCAAACAGAGGGAGAAGATGGGCATGGATAAGGACTTTTTGAAGGGCATAATGAACCGTCTGCGGGATATTCAGTACGGCACGTGGAGCATAGAGGAGAGACTTTCGTCGGCAAAGGCGGAGATAAACAACCTGCAGGCCTTTCTTTTGGTGGCAGCCGATGAAAAATCCGTCGCAGACTATGCCCGGCGGCTCAAGGCCGCCGAGGAGGAGTACCGCAGGCTGCTGAAAATCGCCAGAGACAGGCGGAGTGCTTAAACAAAATGGGACTGCAAGGCAGTCCCATTTTGTTATTTAAAATTCAATTTCCTCCGGTGGCGCCGTAAATGAGGAGAACACAGCCTTGGCGTTCTCAAAATACAGCACCTCGGTGTTGTCGTCGTCAGGCGAATACATGGCCTTAAGGTTGGGATAGCTATCCAGCATATGGGCCTTGGCCTCTCTGCGGTCGTCGCGCACCAGTGTGCCGGAGACCCGGAGCCACTTCTCACCGTTGAAGGCACAGAGTTCGGCCTTGGGATTTGCCTGAAGCTGCTTAGACACATCCTTCACCTTACCCGTCTGGATGTACAGCCTGCCCTCGAACAGATCAATAGTGCCAAAGGGCCGCACACGGGGCTGGCCACCCTCATCGGTTGCCAGATAATATGTGCCGCAGGCCTTTAAAAAATCGTAAACTTTCTGCATGAATTTTCCTCCTTTTTATTTACTTTACTATAAATATTATAGCAAATAGTTTCAATAATATCAAGTATTATATGCAAAAACACGCCGCGATCGACTGCGGCGTGTTTTTACAGCATCTTACTTCACTTCGTAGCCCTGTGCCTCAACGGCCTTTTTCAGCGTCTCGTCGGATACGTCGGCGCTGAGCTGCACTACAGCTGTGCCCTTCTCGTGGCTTACGTCGGCGCTTTCAACGCCGGGCAGCTCCTCAAGGCACTTCTTAACGCGGGCCTCGCAATGGCCGCACATCATGCCCTCTACCTTAAGAGTTTTTTCCATGGTCTTTTCCTCCTTTCCGCTGTGGATCTTTATTTTTTTGTCCCGCCGGGGACTGTGGATATCAAGGAAATTGAGCCGCAGCGCGTTTGTCACCACACAGAAGCTACTTAGGCTCATAGCTGCCGCCGCGAACATGGGATTGAGCCTGAGGCCTAAGGCTATAAATATACCCGCCGCCAGCGGTATGCCGATTACGTTATATATGAATGCCCAGAACAGATTTTCGTGAATGTTTCTGAGCGCCGCCCGGCTTAAGCGTATAGCTGCGGACACATCTGTCAGGCGGCTTTTCATCAGCACCACGTCCGCCGCGTCGATGGCTATATCGCTGCCCGCACCGATGGCTATGCCTATATCCGCCCTTGTGAGGGCTGGAGCGTCGTTTATGCCGTCGCCCACCATAGCCACACGGCCCTGATTTTTGAGCTTACGGATAACCTCCTCCTTGCCGCCGGGCAAAACTCCGGCGATAACCTCATCAACGCCAGCCTGCGCGCCGATGGCGGCGGCGGTGCGCTCATTGTCGCCTGTAAGCATAACAACGCGGATACCCATATTTTTAAGCTCCTGCACGGCCTGTGCGCTGTCTGGCTTTATTACGTCGGCCACGGCAATGATTCCGGCGGCCTTGCCGCCCTTCGCAAACAGCAGGGGCGTTTTGCCCTCGTTCGCCAGCGCTTCGGCCTTGGCCGTAAGCTCCGTGCCGACCTCGACCTCGGAACTGATAAACTTCAGGCTGCCGCCCAGCAGCTTCTCGCCGTCAATATTAGCGCTCAGGCCGTTGCCCGGCAGAGCTTCAAAGCCAGTCACCTCGGCTGCCTTCATATTTTTCTCCTCCGCAGCGCCGACTATTGCCCGGGCCAGCGGATGCTCGCTTCTGTTTTCAAGGGCGTACGCCAGCGTCATAAGAGTGTTTTCGTCCATGCCGGAGGCAGGGACTATATCGGTGACCTTCGGGTCGCCGGCAGTTATGGTTCCGGTTTTATCTAGCGCTACAACGGCCGCCTTGCCGGTCTCCTCCAAAGAAACGGCTGTTTTGAACAAAATGCCGTTCTTTGCGCCCATACCACTGCCGACCATGATAGCCACAGGAGTTGCCAAGCCCAACGCGCAAGGGCAGCTGATCACCAGCACAGATATACCCCTTGCCAGCGCAAAGCCCGCACCCTCACCCAGCAGCAGCCAGACAATAGTTGTAACTACAGCTATAAGGATAACTGCAGGCACAAACACTCCCGACACCTTATCAGCCACCTTTGCGATCGGAGCCTTAGTGGCCGCCGCGTCGCTCACCATGCGTATTATTTGAGAGAGGGTAGTATCCTCCCCCACCTTTACTGCCTCACAGCGCATGAAGCCCGAACGGTTCACTGTGGCTGCCGAAACTCCGTCACCAACAGCTTTATCCACAGGTATGCTCTCACCTGTGAGAGCCGACTCGTCCACCGCGCCGCCGCCGTCAAGAATAACGCCGTCAACGGGTATGCTCTCACCGGGGCGCACAACGAAGATGTCGCCCTTCTTGACCTGCTCCACAGGCACCTTTGCTTCCTTACCGTCAGTGACTATCGTTGCCGTTTTCGGCGCAAGATTCATCAGCGATCTGAGAGCATCGGTCGTGCGGCCCTTGGAGCGGGCTTCAAGCATCTTGCCGACGGTTATCAGCGCCAGTATCATGGCGGCAGATTCAAAGTAAAACTCGTGCATATACTCCATGACAGCCATTCCGTCGCCGCGGAGCTGGGCCCCGGTCATGGCGAACAGGGCGTACACACTGTATACGAACGAAGCGCCGCTGCCGAGTGCCACCAGCGTATCCATGTTAGGCGCACGGTTTATAAGCCCTTTAAAGCCGCTTATGAAGAACTTCTGATTTATGACCATGATTATCCCGGTCAGCAGGAGCTGCACCAGACCCATGGCAATGTGGTTTTCCGCCATAAAGGCCGGCAGGGGCCAGCCCCACATCATGTGCCCCATGGACACATACATCAATATTATAAGAAAGCCCACCGAGGCAATAAGCCTGCGCTTCAGAACCGGGGTATCCCGGTCAGCCAGCGAATCGCTCTCCTGCACCTTCTCAGCGCCCTTTTTGGAAGCGCCGTAGCCTGCGGCCTCCACTGCGGCAACGATCTCCGCGGCTCCGGCCGTGCCCTCTACTCCCATAGAATTAGTCAGAAGGCTCACGCTGCACGCCGTTACCCCCGGCACCTTCAGCACCGCTTTTTCCACTCTGGCGCTGCAGGCGGCGCAGCTCATGCCTGTTACGTTATATTGTTCCATTTACTCACCAACTCTCTCTATTTTAAGCACCTTTTACCTGACTCAGAATCACAGCAGCCTCCGCAGCAGTCTCCGCAACAGCCGCTCTGCCCCTTAAAATGCTTTATGGCGGAGCGCAGAGCAAGTAGCGCAATAATAACCAAAACTACAGCTACTATTATATTGCCCATTTTTACGCCCTCCTATTTCATTAGCTTTTGCAGGGTCTGCACCAGCTCGTCAACTGTCTCGTCCTTGCCGCCGCGTATATCCTCGATCACGCAGGTTTTTATGTGGCTCGAAAGCAGCTCACGGTTAAAGGCGTTCAGCGCCGCGGTGACTGCCGCCACCTGCACCAAAATGTCGGGGCACCATGCGTCCTTTTCTAACATTCCCTTTATGCCTCGAACCTGCCCTTCGATACGGCTCAGCCGGTTCATAAGTGAGCGCAGCTCCTCCTCGGAGCGTTCTTTAGTTCTATGACAGCAGCAGTTTTCCATGATCGCACCTCTTTTTAAATACCCTATAGGGGTATTATATACCCCTATAGGGTATTTGTCAACATATTTTTGAAAAAATTTTTTTAAAATCACTTGACAAATTACTCTTACAAGTGTAAGATATAAGTAGTCCTACAATCGTAAGAAAAAGGAGGAACTCACCATGACAAATTTATCCGCCGCCGAGCTTGAGGTAATGCAGGTACTGTGGCGCACAGGAGAGCCCATGAAAATTCAGGACGTTTGCGACGCCCTGACAGACAGCGACTGGAAGTACAACACCGTCGGCACGCTGCTCCTTCGCATGGCCGAAAAGGGAGCCGTTGCCTCGGAAAAGCGGGGCAAGGCCATATATTACTCGCCGCTGCTTGACCGTGAGGAATACAAAGCCGCCCAGACAAAGAGCTTTGTGCGCCGTCTTTACGACGGCTCGGCCCGTGAGCTGGCAGTGTCGCTGTTCAAAAGCGGCGACATGACTCAGGACGACATTGACGAGATAAGAAAAATGTTCAACTTATAAGGAGGTGCCAAAATGCTAACCGACATATTCAAAACCGTGCTCGCCATGTCCATCGCAGGAGGCATGCTTGGCTTGGTACTTATGGCGCTGCGGCCCGTTACCTCACGGCTGTTTGGCCCGAACTGGCAGTACCGCCTGTGGCTGGCTGCGCTCATCGTGATGATAGTGCCAATATCCTTCAGGCTGCCGGAGGCCCCGTCCCGCCCTGCGGACATCTCACCCGCGCCGACGACCGTAACTCAAACGACAGCGCCAACAGTCCCGGATACTCCCGGAACTCCTGAGCATATATTACCTACGGCGACCAACGATCATATGATGATCGTTATCGGTATGCCGACGCTGCCCACTTTTCCATTCATGCCATATAACGCTGCTGACATTGCGGCGAGGCTCTGGCTCATTGGTGCGGTACTGGCGTTGGTTATCCGCATTCTGCTGTACCTGAGCTTTATTAATTCTTTCCGCAAGGCCGAGGCCGCATATATAGAATATCCGAAGCTAAAAAGCATTACTATAAAAAAGACCGAGCTGGATTCTCCGCTTGTGGTAGGGCTGTTCCGCCCGACGCTGCTTTTGCCGGAGAATATCAGCGAGGAGTACCTCGGCTATGTGCTGCGCCACGAGGCCGTACACCTGCGCCGCCGTGACTTACTTGTCAAGTGGTTTGCCATGCTCGTAAAATGCGTACACTGGTTCAACCCGATGGTTTATATGATCTCACGCAAATTGGACGAGGACTGCGAGATCTCCTGTGACGCAGAGGCCGCTCTCGGCCTTGACAGTGATGGGCGGGACAGCTATATGCGCACCATACTTAATCTGCTGGAAGGCTCCCGCCGCCGTGCAAAACCGCTCACTACAGCCATGACGGGCGGCGCACGGCTGATAAGGCGGCGCTTCAGTGCCATAAGAAGACTCAAAAAAATCAACCCGGCGCTCAGGCTCATATCCATTCCGTTGGCTCTTATCCTTCTCGGCGCAGCCATGTTCTGCGGCGGCGCACTGGCCGGTGAGCTGCGGTATTCCCAAAGCTTTACGCCTGAGACCGAGAACGATTTCTCCGTGCAGACTCCGCGTTTAAGCATGGGTGAGCGGTACGTGTATCTGCCGATGGATATGAAGTACAATGATCCCGAAGCGTCCTATCATAATTATCATTTTAGAAAGGGACTGCATATTCTTTCAAAATGGCAGATCGAAGAGATCATGAAATTCCGTTTTCATGGGGACAGTACACGTCCGCAGATAATTGATGTCCCCGAGGGTACACCCCTGCGCACCTATATGGACGCGGTCGTCACTGAAATGAGCAGCGAAACTCCCGGTATCGCTCTTTCCAAATTCGCCATTGTCACTGTTGACACGCCTCTCAACTCACCCCACGGAATAGTCAGCGAAAACGGCAATTACAGTTATTCTCCACTCAGCAACGACTATATTCTCCACGCCGGAGACGTGGTGTTGGTGCTTCGTGAGGAGAACAGCGAGTGCTTTGTAGTGCGTGAAGCGAGCTATGGCGAGTTTGAGGGTTCGGTTTATGGCAGCATAGGCCGCTATGATCTTGCCTACGCCTCGGAAACCGGCGGAATATATGTGGCTTGTGATTACACCTATCTCCGCTCAGTTGACCTTGCAGGAAACACCACCTTTGAGCTGGAGCTGGATGAGGGCACGCATTTTCTCAGTGAGCACAATGCTAAACAGGTGCTTTGCGCCGCTCTCGCCGAAGAGGAATTCGAGGCGCGGATAGTCGATACACCGAATGTGTTCAGCCTACCGTCTGCAAACGGGCTTGACGGCCGTATATACGTATATGTTCCAATGCGTACTGTCTATAATGATACATTGAAAGGGATCGACATCGATATACAGCCCGGAGTAAACCTCCTCACCAAAAAGGAAGCAGAGCTTGTGCTGAACTATCGGTATTATTCTGAGGATAAAAAAGCCTATGTTATTAATGTCCCGGACGATATGCCTATCAAGGCAGTTAATGTCAGCTATCCGACTGCGACGATAATAAAGGGGGTTTCAATTAATATTGGATATTCTATTCCAACCCTAACTCGGGACCAAATATCCGTTGAAGAAACATATATTAAAGATACCGGCCACCTCTTCTTTCCGGGCGACACAGTGACCGTGCTTGCCGATGACGGGGAAAAATGTATTGTCAATCCTGACGGGACTAACTTCTATGCCTATATCGATAAAAGCTGTCTGCTCTACGGCTTGTGGCCAGATGTACCTGCCGAAAATAACAACACTTGGGCGGAGAGCATGCTTGGCGGTTGATTTGTCGATTTTCGGCTTGACATAATATTGTCGTTGTAGTATAATAATGGGGCCGCCAATGGCGGCCCTCTTATTTTTATATACATAGGAGATGATAACGTGAAAACAGCAATAAAAATCCTTCGGGAGGCCCGGAAATACTGGGTCTGGCTGATCATATCCGTGATCGCCATACTCGGTAACAGCGTGCTGGGGCTGTATCTGCCTCAGGTGGTGAGGAAGCTGATGTTCCTGATTACTGATAATGACCCGGAAATAGTCAGTAAGTCAGCATGGCTTGCAGGCTCTTTTCTATTTGTTGCCCTGCTCCAGTGGCTGACCCAGTTTCTTCGCACCTTCTGCACCCACAAGGCCGCATGGAGCTTTGTTCATGACCTGCGCGTAAAGCTTTACAACCATCTGCAGAAGCTTTCTATGAGCTTCTTCCATGATAAGCAGACAGGGCAGCTCATGAGCCGCATACTGAACGACACCGAAAAAATGGAGCTGTTTATTGCTCACGCGGCGGCTGAAATCTTGGCCAGTGCGGTAATCTTTCTGGGCGTTATGATAATGCTTTTCACTATCAACGTGACTCTCGCCTTGGTCAGCATAGCGGTTATTCCCTTGGTGGCCGTAGGCGTGTGGATATACGCAGTTAAGGTGCGTCCCCTGTTCAAGGCCCGCCAGCAGATAGTGGCCGAGATGTCGGGCGTGCTTCAGGACAACATCTCAGGCATAAGAGAAATACAGATATTTAACCGTCAAGCTCGCGAAGAAGCTCACTTCTCTGATTACAGCAGCCGCTTCACTAAATACAACATTATGGCCCTGACAAGAAGCGCCTTTGTTCACCCGGCGATCACCTTCCTCAATCAGGTGGGCACGGTGCTGGTAATTGCCGTGGGCGGCGTGTTGGCGGCCAAGGGCGTCAACGCCGGCGATATAGTGGCCTTTATACTGTACTTAAGCTCCCTCTACGCCCCGATCAACAACCTCGCCCGCGTGAATGAGGACCTGCAGGACTCCCTTGCGGCCGGCGAGCGAATCTTTGATATGCTCTCTATATCTACTGATGTTCCTGACCCCGAAAACCCGGTTGAGCTCGGAGAGATCAAGGGCGACATAAGCTTTAACCATGTAGACTTCCACTACAACGAGGGCGCTCCTGTATTAAAGGACTTCACCCTCGATATAAAGAGCGGCGAAACAGTCGCCCTCGTCGGCCCCACAGGCGTGGGCAAAACGACTATTGCCAGCCTTGTGGCCAGATTTTACGACCCGACGGGCGGAAGCGTGCGCCTCGACGGCATAGATCTCAAGGACATGCGCATCCGCGACCTTCACGACAATATCTCTATGGTGCTTCAGGACGTGTTCCTGTTCCACGGCACCGTTGAGGAAAACATAGCCTACGGCGCCGATAATCCCACCCACGAGGAGATCGTGGCTGCAGCCAAAATAGCCAATGCCCACGAATTTATATCTGAAATGGAGAAGGGCTATGACACCATCGTCGGCGAGCGCGGCGTGCGACTCTCCGGCGGGCAGAAGCAGCGCATTTCTATAGCCCGTGCTATTCTCCGCGACAAGCCGGTGCTCATCCTCGATGAGGCCACCGCAGCAGTGGATAACTCCACCGAACGGCTTATACATGAGGCTATAGACAAGGTGATAGAAAACCGTACCACAATAATTATAGCACACCGCCTTTCCACCATCAGAAACGCCGACAAAATCGCCGTTATCGACAAGGGCGCCGTATGCGAGATTGGCACCCACGATGAGCTTATCGCCCGGGGCGGTATGTATAAACGGTTATATTTCGCAAACGAGGAAGCATAGCGTAAAAATAAGCGTCGCATCTCGCCCTTTATCGGAGCTTGAAGTACACAAAGTACGTCGGCGCTCCTCTAAAG
>JAFLUQ010000060.1 GCA_022508735.1 Oscillospiraceae bacterium | reverse complement strand
TTGACTTCGTAGAAGAAGTATAAGGAGGACGATTATCATGAAGAAATTTTTTGAAGCTCCTGAGATTAGCTCTGTTGAGCTTAGCCAGGCAGATGTAATTATGGCGTCTCCGCTGATTGGTCAAGCGGTAAATACAGCAGAATATAATGTTGTTGATTCTGAAGTATCGTCAGACTACAAAATCTGGAAGGGTTTTAACTAAAATTACATTATGCGCATTAGCGCCGCAGGGCCGCCGAAAGGCGGCCCTGTTTGCTTGCACGGAAATACGGCCTTTGTAAAAAAACTACGCATACTATCCCGGTACGGCGGCATATGTCCCATAAAGGCGGATTTATAGCGGTTTTGACGAAAAGTTTTTATCTCTCCCTCTTCACTTTCGACACATTAGCGGTATAAACGGCGGTATAATGGAAATAAATGTATATATACATAAGGAGAGATACAAATGAAACAAAAACTCAGGTCATTATCAGCTCTTTTTAATCGCGTTCTTCCTAAAACCATGCTTTTCCTGACAACCCTGCTTCTCTCGCGTGCAGAAGGTATAGGAGGCAGTCATCCCTTTGGCTTTGCCTTTTTTGCAGCCTGCGGAGGCAATCCTTTTGCCGCAGTCGGCGGAGCCGTTGGGCTGATGTTCGGCGGTGCGGAATTGATCGACGTGGGGCGCTATGTATTTTCCACGGCCATATTTATGTCAGTGTTCCCGGGAATAAAAAAGGGGCGGCTGCCCTTTGCAGCAAAGGGACAAGCCGCACTGCTCGCCTCGATAATATCACCGGCAGTGGGACTGTTTCTGTTGTTCATAAGCATGAGTGTGGGCGGATATCCGCTGCTTTACGACTGTATCGTACTGCTGGCTGAGTCGGCCACGGTATTTGTGGCTGTTACGGCCTTTGGCCGGGCGCTGTCACTACTGCCGTCGCTGCACTTAAGACGCACGCTGACCGGCGAGGAAACGCTGTGTATGGCGCTGTTATTTGGCTCTATAGTCAGCGGACTGGTAGGTATAGAACTGTTTGGCAGTCTTGACCTGGGTGAAACGGCCTGCGTGTTTATGGTAATGGTATATGCCATACGCTTCGGAAGTCTTCATGGAGGAACGGCAGGCGCCATTATGGGGCTTATCTGTGCCATGAGCCGCGGACGTATAGACGCATCGCCGGCCTCCTTCGCCATAAGCGGCATAGCGGCGGGATATTTCAGCTATAAGGGGAAACTGGCGTCATGCGTTGCATTCATACTCAGCAACGCAATAGTCACCGCACTGGCGAATGGCTCGGCGGAGGTTCTGATAAATTTGGCGTGCTCACTTGGGGCGGCACTATTGATCTTTTTGGTACCGCGGCGTTTTTTCGAGGTCATCAGTACAGTTGGCGCGGCTCCGGCCTCCGCGGACGTAAAGCTGCGTGACAGCCTTAAGCTGCTCGGCAGTGCCCTTACATCGGCCGGAGAAACTCTGCAGGCGTTGTCTCCCGGGCAGGAGGAAATTGAGACTGAGCTCTGCGAGAATATGTACAACCGCACTGCTCGGCGGGTGTGCATCCGCTGTGGACTGAAAAAATACTGTTGGGGCCGCGATGGAAAAAACACACGCGAGGCTATGGACAAACTGGCCATTGCACTCAGCCGCGGAGAAAAGCCTACAAAGGAGCTGTCTCCCTCTCACTGCATACGGCCGGATACCTTTGCCGCAGAGTTCGCAAAAATGTACGACCTATACCTTAGCGATCTTGTGTGGAGTGACCGTCGCCGTGAGCTGCAAAACACTATGCTGACCGGCTTTGCCGGAATAAACGGCATTATATCACAAATGTCAGAGCACACACCGGCGTCTGAGCTGTGCGACGAGCTTATGGCCGACGATATACGCTCACGGCTCCGGCGGCTTGGAATAGACGCATGGGATATCTATGTGACCGGCGACGGTGAGGACACTGAGGTCAGACTGACTCTGCGCAGCTGTGGAGAGCTGGGCTGCTGTGAGGAGATCGTACCCTCTGTTTTAGAGCAGGCAACGGGAATGAAATTTGCCAAGACAGGTCTCAAGAACTGCCGCACCTGCCAATGCCGCTACGTGGTGGCGCCGGAGTATGACGTGGAGGCGGCCGTAGCCTCGGCTGTCAAGGA
Source organism: Oscillospiraceae bacterium (assembly GCA_022508735.1). Classification (GTDB taxonomy): domain Bacteria; phylum Bacillota; class Clostridia; order UMGS1883; family UMGS1883; genus JAFLUQ01. Next base: position 10,361 of record JAFLUQ010000060.1, on the reverse strand, counting down.
AAACCGCCGTGTGAGCGGAGACTTCACGACCTGCTGTCTGCTGGACAGGCACACCTTCGTGATGGCCCTTTGCGACGGCATGGGCAGTGGAGATAAGGCTGCCAAGGAGAGCCGTCTCTGCGCCACGCTGCTGATCTCGCTTATGGAGGCCGGTATGGAGCCGGAAGCCGCCATAAACCTGACAAATTCTCTCATCATAGGCTCGGGAGTAGGCAGCTATACGGCCATAGACTTATGCGTGGCGGAGCTGGGCGGTACGGCAAGGCTTTATAAGTGCGGCGGAGCGGCCACATATCTTGGGCAAAAAGGCAGCGCCGAGGAAATAGCGCCCGGCGGGCTTCCCGCAGGAGCAGCAGCGCGCGGAGGGGCGGAATGTTATGAGCGGAGCATGGATGACGAGAGCACACTCGTACTCATCAGTGACGGCGTGGCTCTGTCCGGCGACGGTGAAAACGGCTGGATAAAGGAGCTCATCGAGCATGGCGCACTGGCTACTCCCCAGCGACTTGCCTCGGAAATACTGAACCGTGCCCGGGATTCTTCGGGCGGAGTGCCGGGTGACGATTTGACGGTCATTGCGGCCAATATAAGGAGGAAAAGGGCTTGAAAAGCAGAGAAAAACGGGTCATTGTGCTGAATAATCTGAAATCATCCAACTTTGAACAGGCGTTTTTCGTGCTGAAAGACGGGCGTGAGGAAACCCGCAGCGCGGTTTTTGAGGCCGAGAGGATAATAGAGGAATATATCTTCCCATCGTCGCCGCCGATGAAGCCGAACCGTGAAAAAGACTGGGACTATCTGCCCTTTGCCGTGACGGCGGTGGTTGCCATACTCGCCGGGGCCGCTGCGGTATTGATAAATATATTATAAACGACAACAGGCCGCTTGGCGGCCTGTTGTCGTTTAAACCTATTCCTGTGCATCTATGAGTTCCTTTGCCATTTTAATGAGTTCGTCTTTTGTTATGCTGTTATCCATGGTGATTAAGTTGTAATTCAGCCCGCTATACTTCCAGCTCAGCCCCTGAATCTCTATGACCTCGATCTCTGAGCTGCCGAAGCTGAACACGTATTTTCCTGCATCTCTGTCTGCCTTGTCCTGCTCGGTGAGCTCGTAATTCCCCGGCACAAGCTTATTCATGTAACTGTAATATCCGATCGGCGTTTCCTTATAGACGTAGGCTGCCTCATCTTCATCCAACGGATATGACGTCACTGAGCCGTCGATATGCAGGCTTATTTTCTCGTCTCCCAGCTCATACCAGCAGCTTATCGAGGAGTATTCCTCGATTACGTTATCAGACTCATCGTAATTTTGATTCTGACCGATATGCCCGCTTTTAAAGGCATATCCATTGGAGAACTCCTCGACCAGCGACGGAGTTATGCCGATGTCCTTAGCAAGGGTTTCGGTCGAGGGAACACTGTAGTAGTCGGGAATACTTGACGTGTGGCCGCTCGAGCGGAAGGTCACAGCCATGGTCGCAGCAAAAGCTGTAGCGCACAATACCAATACGGCGGCGACCGATATCAGGCATATTTTTTTAATGTTAAACCTACGCGCCTGTGTAGTTTCCGCTTCCTCGATAAGCTCATCGGATATATTACCTATAGCCATAAATAGATCTTTTTTGTTCATACCGTTATACCGTTCCTTTCAAGATAGATTTTGAGCTCATTTCTCATTCTCATGAGCATCGACTTTACCTTGCTTTCGGAAAAACCAAAGTCAGCAGCGATTTTTCCTATAGAATCGCAGTACCAGTACCGACGCACAAATACCCGCCGTTTTGTCCGGTTCATACTTCTCAGCCAGTCGCTGATACGGCGCGAAACCTCCGCGGCCTCGTACTCACTTTCCGGCCCCGGAGCGCCCGGAAGTATCTCGCCCAGCTCGTCCAGAGTCACTTCAAAATCACGGCAGCGCTTCTCCGCGGTAAGATACTCGTAGCGGTTGATTGAGATATTGCGGGCGATCCGCCCCAGAAATGCCGACAGCACCCTTGGGAGCTGTGGCGGCAAACTGTTCCATGCCGCGAGGTAGGTGTCGTTCTCACACTCCTCGCTGTCGGCATTATTTTTCAGTATGCCGTAAGCAATAGACCTGATCATACGTCCGTATTTTTCAGCCGTTGCGGGTATGGCGGCTTCGCTGCGTGCAAAGTACAGGTCGATAATTTCCTTGTCTTCCATGGTTGTTCTCCTTTGAATTTTGAAGATCTCCATTTATATAGTCAGAATTAAGGGCGGAACGGTTGCATTTTCAGAAAGATTTTTTATAAAAAATTACTACTTTGTTTTTCTTCGTATTATACCGCAGGGGGTACACTGCTCTGATTGTCCGAGAGGATTGTCGCTGAGAATTTTGCTGTAGAGCGCTTTATCAAGCTTCTCTGAGCTGCCGAGAATATTTCCGCCGAGATCGTTTATGTCTACGATAAGAACCGGAACTCCCAACGCGGCGGCAAGCTCTTTGGCAATTTTGCCCGGCTTTGACGGGCCGAGAACAACATATTGATTATATGGAGGCAGAGTATAACTGCAAGGGCCGTCTATCGAGGCAGCTTTTCTTCCGGCCACAATATAGAACCAGCCGCGTTTTCTGAGCAGCCTGCCAACGCAGTGACAGGCCGCCGCCAACAGAATGCGCCATGTTCCGCACTCCCTCAGCGCCATCTCCATCGTTTCGGGCATTGCCAGTCCTATTCCGCCCGGGTTTTTGTAAACACGGGCAGAGAGAAATAGCGCAAGCCTTCTCGGGCGGATACTCTTAAGGGGGATGGCCCTCCCCTGAGTACAGGCCACCATTTTTTCCGAAAAAAACACCACGTCTCCCGGGATGACCACCGGTAGAACATATTTTTCAGCGATGTCGCTGAGGCTGTCCGCAGCTGTGATCACATGAGTCTTAAGTGCATAACGCCCGTATGTAACACCGCCAATAGTTATAAATTCTTGCTTTCCTTTGTTAACAATAAGTTTGTTAGGTAAATTTGCCGCTGTCATATGTTTTCCTCCCGACTGAGTTTAAAAGCTGCCACTTATTAATTCGACCAAAAAACGTGGAATCTATAAGTGCAGTTTTCAACTATATAGTAAGGTTTGGGAGTAAAACGGTCGCATTATTAAAGACGGAGGGGGCGCCTCCGTCTTTTACTATTCAATTATAACCTTCCAAGCTTCGACCAGACGTTCCAAATTCCATGCGGCATTAGCCGGACTTGTGGAGGGGAGGCAAACAGCAGGGCGGCCAAGAGCCGGTTCTGTATATTTTTTATAATATTTCTCAGCAGTACGGCCATTCACGTATATTCTCTCAATCGCTGCAGCGTTAAGTATAGGCGAAAGGTCGTTTGGCGTCACGCCCCTGATAGTGCTGTCTGCACTGCCTTCGATCTCGCATGAAGCAATAACGTCCCAAATGGCTAAGTTATGCCCAAGGATCATAGCGCGCTTTTCGTCTATCGTTGCAGGCCCAGCCTCGCCCAGCACCGCAGCTATTACGCGCCAGAAGCGATTTTGCGGATGCCCGTAGAAAAAGCTCTGCTCCCGGGACTTAACTGACGGAAAGCTGCCGAGAATAAGTATTCTTGAATTTTCATCATATAACGGAGGTATAGGATGGACTATCATCAGTCTTCCTCGTAGTCGCTTATGTCAAACCTGCCGGATGAGGAATAGGCAAAGCCGTAGAGCGTAGGTCCCCCGTGGGTGCCTATTATGGGGCCGAGACGGCAATAGCGCACATTCACATCGGGGAACTGTGCCTTGATTTCCTCGATCAAAGCCTCCAGCTTATCTCTGGAATCGGCATAAGCCCCGATTATGGTTTTTCCGTTCAGATCACCCGCCGTTTTCACCGCAGTCTCAATGATCTTCTTATTAACGCGCTTTTCACCCCGGACTTTATCAGTCTGAACCACCAGCCCTCCGTCAACAGTCAGAATGGGCTTAATATCCAGCATATTGGCAAAGAGCAGTGTGGCGGCATTTATGCGGCCGCCCTTCTTCAGATGCTCCAGATCACTTACCACAAAGACGGCGCCGAAGTCGGCAGTGGCGTCTTTCAGATAATTCTCAACCTCGTCGGCGGAGGCACCGTGCTTCACCATCTTTGCCGCATGAATGACCGGCTGGGCATAGAGGCAGGTAAAGGTCTGGGAATCAACGATCCTTATATCGCAGCTTCTTTCTTCCATGACCTCCGCCGCGGCTATATGGGCGTTCTGGCAGGTGCCGCTGGCGCTGCCGCTCAGGGTGACGACTATAATGGTGTCATATCCGGCGTCAAGCTCCTCGCGGAAAACATCCGCGTACTGTGCGGGCGTGATCTGCGTTGTTTTAGGCGGGTTATCTGCCTCACTGAGCCGTTTGTAAAAATCCTCGGCAGATTCGTCGATCTGACTTCGGAGATAGGTCTCTCCGTCGTAGCTGTAGGCAAAGGGCAGCAGCCTTATGTTATATCTTTCAGCAACGGGCAGCTTCAGATCGCTGCCCGTGTCGGTTATCAGCCTTATTTTAGCCATAGGTTTTCTCCTTACTTGTAACTTTAGGGTGTGGGCAAGCTATTCTTCCTCATAGTCGCCGATATCAAACTCACCGGAGGTTGAGTAGACCATTCCGTAAACGGTAGGCCCGATGTGGCAGCCTATGAGCTGACCTATCCGGCAGAACTTTACATTTACTTCGGGAAAGCGCTCCTTCACATCGGCTTCCAGCTTGTCCCGCTTATCCGGCACGTCACCGTAAACAAAGATAACTGTTTTTCCGTTCAGGTCACCACAATGCTCAGTGGCCATGTCCATGATTTTCTTATGCACACGCTTTTCGCCGCGAACCTTGTCAGCCTGAACCACAAGGCCTCCGCCAACCATGAGCATAGGCTTAATATCCAGCATATTGGCAAATAGCAGTGTCGCGGCATTGATGCGGCCGCCCTTTTTCAGATAAATAAGGTCGTCTACCACAAATACGGCATTTATATCGGCCGTAGCCTTTTTCAGATAATTCTCAATTTCATCAACAGAAGCTCCGTCTTCAATCATGTGAGCGGCATGGATAACCGGCTGGCCGTAAAGACAGGTGAATGACTGAGAGTCAACCACCCTTATATCGCAGTTATTATCCTCCATAACCTCCTTGGCGGCCATAATCGCGTTCTGGCATGCTCCGCTGGCGGTTGAACTGAGAGAAACTACGATTATAGTGTCGTAGCCCTTTTCGATCTCTTCAAGATATGCTTCTGTATACTGAGCGGGAGTGATCTGCGTTGTTTTCGGCAGCACCTCGGAGGCCCGCATTCTCGCGTAAAACTCATCGGTGGTTTCATCTATGCCTGTGCGGCAGTAGTTTTCCCCGTCAAAGGTGTAGCTGAAGGGTATAACTCTTATGTTATAGCGCTCCGCGACAGAGGGCTTAATATCAGCGCCTCCGTCGGTTATAAGCTTGATTTTAGACATTGTCGGTCTCCTTTTCAATTTATTTTATCTCGGCGGAGGGCCTCCGCGCCCGGGCCCGCGCCCTCCGGGGCCTCCTCGTCCGCCGCCATCATCTATGGCTACGGACAAAGCTGTCATGGTGCGCTGAGCACGGACGAGGCCGGCATAAATTCCGTCCTTCTCCATGAGCTCGTTGTGGCTGCCCACCTCGGCAACGCGGCCTTCTTCCAAGACTACCAAACGGTTTGCGTTCTTGAGAGTGGAAAGTCTGTGAGCTATGGCAAAGGTGGTACGGCCCTTGATTATGCGGCCCAAAGCCTCCTGTATCTGCTGCTCGGTCTCAGTATCCACTGATGCAGTTGCCTCGTCAAGTATCATGATCTTCGGATCACTTAATACCGCTCTTGCAATGGCTATGCGCTGACGCTCGCCGCCGCTGAGGCGCTGGCCTTTTTCGCCCACATAGGTATCATATCCATCGGGCAGATTAATTATGAATTCGTGGGCATTGGCGATCTTGGCCGCACGGATACACTCGTCGTCCGAGGCATCGGGACGGGCATAGCGGATATTGTTCAGTATGCTTCCGCTGAACAGATAGCTCTCCTGAAGCACCACGCCAAGGTTGTTCTTATAGTCTGATATAGAGTAGTCCTCAAGGCTGTTTCCGTCGAGCTTTATCTCGCCTTCGTCGGCCTTATACAGACGCATGAGCAGGTTTATCATGGTGGACTTGCCCGCACCGCTGTGACCCACAAGGCCGATCATTTCGCCCTTTTGAACGTTCAGGTCAATATTTTTGAGCACGCTCTTGTATGACTTATAGCCGAAGGTCACGTTATTGAAGTCCACATATCCCTCGATACCGTCGGCGCTGAGGGGTGCGGTAGGCACAGGCGGCACATCCTCGTCCATGACCTCAAACACGCGCTGGGCACTGGTTATGGCTTGGCTGATGTGGCGGGGCAGCATGCTGAACCACTCGAGGCGGCTGTAGAGATAGCCGGCATAGGTTGAGAACTGCATGAGCTCACCAAGCTCCATCTGCTTGCCGAGCACCAGGGCTCCGCCGTACATGGTAACAAAGTAGCTGCCGAAGCCGATAAGGAAACGAATTATGGGAAACACGGTGTAGACGTACTGCTCAGTCTTGCAGGTTATATCACGTACAGATGAAGCAACGCTCTCGAAGTGCTTGACCTCACGCTCCTCCTGACCGAACACCTTAACGACCTTGATGCCGTTAAACACATTGTTCAGAGCGTCGGTTAGCTTATCCATCCAGCGCCACTGCTTGTGATAGCGGCGGCGGACTGAGCTGCTTATGCGGTTTATCAAAAACAGCGCTATCGGTATGGGGATAAGTATGAGCAGTGCCATCATCGGGTTAAAGCTGACCACAACGATAGCCACGCCGATAAAGAGGCATATCTCGTTTATGGCCTGCACGGCCACGTTCTGGATGAACTGCTGTATGCGGCCGGTATCGCCGTTTATGCGGTGCATCAGGTCGCCTGCATTCTTCTCTTCAATATAGCCGAGTGGCATTGACTGCACCTTTTTATAGATGTCGTTACGAAGGTCGCGCACGAACAGGTTGCTGGCCTTGGCGCTGACAATCTCGCGCAGCGCGCCGATAATAGTTGTCGCCAGCGAGCACAGGCCCGTCAAAGCAACGAGCCATAACAGGTGCGGTAGCAGCTCGCTGCCCGCGCCAAACTTGGTCAGCACCTCGTCTATCAGCCGCTTGCTGACGTATGGCGAGTAAAGCATGAAGCCGCTGTTGGCCCAGAATATCAGAAGCAAAAGCGCGTAATACCCCCAGCAGGGGCGGCTTACCTTCCATATGCGCTTCAGCACGCCCATTCTGTCGCTGCAATGGCGGCAGATACGGGTGTTGCGGATAAAGGGGCGGCCGCAGTTAGGGCACTTTTTCTCGTCATCGGTGCTTACAGCCCTGGGCTGCACGCCGTCGATAAGGTCGGTTATTATTCTTTCGGCCATTGAATAGCGGGCCATGTGCTCCATGGTGAAGAACACTATGGGAAAGGGGTCGCCGGTGGGGTTGGCCTCAAGCATGCCCGAGGAATTCAACTCACCGCAGCAGATGCCGTCGAGCGAATTCACCGGAACCACCCGCTCTATTTCACCGCCGTTTATGACAGCGAGTCGTGTTTTAGTTATAACAAGAAAGCCTTCGGTGAACTGACCCGAGGCAGTCAGGTCATATGGCAGGCAGTAGAGAATTTCCTCTCCGCTCAAAACCGGCTCGATCACCGCTGCACTTTCGGTGGGAAGGGGGTAATTCAGCTGCATTATATCACGTCCTTTTTTGGCGTCATATCCATATCTCTATCAGTCTCAGCGCCTTTTCGCCTATCTTGCTGACGTCGGGGAATACGTAGCGGTTGCCGTCAACATCGACCATCATGACGCGGCCGCCGCCGAGGTTAAGCAGATTGCTGTTCAGGTCGAACACCGTGAAGCTTCTCTCTCCGGCGTTGGTCTCAACATTCCAGTAGGTGTGGCCGTATTCTTCCTTGACGTTGGTCACCTTGGTTATCTCCGGCACGAAATAGCGGCGGCTGAGCTCCTTGTCGATAAGCTCCCGCTGTGCGCCGGAGAAGGCGCTTAAATCTTCAATTACGCCGTACTCCTTGCGGCTGTCGCTGCGCTCGCGGTTTTCTCGCCGAACCGAAATAAACTTCGCCGGATTTCTCAGCGGGAACATTCTGAGCAACGCCACGCGGCCAAGATCCTCGCCGTCCATTTTCATGCCTAATAGTCCGCCGTCTGTCTCATAAAATTCGCACTTCTCGGGCGTAAGATAGTTTATGTCGGCATAGGCCTCCATTTTATTAGGTTTGTTGTTCATATATGTTACCTCCCGTGTGGGTTGTTTTTTACTTTTAAATACAGTGCTGTCGCACTTAGCACGTCAAGAAAGAACACAAACTGCATAATTACACCTAACACCGCGCCCACGATGCTGATTTTATTCTCAGCTTTGGCACGGATAATTCCGGCGACACCCGTTATTGCGTTAGTCATTATCGTAAACAGTGCGGCGGACAGCAGCACTCCCGCCAGTATGGCGGAGAAACTTGTCGCCTGCGGAGATAGACAATAAACTGTAGCAGCAATAAAAGCTATATATGCAGGCGTGTGCACAACCTTTATTACAAGATTTATTCGCATAGTCTCAGAGGGTTCATATTTCCTGATGACGCAGAGGAGAACTGTCACCGCCGCTGCTATCAGAGAAATTGTAAACAGGAATGTAAGCAGAATCAACATCTTTAGAAGATTATTCATGAAGATCGCGTCAGCATAAGGGTGCTGTATAATGGAGGCCGCAATGTATGTAATAAATACATATGGAAAAATCAATACTAAAAGCAGCAGTGCATATTTTTTCATTCCTGATTACTCACTCCTAACTACTACAGCTGCTCCTCGTCGCCGACTCCGCGAATGCGCAGGGCGTCCTTCTGCCTGCCTACCATGCGGGCATAGATGCCGTCGGGCTTATTGGCCAGCTCCTCGTGGGTGCCTATCTCGGCGATCTCACCGCGCTCAACCACCACAAGGCGGTTGGCGTTCTTCAGTGTTGAGAGTCGGTGAGCAATAGCTATGGTCGTGCGCCCTTTGGTGAGAGTTTCAAGGGCGGCCTGTATCTGCTGCTCGGTCTCGGTGTCAAGTGAGGCGGTGGCTTCGTCCAGAATCAGAATAGCCGGGTCAAGGAGGACGGTTCGGGCAATAGAAATCCTCTGCCGTTCGCCGCCGCTCAGGTTGGTCTTGCGCTTGCCTATCTCTGTCTCATAGCCGTCGGGCAGCTTCATGATGAAGTCGTGGGCGTTGGCAAGCTTCGCCGCGCGAACGATCTCCTCCATGCTTGCCTCAGGCCGGGCATAGGCAATGTTTTCGGCTATGGTGCCGTTAAAGAGGAAGGTATCCTGAAGCACCATGCCTATCTGTCCGTGGAGGTCCTTCTGGCGTATTTTCTTGATGTTCACTCCGTCAATGAGCAGCTCGCCCTCGTTCACGTCGTAAAGTCGGGTTATGATATTTGTGATCGTGGACTTACCCGCACCGCTGTGGCCCACAAGGCCGATCATCTCGCCGGGCTGCACGTGGAAGCTCACGTTGTGGAGCACGGGCTTGTTAGGCTCATAGGCAAAGGTCACGTCGCGAAGCTCCACCTCGCCCTTTATGCGGCCGATATCCACGGGGTCCTTTGCCTCGGGCACGTCGGTCTGGCGGTCAACTATCTCAAATATACGCTGGGCGCTGTTCATGCAGTTGGCCCACCAGTCGTAGGTGCGTATCATAAAGTTTATGGGGGCATAGAGCATGCCAATATAGCCAACGAAGGTCATCAGCGTACCGAAGGTCATATGGCCCTGAAGCACCTGATGGCCGCCGAGGCCCCAGACAAACAGGCCGCCGATAGTCATGAGGTAGTTGAGCATCGGGAATATCTTGGCGCTCATAAGACCCTCGCGGACGCGTACGTCGTAGAGCTCCTGAGTGGCATTCTCAAAGCGGCCGACCTCGTTCTGTTCCTTACCAAAGGCCTTTACCACACGTATGCCCTGAAGCGTATCGTTGATAACGCTGTTGAGCTTGCTGGACTTGTGCCAGCCTATCCACTTAAATTGCTTGAATTTTGGGATAACTTTTTTGATAATGTAAACTATAAACGGCACCGGCAGCATGATGAGCACGGCCAGCAGAGGATTAGTGACAAACACTACCGTACCTATGCCGATGATCGTGATCGCGTTGATTATAAACTGCGGCAGGCCGTCGTTGAGGAAATACTGAATGTCCAGCGCATCGCTGTTCACGCGGTTCATGAGGCTGCCCGTGTGCTTGGAGTTGAAAAAGCTCATGCTGAGGCGCTGCATTGCGTCAAAGACCT
>JAFLUQ010000006.1 GCA_022508735.1 Oscillospiraceae bacterium | reverse complement strand
CATAGCGGGGTGAGAGTGTGAACCTGTTGATCACCGGGTCATGGAGCGGTGATACTGTGCATATTGCAGAAATAGAAAGCAATGGTCATAAAGTTATTTTTATGCAATATGAATCCGATGCTTTACCCTGCGCCTATGAATGGGTCGATGGGGTTATATGTAACGGCCTTTTCCTGCACCACACTATAGAGAGATTTGCTAATTTGAAATATATCCAGCTCACCAGCGCCGGTTATGACCGGGTTCCCATGGATTACATAAAAGCACATAATATTGAGATACACAATGCTCATGGAGTGTACAGCATTCCTATGGCTGAATTTGCGATCTGTGGCGTGCTGCAGCTGTATAAACAAGCGCGATTTTTCCAAAAAAATCAGGCGGAGCATAGGTGGGAAAAGCACCGCGGATTATTGGAACTGTACGGGAAAACGGTATGCATAGTTGGTTGCGGCAGTGTTGGCACGGAGTGTGCAAAGCGGTTTAAAGCCTTTGGCTGTAACGTGGTAGGAGTGGATCTCTTTCCTCGTCAAGACGAAAATTATAATAGCATGTTGGAACTTGAACGATTAAATGAGGGCCTTCCCAAAGCGGATATTTTGGTGTTGACAATTCCCCTGACAGACGAAACCCACCGTTTTTTGAATGCAGAAAAATTTATGCTGATGAAAACGGGTGCAGTTTTAGTGAATATATCCCGTGGAGCTGTCATTGATGAAAATGCACTGATCGAAGCTTTGAATTATAGATTGGGCGGAGCAGTGTTAGATGTGTTTGATAGTGAGCCGCTTAGAGAAAACAGTCCGCTATGGGATACGGAAAATGTGATTTTAACACCGCACAACAGCTTTATCGGTGACGGAAATGGCGAAAGACTATGTGATTTAATAAATAATAATATCATGAAGTGTCAAGCTAAAGAAGGTAATAAAAAATGAATGACTTTGTAAAAATGATACAAGAAAAACCTGAACTACAAAAGTACCTATTTGTCAGGGGCTTTCTTTTGACTGATAGATATGATCTTAAAATCAATGAATATCCTTTTATGGGGCATTGGAGTACAAAATCTGTCGGAAGATATACAGCGTATGTTCATGAACAGCAGAAAGTAACTACATATTCTTGTGAAGATAAAACTTTTTTCCTGTTCGGACATGCCTATAACCCTTTCAGCATGGAATATCACGAAGAAAAGGTATTGGAACGGATCGCATTGTCTTATGGTACAGATGATTATCAGGGGCGTATAGACGAAATGACCGGCATATTTGTATATGGCGTTGTTGGAGATAAAGGCATTGAATACATAGTTGATCCATCGGGAATGCAGTCTGCCTACTACGGTGTTGTAGACGGAAATTTCTACCTTACCTCACATGCACAGCTCATCGGAGATATCTGTGATCTTAGCATGAGCGAAACGGCAAAAGAGTTGACGGAATATAAATGGTATTATCGTGTTATGGGGCCTTATCTTCCGGGAGATATGTCTCAGTTTGATGAGGTTAAACGTATCGTTCCTGATATAGCCTATTATTACAGCAATAGAGTTTCGCATCGTAGGTTTTACCCGCTTCGTGACATAAAACAGTGCAATACGGAAAAAGAGTATCAGCAAGTTATAGCCGAAGGAGCAAAAATCCTTAAGAATAACATGGAGCTTGTGTCCAAAAAGTGGACAAAGCCGTATATTTCTCTTACGGGAGGAATTGACAGCAACACGACTTTTGCTGCCGCCAATGGAATTTATGACAGATTTAAAACATTCAGCTATGTATCCGCCGAAAAGGAAACTATAGACGCAGATGCAGCTGAAAAAATTTCTCAGAGGTTTAACGTCGATAGGATTCTTTACAATATACCGGATACAACAGATGAACTTGAAAATTACGATGAAATAGTAAAAATTATTGATCACAATAACGGATATATTGCGAGAGGAAATGCAAACGAATATAGAAAGCGCGTATTTTTGATACAAAATATTGATGCGGATGTCGAGGTGAAATCATGGGTGTCCGAGACCATACGCGCTTACTGGTATAAGCATTATGGTCGAAAGTCTATGCCGAAGCTGTCAGCAAAGCTGTTCCGGAATCTTTATAAGATATTTATTTTTAACAGAAAACTGGCGCATGAAGTGGATATTATATTTGATAGGTATATAAAGGAATTTGAATATGATAAAATTCCTGCCCAATATCCTCCTGCAGATATGCACTATAACGAGGTCACATGGGGAAGCTGGGGCGGCTTAAATATATCTGAAATGAAGATATACACCGATATAACGATCATATATAACAATCGTAAGTTTTTGGATCTGATGTTCAGGGTGCCGTTGGAGAAACGGATAAGCGATAGGCATCATTTGGATATGAAAAAGATACTCAATCCGGAGCTTTATGATATGAATATCCGGGTAGTAAACATGAAAGAAACAGCCTTCCGTGCATTTATGTTGAATGTCATATTTACGTTGAATTCAATTTTGCCATTTTAGGACTCGAAATTTTATACATGAGGTATCATATGAAAGCACTTCTAACTGCTACCGTACAAAGCCATATATGCCAATTTCACAGACCACTGGCGGATATGCTTCATGAGCATGGATGGGAGGTTCATGTAGCTGCAAGAAATAACTTGGCAGAAAAAAACGGCCTTCAATTAGATTTTGCAGACAAGGTTTTTGATGTGCCGTTTTCTCGGTCGCCTAAAAGCACTGACAATATAAAGGCATATAAAGAGCTTAAGTGTATTATTGAGTCCGGTCATTATGACATTATTCACTGTAACACTCCAATGGGCGGAATAGTCACTCGTCTCGCAGCACGTAAAGCGCGCAAAAGCGGGACAAAAATTTTTTATACCGCACACGGTTTTCACTTTTATAAGGGAGCACCGCTAAAAAATTGGCTCGTATTTTATCCGATTGAAAAAATATTCTCACGCATGACCGACAAGCTTATTACTATCACCGAAGAGGATTACGCTCTTGCTGAGAAGAAGTTTTTTTGTCGGACTTATAGAATGCATGGGGTAGGCGTTGATGAACAGCGATATTTTGCTGTTGATAAAACTGAAAAGCAGCGCATCAAGACGGAAATGGGATTTGAACCAAATCAGAAGCTTATTCTTTGTGTCGGCGAGCTGCTGCCTAATAAGAATCAGACTATGGCAATACATATGATGAAGGAAGTAATTAAATATTACCCAAATGCCCGGCTGCTGCTTGCAGGCAACGGTCCCGAGAAAGATAATCTTGAATGTGAAATTAAGCGTTGTGGTTTAGAAGATAATATTCGGATGCTTGGTTATGTAACTAATTTGCAGGATTATCAGCATATAGCCGATGTATTAGTTTCATGCAGCAAAAGGGAAGGCTTGCCGCTAAATATTGTAGAAGCTATGCTTTCGGGAACAGGTGTAGTTGCTTCATATAATCGTGGGCATCGTGAGCTTATATGCGATGGGGAGACGGGATATTTAGTGGAAGTTGATGATATTGAATCCATGGCAGATAGAGTGCTTAAATTGCTTGATGATGAAAAAAATGCTGATTTGATTATTGGTAATGCCAAGAATTTTGCTGCAAATTATGGACTTGAAAGTGTAAAGGAAGAATTGAGTAATATATATGAATGATTGTAGAGAAAGATCAGATCCAATACGGGTTTTATGCGTGTTTTCGCTGCTTGGACGTGGTGGAGCTGAAAGCATGTGCATGAATATCTATAGAAATATCAATAGAGAAAAAGTGCAGTTCGATTTTGTAAAGCATGGTAATGCGGTAGGTGCATATGAAGAGGAGATAGTGTCTTTAGGAGGCAGAATTTATACAGCACCTGTATATAAAGTCTATAATCACATTCAGTATTGCAATTGGTGGAAAAAACATTTGAAAGAGCATACTGAACATCAGATCATTCATGGGCATTATTATACCTTGGCTGGCATCTATCTAAAGATTGCCGAAAAAATGGGAAGAACGACAATTGCGCATTCGCACAGCAGCAAAATAGATGGCTTTATAAAACAATATTTAATAAGCACCGTTGAAAAAAATTCTGAGTATCACTTTGCTTGTTCAGAAAACGCCGGAAAATGGATGTTTCCAAACACAAACTTTACAGTGATAAAAAATGCGATTGATACCGATAAATTTACATATAACGATAAAGTGAGAGAAAGAATTCGCAGTGAGCTGGGATTGGGTGATTCATATGTTATTGGAACTGTTGGCAGCATATATGAGATCAAAAATCCCTACGGCATAATTGATATATTTTTAATGTATCATAACAAAAATTCCGATTCGAAGCTACTTTGGATAGGCGACGGACCGATGATGTCTGATGTAAAAAATAAGGTCAATCAGTTGGGTTTAGATAAAGATATCATTCTTTTAGGAAATAGAAGTGATGTACATGACCTTTTACAGGCAATGGATGTATTTATTTTACCATCCATTTATGAGGGGCTTCCTGTAGTTCTGATCGAAGCCCAGGCGTCAGGTCTGCCATGTATATGCAGCACAGCAGTTACAGAAGAAGTTGATATCACCGGTAATTGTTCTTTCATTAATAATGATGAAAAAGAAAAGTGGATCAGTTCAATTGAAAAACATATTGGTCAAATAAGAAAAAATACGAAGCATGTAATTTTAGATTCAGGATATGATATCCATCATTCTGCAAGAATGATAGAAGAATTCTATATAAGCCATAGCAGTAGGAGCGTCGTATGAAAGAATGTCTAATCCATGAGAATGAGAAAATATCAGTAATCATGGGAATCTATAACTGTGCGGCAACTTTACCTGAGGCAATCGATTCTATTTTAAATCAGACCTATAAAAACTGGGAATTGATATTATGTGATGATGGCTCTGTAGATGATACATATCAGGTGGCAAAGAGATATGCAGATGATTATCCCGATAAAATCATTTTGATAAGAAATGAAACGAATCGTAAATTGGCATATAGCTTAAATCGATGTTTGGAATATGCCACGGGCGATTTTATTGCCAGAATGGACGGGGATGATATTTCTCTGCCTGTCCGCTTTGAAAAGCAGCTGTTTTTTCTGAAAGAACACCCGGAATATGATCTTGTTGGCTGTGCAATGCAGCGATTTGATGCCGAGGGATTTTCGGATATTATATATGCTGAGGCTGAACCGGATTATTACGCGCTGCGAAATAATAACCCTTTCTTTCATCCTACTATTCTTGCACGGAAGGTAGTGTTTGATGGACTGGGCGGATATACCGTAGTTGATCGAACAGCACGTTCCGAGGATTATGACTTATGGTTCCGGTTTTATCATGCGGGATTTCAAGGTTGTAATTTGCAAGAGGCTTTGTATCTTATTCGCGAGGATATGGCGGCAATCAGGCGGCGCACCTTTAAAACGCGGTGGGGCGCTTTTAAAACAACGTTGTTTGGATTTAAACTATTAGGCTACCCCCGATGGTGGATCATAAAGCCTGCCGTTGTGACGGCTTTTAAATCGATTGTTCCATATAAAGCAATAGAGCTTTATAGAAAATGGCAGAAAAGAAGCGCTCGGCAAAAATAGGCTGTTTGTAGCGTGTTTTAGTGTTGATTTAAGGCGCAAATGAGGGAGATAAACAATGATAGCTGTACTGACGCTCATATCAGAATGCCTGATTTTAGCTTTCTTTAATACTGCAGGGGTGAACGAAGTGTCAGACTCTTTTGCAACTGTCTTGATTATTGTTTTCTCTGTGGCATATTTATTTGAGTTGGGAAAGAACGAGCGATTGAAAAATATTTCAGTACCATTGTTTTTAGGGTATTTGTTCAGGCTTTTTCTTTTGTTTTTTGACCTCTATGGGCAAAATATATATCACTTGCCAAACAGCGGTGCAGACAGTTCTATGTTTTATCGTACTGCGTCAGAACTGGCGACAATTGGAAAAACAAATAGAAATGAAGAGTTCACCATTTTTATGTCGATGGTCTTCAAATTTATCGGAACATCAAGGCTTTTTTCTCAGTTTTTGCTGATGCTTTGCTCAGTGGTTGCTATGCACATGGCGGGCATGATACTTGATGAATTGATAGAGGATGATATTGCAAAAAATAAAAGTATGTATATTTTGTGTCTGCTTCCGAATTTTGCAATACTCTCATCCATTTTTTTGAGAGAATCAATTGTAACAATGTTTGTATCAATATCGCTATATTGTTTTGTACGATGGTTCACGCAGAAAAACGAAATGTTTTTTGCCGCAGCGTTTATATTCGTTTTTCTTGGAGCATGGTTTCACAGCGGAGTTGTCGGCCTTGCAGTGGGATATATTGCAGTAAGGCTGTTATATGATAGCAGAGAGGAAAAACTGAAAATTTCCGTCAAAAGCATTCTCCTTGCAGTTGTATTTCTATTTGTTTTTATTTTTCTTTTTAATAATTACTCAGATACGCTGTTCGGAAAAATGCAGGGTGTAGAAAGTCTTGGAGATGTGGCAAATACAAACGATGAAGGCGATTCATCCTATGCTGCATATGTCGGGAATAGTAATAATCCATTGAATATGGTGATTTTCACAATCCCAAGGATCGTATATTTCCTGTTTTCACCTTTCCCTTGGCAGTGGCGAGGACTGTCTGACATTATTGCTTTTTGTTTCAGCTCAATGTTCTACTTGTTGGCAATAACCAGTGCGATACAGTACTTAAAGAGCGGAGAAACAACGAATAAGAGGATCACAGTTGTTTTATTGATCCTTGCTATGTGTACTGTATTTGTGTTTGCATGGGGCACTTCTAATACGGGAACAGCTACTAGACACCGGGACAAGATGGTGGTGCTGTATCTGATTTTATACAGTGTCACACAAAAAGGTATGAGAACTTCAGAATGCGCGGGTTTTATTTAAAAATGGCAGGTAGAGGTAAAATACTTTTTTATTGCGTCCTAATGTAGTTAATCTTACATTAGAGCCAAGACTCTATGGGCAATGACTATGAGAAAGGAAATACCGCTAATATGATAGAAGTATTATTATTCGGATTAAGTACAAACAGGGGTGGTATCGAAACGTATCTCAAAAAAATTTGGGATAATATCGATCATAGCAAATTTCATTTCAACTTCATTGATATGACCGGTGAAGGAAATATCCCTTTCTTTTATGAGGAGTTGAAAGCATCCGGTTGCGATTTTTACAAGGTGACTCCAAGAAATGTCTCAGTATCTCGAAACAGATCAGATTTAAAAAGACTATTTGCATCAAAAAAATTTGACATCTTTCATTTCAATGTTAATACTCTAAGCTATATTCTACCTGTTAAGTTAGCACTGAAATATGGCTGTAAAGTAGTCGTACATAGCAGAAATGCGGGGACAAGTACAAGGTTTGTCACAAATTTATTCCATAATATCAACAAAATAAAGCTAAATCGGCTTGATGTTACACGAATTGCAGTCTCTCAAATGGCGGGTGAGTGGCTATTTGGTGCCGGCGGTGATTTTAGTGTATATCACAATGGCATAATAATAGATAACTTTAAGTTTGATGAATCAAATCGTATTTCAATACGAAAAGAACTAAATTGTACAGATAAAATAGTAATTGGCAATGTCGGCGCCTTTCTTCCTGCAAAAAACCATAGGTTTATGATAGAAGTTTTCGCTGAAATACATAAAATAAATCCAAATACCTCTTTATGGTTTGTTGGTGACGGCGGCAGCAGAAAAGAAATGGAAGCATTGGTTAAGGAGAAAGGCTTACAAAATAATATCCTTTTCTTAGGTATAAGAAAAGATATGAACGTCATATATGCAGGTATGGATCTATTTTGGTTTCCATCGCTTTATGAAGGATTTGGCAATGTGGTTTTGGAGGCAGAATGTGAGGGGCTACCATGTTTATTATCTGATTGTATACCGCAGGATGCCATGATTGCAGATAACACTTTTTCATATAGTTTGGATAATTCTTATAAAGATTGGGCGCTTAAAGTTTTGGATGCTTCAAGGCAGCAGAAAGCTGATAGGAGTATTTGCTATAAAGAATTAGATGATAAAGGTTATTCAGTAGAGGATGAGATTATACGGATAGAAAGGCTTTATTGCAGCATGTTAAAATAACCAATTTCTTTCATGAAAAAATAAAGAAGAGGATAAAATAAGTAAAATGAGAGATATTAATCTGTCAATCATCATACCACACTATAATTCGCCTAAAACATTAGAAGTATTACTAGATAGTATATTTGAATGTAATCCGGATAAGGTTGAAGCGATTGTGGTGGATGATAATTCCGATAAATATTTGGAAGAATATAGAGAATGCAAAAAAAAATTTTTAGACTGCAATGTTCATTTCTTTGTAAATGATACAGGGAAAAAAAGTGCAGGCGCAAGTAGAAATGTTGGAATAGAAAATGCAACGGGGAAGTGGATTTTATTTGCAGACGCTGATGATTATTTTGTAAATAGTTGGTTTGATATTGTTTCAGAATATTTTTGCGAAAATTTGGATGTGGTTTTCTTTCTTCCAACAAGCAAAAACTTGAAAACAGGCAAGCAAGGTGTGCGAGAAATTCCATACGTAACAAGAATTAACGAATATTTGTCAAAAAATCAAGGAGCGGAAGCTAGATTAAGATATGAGTTTAATGTGCCATGGTCTAAACTCATTCGTAAATCTTTGATTGATCAAAACAAAATAAGATTTGATAGCACAAGATACAGCAATGATGTAATGTTTTCAGCAAAGATTGGGTATCACCTTAAATCATTTATAGTTGATGAAAGAACGATATATTGTGTGACTGAAGGAGAAAATACTTTGACAAAATCAATGTCAGAAAGCACATATTATATCAGGACGGAAGTATTTATAAACAAGTATATATATTTAAAAGATCGACTGTCAAAAGAAGAGTGGGAAAGTATACCAACAAAGAACGAGCCATTAAAATATTTATATAAAGTTATTCAAAGAAAATATGGCTTAAAAACACTACTTAAATACATTAAATTGTATCATGTGAAAAATATACCGATTATAACAAGATATACATTTCTTATTCCGTTTAAGGGTATGTAAGATGTTGAAAGTAAGATAATGAAGATCATTGATTTTTCCAGATTGCCTGGGCAGTAATTATGAAGGAATTGCGGAAATGGGATTTCACGCTATATACTCGGTATGGATGAAGACATCTGCAGTCGATTTCACATAATTCACGGAGATGAAGCCGACGTATCATACAAAGCAGAAAATATTAGTGAAGGGAATTTGTAACAAATGAGCACACCAAAGCTTAGCGTAATTGTACCGGTATATAATGTCAAACCATATATAAATGAATGTGTTGACAGTTTATTGGATCAAGATATAGAAGATTATGAAATTATTCTCGTTGATGATGGCTCTGATGATGGCTCTGAATCAATTTGTGATGAGTATGCAGATAGCCGAAGAAATGTCTGTGTCATTCATAAATCTAATGGCGGTTTAGGAAGTGCAAGAAATTTTGGTGTTAGAGCTGCAACAGGGAAATATATTCTTTTTATTGACAGTGATGATTATTTTGAACCGAATTCTTTAGGAAAGCTTATTGAAATTGCAGAAAGAGATAAGTTGGATATTTTGTTGTATGGGGCACAAAGCTTTTCCGATAATGCTGAGGTTCCAGTGATGAATCATTATAAAAGAACGAAAGGTTTTGATGTTGTTTTACGTGGAAGGGATGCAATTGCGAAATCTTACAAGGTAAATGAATATATAACATCTATATGTCTTAGAATGTATAGGCTTGAATATCTAAGATCGCTAAATCTTCTTTTTAACGAGCATATTATTCATGAGGATGAAGATGTTTCATTTCTTTCTTATATTCAGGCAGAACGGACTGAAATTATTCCAGATAAATTATATAAAAGGAGGTATAGAGAAGGCTCAATATTAAATACAAGACGTTATCAAAAGGTGTTGGAGGGATATGGCTATGCAATCCATCAAGTAAGCAGATTCTTTGATAACTGTTCATGGTCACTAAATGAAAAAATGGCATGTATGAAATACTGTGAGTTCAAGATATTAAACTTACTGGGATCATATAGTGAGCTTGACAAAAAAGAGCGCAAAGAGAACCGAAAAGCATTGCAAGACTTGATAAAACGCGAAAAAAAACATTATAAGTACTATAAGAAACTTGTTCCACTGGGAAGGTTTGTCCCCGATATCTTAATTCTGTTAAATAAAATGCGCAATGCTACAATTGCTTATAGACCTGTAATTACAATGCTTAGAGAAGAACCGAGATCCATTATGACAGTCTTCTCAATAAAGAAAGCTAAAGGTAGAAGAATATTTTTGATTGGAACACCTCGTCATGGAAATCTTGGTGACCACCTTATAGCAGAATCCGAAATGCAATTTTATGCTAAATATATACCTGAAATGACAGTGATTGAGTGCTCAATGCGCTTCTCAAGAGCTTTTTTACCGTACATTAAGAAGCATATTCGCAAAGATGATATAATAGCAATTTCAGGCGGAGGATGGTTGGGCACGGAATGGAGAATACATGAGGATTTTGTTCGAAAGATAATCTCTGAATTTCCCAATAATAGAATTGTCATAATGCCGCAAACTGCATTTTATAAAAATGATATCGGATATTTGGAGCTTGGAATAAAAATATACAAGGCTCATAAGGATTTATATTTTTGCGCGCGAGAGAGCAATACGTTTAAATTAATAACAGATAATGGGTTTTGCATGAATAGCGACCAAGCTCTGCTTGTACCTGATATGGCATTGTTGACGGAAAGTCGCTATAGCATGACGGAAAAGTGTTCGCGCTCCGGAAACGTAGGTTTTTGTTTCAGAGATGATGTTGAAGTATCTATTACAAAGGAAACACGTGATACAATAATTAACTTCATCGAAAAAAATGGGTTTAGTTGGGTGTCGGTTGATACAATATTACATAAAGGAATCGGGAATAAGGAACGTTCAATAGCGTTAAGCAATAAATTAAACGAAATAGCAAGCCTTCAATTGCTTATCACTGACAGGCTGCACGCAATGGTAATGGCGGCGCTAACAGGAACTCCGTGTATAGCATTTGATAATTCAACACATAAAGTAGAAGGCGTTTATAACTGGATCAAAGAATTAGAGTATATAAAATACGTAGACAGTCCGGAATTGTTGGAATGTGCTTTTGAAGAATTGCAAAAGCTCAAAAATCAAAATTTTTTCAGGCTTACCAATTGTGATGAATATAAAAAACAAATTGCAGAATTGTTTTGTTAATGAGGTGGATTAAATGCATAATACTGCTCCCAAAAAACTGATTGCTGTAAATGTGCCTATCCAAGCATGCAATCTTAAGTGCCATTATTGTTATATTTCACAGCTCAATGAATGGGAAAGAAATAATAGCGAGTGTAAGCTTCAGCCTGAACTGATTGGGCAAGCGCTTTCTTCAGAAAGGCTAGGCGGACCTTGTATCATTAATTTAACAGGGAAAGGTGAAACCCTTATACCGAAAGAAATGACGAATATAATTGGTATATTGCTAAAGCAGGGGCATTACCTTGAGGTTGTTACTAATGGAACATTAACTAATCGTTTTCAAGAGATTGCGCAATTGCCGGTCGAATATCTGTCCAGGTTGGAGTTTAAATTCTCTTTTCACTATCTTGAACTCAAAGAAAGGCAATGGATAGATCGCTTCTTTGATAATGTTAGGATGATGCGTCAGGCGGGCTGTTCGTTTACGATCGAGCTCATGCCAAATGATGAGCTTGTTCCTCATATTGATGATATCAAACGTATATGTATAGAAAAAGTAGGGGCTTTGTGTCATCTTACTATAGGGCGAGATGATAACAATGGTCGAAAGATTTTAACAAAAATGCCAATTGACGAGTATTTGAGGATATGGGGTCAGTTTGAGTCGAATATGTTTAATTTTAAATATTCAGTATTCGACGTTAAAAGAGCTGAGTTTTGTTATGCCGGAAGTTGGAGTCTTTATGTAAATTTACTTACAGGAGAAGCTAGACAATGCTATGGTTGTTTGCCGAATCAGAATATTTACAAGGACGTCAGTAAACCGATAAAGTTTAGGCCGATCGGTAAACACTGCAAGCAGCCTTTCTGCTATAATGCGCATGCATTTATGAGCTTAGGTGTAATTCCCAAAATAGAAACACCTACATATGCGGATATACGTGACCGGGTTGATAACGAGGGAAACCATTGGTTGAGTGATGATATTCAAAAAGCATTCTCGACAAAGCTTTCTAATACAAATACAAAAATAGAGGGAATAGATAAAATAAAATTTTATTTGGACTATCCATGGCATTGTGTTAATATCCTGAAAACAAATAAAGACAAGCTAATGAAGAGGTTCAAAAAGAATGGTTAAGAATTATGCAATCAAGAAATATCTATTGGTGTCATTTCTGTTGATAAGCATATTATGTGTCCTTTGCGTTCGCAAAATATCGTGCCAGCAGATTAGTTTCAGCGAAAAATTTAGTGATGATGTTTGCACTCTGCTACCCATTAATACTTATTCTTTGCCGAACATATCAAATTTTGCCGAAGGGTTTACTTGCACCGGGTTGGCGTATGATTGTTCTGAAGATGTCGTGTGGGGGGTATTATGGGCGCATGAGACCGTATGAAGGAGAGCTACGTCCCGCGCTTATAAAAATGACCAAAACATTCGAATACCTTGATGAAATCGACCTGAGTAGTTATGTCATAGACAATACAGATATGAGTTTGCAAGGTGTCGCTTATGATGATAAAGATGATGCGTTGTGGTTTACTGATAGTAAGGATATCTTTGAAGTCGATAAAAACGGGAAAATGATAAGACGGGTAGAGTTACCTAATATGTATAGGCATCCCAATGGAATAGCCTATGACGCAGATTCTGATAGCATTTGGATATTGGGGTTTAAGAATTATCTGATCAATATCGCTAAAGATGGCAAGGTCAAAAAGAGATTTCGTTGTAATTATCGTGATCAGGATCAGATAATGCTGATAGATAACAAGATATTCTTTACAGTTGGAGCGGACTATAATGGAAGTGATAACTATTTAGGTGAGGTTGATTTAACTTCGGGAGCTGTAGATGTTTACTGCAAACTGCTTGATTCATACGCAGTAGAAGGCTGTTGTGTGATCGAAGATAAATTATACATTTTTAATGATGGTTATTATCACTCTGCTGCAATCAACGAGAATGTTGTCCAGGTCTATGAGTGGGCAAAACAAGATTAATTGAAGGAAGATAGTGAGAAATGGGTCGTGAAAAATCTCTGGTAAAAAATACAGCAATCATAGCAATTGGTAAAATATCTACGCAATTTGTTAGTTTCCTACTTCTTCCGTTATATACTGCTCTGTTATCAACTGAGGAGTATGGCACTGTTGACTTGTTCAACACTTACATTCGATTATTTCTCCCAATTTTAACTTTAATGGTTGAGCAGGGAGCATTCAGATATCTCTTGAGTGTTGATTCAGAGCGAGCTTCAAAAGTTGATATAGTTACTAATTCTGCCACTGTTATTACCGGAATGAATATTATTTTCGTCATAGGAGAATGTATACTGTTCTATAATATAAAAATACCGTATGCATATTATCTTATCCCTATGCTTATTTTATCATCATACTCTTCGTGGTTACTTCAAATTGCCAGAGGATTTAAGATGACAGCGTTATATTCGCTTGGAAGCTTTACATCTGCTGCGGTCCATATCCTTATGAATGTAGTTTTTATTGCGGGGTTACATAAAGGTGTTCATGGAATGCTGATAGCAACAATAATAGGGCATGTGTCAAGTGTGGCTCTGTTAGCATGGAAACTTAAAATTTTTTGTTATATAGATATCAAAGCATTTGACAAAGTCACTATAAAAAAGATGCTTGCATACTCAATTCCGCTGATACCGAACACGCTCTCTCTATGGATAATTAATTCTTCTGACCGAACCATAGTAAATTATTTTTTGGGAACGTCAGCTAATGGGATCTTAGCTGTATCGCATAAATTTCCTGCAATATTTCAGACGGTTTTTTCAATATTCCTGCTTTCATGGCAAGAGTTTGCAACAGTACACTGGAATGACAAAGATTGGGAAACCTACTTCAATACAATTTTCGATAAAATACTAAGACTTTTTTCGGCAATGTGTGTTCTTATAATATCAGTGCTTCCGATTGTATTCCCGTTACTCATCAATAAGGCTTTTACACAAGCTTATGACACAATTCCGATATATATGGTTGCAATGCTTCTTAACATTACAATTGGATTAGGGAGCGTTGTGTATGTTGCAACTAAAAAAACAAAAGAAATAGCAAAAACAACTATTTTTGCGGGAATTGTGAACATTGTACTTCATATCATATTGATAAGACAAGCTGGACTGTTTGCGGCAGCGATCTCTACTTTTGTGGCTTATTTTTGCGCAATGGTTTATAGAATGTACGACACAAAAAAAATCATCAATTTGCATCTGAAAGTCAGAACGTTGGTGATGTTGATTATTGCGCTGTCAGTCACGTTTGTATGTTATTATCAAACAAGTATCTTTATAAGAATAATTGGTATTGTATTCGCAATAGTATTTTCCCTCTATTTCTGCAAAGATGTTGCTGAGATCGTAATGAAATTTGCCGGAAAAACATTAAAACAACATAAAATAAGATGATTTATATAGATGTGGGAGAAATGTGAACAGAAAGATTAAATAAGTGCAGGAGTACTGCCAGAAGATTATGATTTTGATGCATAATAAGGAGCTTGTACCATGTGCCTGTTACCTATGCAGAGTTGAAAGCTTTGGAGCATGATTTTATTTTACGTCCACAAGTGCCGCTAAGAGAAGGTATGCGGAAGCTTGATGAATGGTACAAGGAATATTACATTGGAGGAATTAACAAATGAAAATAGCAGTAGCGGGAACAGGATATGTTGGCTTATCCATTGCAACTCTGTTGGCGCAGTACAATACAGTTGTTGCTGTTGACATTATTCCTGAAAAGGTAGATATGATCAATAATAAAAAATCACCTATTCAGGACGATTATATTGAAAAATACCTTGCTGAAAAGGAGCTTGATCTTACTGCCACTCTTGACGCAAAAGCGGCATACAAGGATGCAGATTTTGTTGTGATTGCAGCGCCTACAAATTACGACAGCAAGAAAAACTTCTTTGACACAAGTGCGGTTGAGGCGGTTATTGACCTTGTGATGAAGTACAATCCTAATGCAATAATGGTTATTAAGTCAACAATACCGGTGGGATATACCCAGTCTATCCGTGAGAAAACCGGCAGCAAGAATATCATTTTCAGCCCGGAATTTTTGCGTGAGAGCAAGGCGCTCTATGACAATTTGTATCCCAGCCGCATTATTGTTGGTACGGATATGGAGGATGAGCGGCTTGTCAAGGCCGCACACACATTTGCGGAATTGCTTCAGCAGGGGGCAATCAAGGAAAATATTGATACCTTGTATATGGGCTTTACCGAGGCTGAGGCTGTCAAGCTGTTTGCAAATACATATCTTGCATTAAGGGTCAGCTATTTTAATGAGCTTGATACATATGCCGAGATGAAAGGCTTGAATACACAGCAGATAATAGAGGGTGTGTGCCTTGACCCAAGAATCGGCAGTCACTATAACAATCCGAGTTTTGGCTATGGCGGCTACTGTCTGCCGAAGGACACCAAGCAGCTTCTTGCCAACTATGACGATGTTCCACAGGATATGATGACGGCTATCGTGCAGTCTAACCGCACCCGAAAGGATTTTATTGCTGACCGTGTTTTGGAAATCGCCGGTGGATATGGAGCAAACAGTGCTTACGATGCAAATAAAGAGATGGAGGTAGTTATCGGAGTTTACCGCCTTACAATGAAAAGCAACTCCGATAATTTCCGTCAGTCCTCAATTCAGGGCGTAATGAAGCGCATCAAGGCAAAGGGGGCAACTGTTGTTATTTATGAGCCGACGCTGGAGGATGGTTCTACCTTTTTTGGCAGCAAAGTGATCAATGATCTGGATACTTTTAAGAAACGGGCGCAAGCTATTATTGCAAACCGTTATGACAGCTGTCTGGATGATGTCAAAGAAAAAGTTTATACTCGTGATTTGTTTCAGCGTGATTGAATCATGTCAACATACAAAAGCGCCACATCGGGCGCTTTTGTGCTTAGATCATATTATTTTATATTCCCTCTCCGTCAAATTCCGGGATATATACGTCTTTGGCGCTGCCGCGCTCCTGTGTGTAGCCGTTCACGAGGCCCAATTCTACGGCGCGGCTTACTACGCTGTTATATTCAAACGAAGTCACCCGGCGCGTGAGCTCGGGAAAGCGGCTAAGGTCACCGCAGGGAAGGTACTGGCTCATAAGGCTGAGAACAAAGCTATCCTTCGGGAATTCTGCCAGTGCTTCCACCACTTTTATGCTGTCATTCCTGAGGCCGGGGAGGCAAAGGTGACGGACGATAACGCCCTTTGTCATCACGTTTCCATCGTATTCCAAGGAGCATTGGCGGATCATCTCAAGGGCCGCTGTGCGTGCTATCTCAAAATATCCCGGTGCACGGCTGTACTTGATCGCATATTCGTCGCTGTAATATTTTATATCGGTCAGATATATATCTATGTAGCCATTGAGGATTTTAAGAGTATCAATGCTTTCATAGCCGCCGCAGTTATATACTATCGGAATATTGGGGCGGTATATGTCGAGCGCTTCTATTATGGAGGGAACAAAATGTGTAGGCGTGACGAGATTTATATTATGCGCGCCTTTTTCCTCGAGTTCATGGAATATCTCGGCAAGCCGACTTACGCTAATCTCATTTCCCGCGCCGCCGCGGGAAATTTTTTCGTTCTGGCAGTATGCGCAGCCAAGGTTGCAGCCGCTGAAAAATACCGTGCCGCTGCCTCGGTCAGCGCTGATGCAAGGCTCCTCCCAGTGGTGAAGGGCTGCTCTGGCGGCCTTTATTTCAGCCCCGACGCCGCAGTGACCGCGGACTGTATATCTGTTGACTCCGCACTCGCGCGGGCAGAGCATACATTTTTCGTAAACTTGTTTCATAAAATATCTCCGAAAAAATTTTTTTAAAAAAATTTGAAAAAATCGGGAACTTTTTCCCGCCCTTCGTCGTCTATATTATAAAAGATAAACAGGAGGGTAAAAAATGACTGTTGAACAGGCCAAATGGGAACTCAAAGGACTTCGCTGTGAGCGTGAAACAGCGGAGATACGCAGAAGGATAGAAAGTCTCGGGCAGCCGCACCGCAATGTGCTCTACTATAGGTATGTTTTAGATATGAGCTGGAAACAGATCGCGGAGAAAATGGAGTACTCCACTGACCACCTGCGGGGTTACATGAAAAAGCGGGCGCTGGAAAAGTATGCCGAGGCAAAATAGATGGTAGGATAGACTCTATTCGGGGCGTTCTTTCGTAAATATGATTTTTTCACCGTCACAGCTCATATAGCAGCCGGGACTTTCGGGCGTTATGCCAAGCTTGGCCAAGAGCCTTGCCGGAACGCATAGCTTGCCGTACATAGAGGAAATTCCGTTTTTGCAGAAGGAGACCTCAACTTCCTTCACGTCTGCGCCGCCCATGATCTTAAGGGCAGTTTGTATATGATCTCCGGTGTAGTAACGGCGTCCGTTTTCGCGGCGGAAGGCTCGCAGCTCTCCGCTTTCGTCCAGCTTGCGGAGAGCACGAAGCGATATTCCCATGAAATCGGCGAGCTCTATGGCAGAAATAGCTTTTTTCATAAAATCACCTTTGTTATACCGTTAATTTGCAACTGTAGTTATACCCATGCTTACTTTTATGACAACCTCCACATCACAGCTATACAAATCTTCGATTTGTAGGGTTATTAAAAATAAGGGGCCGACAATGTCGGCCCGTTGTTTTTATTTGATAGGCTTAGAGGCAAGATAGCGCTTGAATACCACCTCGAGAATTTCATCTCGTTCAACTTTGGTTATAAGGCTGCGGGCGCCCTTGTGCCCTGTGATATAGGTGGGGTCGCCGGACATGATATAGCCTACGAGCTGACTGATGGGATTATACCCCTTTTCGATCAGTGCAGCGTGAACTCTGTCGATGATAGACTCTATCTCGGCATCTCTTGAGCGATTGATCTCGATCTGCGTGGTGTGGTTGGTTTCCATGGTTACCCCTCCTATGGTCTGTAAAGGTCGTCTTCTATAGCATACAACATTTTTTATCATTTTGCAAGAGAATTTACAAAATATTTTAAATATTTTTTTTGTTTTGTAATATAGTCGGGAAGAAGCCTTGGATATGAGGAAAAATTTGTGTTGAAAAAGTTTTATTTATGTGATATAATTACCATAGAAAGGCATTGCCTTTGTATAGCCGCAATGTAAAAAATACCGAAAGAGCGAAAATGGGTATAGCTGCGGCTGCAAATTAATAGGGGAATAATCATACATACTATATAATGGAGGGAAAAACTATGGTGATACAGGAATCCGCCGAAAACTATCTTGAGGCCATACTCATGCTCAAGCTCAGAAAGGGAGAGGTCCACTCCATAGATGTTGCCACGGAGCTGGGGTTCAGTAAGCCCAGCGTCAGCGTTGCAATGAAGAATTTTCGTAACAACGGATATATAACGATGGATCCTCACGGCCACATCGAGCTTACCGAAAGCGGACTTCAAATTGCCGAGCGCATTTATGAGCGGCACAAGCTGCTGACAGCTATATTGATCAAGCTGGGAGTCAGCGAAAAGACTGCGAGCGAGGATGCCTGCAAGATAGAGCATGACCTCAGTGAGGAAACCTTTGCGGCTATAAAGAATTACTATAATTCATCGGCCGGCGAATAGGAATGAAATTATGAAGAAACTTCTTCTCTTTATACTTCTGCTGCTCACCGGCTGCACCGTGGCAGATAACAGCTATACGGACAGCAGCTATACCCAAAACGCACAGCCAATTGAAGCTGCTTTAGAAATCACGGTCTCACGCACTGAGGAGATAATGAGCGGAATGAGCCTTGAGGATAAGCTTTGGCAGCTCTTTTTCGTTACGCCGGAGGCAATTAGCGAGACTACGGCCGAAAAGTCTGTATCCGAGGCATTTGTTGAGAATGCGCAAAGCCGCCGGGTGGGAGGAATAATACTCTTTGCAGATAATATTTCCTCTGAGAAGCAGATCTTGGCCTATACCGAAGGCATAAAGAACAGCTTCACGGTGCCGGTGTTTATCGGAGTAGACGAGGAGGGCGGCACTGTGAGCCGCCTTGGAAAAAAGGGCATAGTCACAAATAACGGTAATATGCGCGATATAGGCGACTCAGGCGATCCGGCAGCTGCGGCTGAGGTGGGTGAGAGGCTCGGCCGTGAGCTTTCCGCCCTCGGCTTCAATCTTGATTTTGCTCCGGTAGCTGACGTTATAACTAACTCTAAAAACACCGAGATAGGGCGGCGCTCCTTCGGCACGGACGCCGTTTTAGTAAGCCAAATGGTAGCCGCTGAGACAGAGACTATGCAGAGCGCAGGGGTAAGCGCTGTTTTAAAGCACTTTCCCGGGCACGGCAGCACCTCGGTAAATTCACATAACAAAACATCTGTCAGTGAGCGTACGTTTGACGAGCTGACGGAGGTGGATATAAAGCCATTTAAGGCAGGTATTGAAGCCGGAGCTGATCTCGTTATGATCTCACATATGTCTTTGCCCGGTGTCACCGGGAATGATAGGCCGTGCAGCCTTTCTCCCATGATAATTACAGATATTCTGCGCGGCGGACTTGGGTATAACGGCGTGGTTATAACCGATGCCCTGAATATGGGCGCGGTATCTAACCTGTTTGACAGCGGTGAGGCGGCCGTTCTCGCCATTCTGGCCGGAGCGGATATGCTTCTTATGCCCGAAGATCTTGATGCAGCGTATGCTGCCCTGCTTGAAGCCGTGGAAAGCGGCCTTGTCTCCGAAGAACGTATAGACGAAAGTGTAAAACGGATATTGATGGTGAAGGAGAAACGCGGGATAATTTGACGATTATAAGAATAAAATGTACAAAATATGTACAATATGTAAAATAATTTTCAGTGCCTTGCGGAATAATCAAAAATATGCTATAATACAATTATAGTAATAGCATTTTTGCAAGCACCGACTGTATATTTGGTCGGCGGTTACTGTAGAAGAATAGGAGAAAATTATGGAAAGAATTTTTGAAATTACACCGCAGGATATTGCAATATCAGAACGCTGCATAAAAAATAACACAGTTCAGCCTGATTACTACACCCAGTTTGAAGTGAAGCGCGGTCTTCGCGATATTGACGGTAACGGCGTGCTTACCGGTCTCACAAATATATCTGAGGTAAAGGCCAAGGAGAACGGCGAGCCCTGCCCCGGTGAGCTTTATTATCGTGGCTATAACGTTCGTGACCTGGTAAAAAACTTTGTTTCCGAAAAGCGCTTTGGCTTTGAGGAGACGGCCTACCTCCTTCTTATCGGCGAATTGCCCAGTCGCACCGAGCTCAAAAATTTCAGTGCGGAGCTGGCGGAACGGCGTACATTGCCGCAAAATTTTATCCGCGACGTAATAATGAAGGCGCCCAGCGACAATATGATGATCTCGCTGGCTAAGAGTATACTGACGCTTTATTCCTATGACATTGACCCCGAGGGCACCTCTGTACCCAATGTTATGCGTCAGAGCCTGAATCTTATAAGCCAGTTCCCCATGCTGGCGGTATACAGCTATAACGCCTACAGTCATAGTCAGGGCAATAGTCTGTATATACACAATCCGGACCCGAAGCTCTGCACCGGTGAGAATATACTTCGTATGCTTCGCCCCGACATGAGCTATACCCGCATGGAGGCGAGAGTTCTTGATCTGGCTTTGGTGCTGCATATGGAGCACGGCGGCGGAAATAACAGCTCTTTCACAACGAGAGTAGTTACGTCCTCCGGAACGGACACCTATTCGGTAATAGCCGCGGCACTGGCTTCTCTCAAAGGGCCTCGACACGGGGGAGCGAACATAAAGGTCGTTCAGATGTTTGATGATCTTAAGGAGAACGTCAAAGACTGGAAGGACGAGGACGCCGTGGCGGATTACCTCAGAAGGCTGCTCCACAAGGAGGCTTTTGACAAGGCCGGCCTTATCTATGGCGTCGGCCATGCGGTGTACTCTGTGTCTGACCCGAGAGCCGAGGTGTTCAAGGGCTTCGTTAAGAAGCTTGCCGCTGAAAAGGGTCAGTCGGACGAGTTCAAGCTGTACACAATCGTTGAGCGTCTGGCGCCTAAGCTGATCGGCGAGGAAAGGCGGATATACAAGGGCGTAAACACCAATGTGGACTTCTACAGCGGCTTTGTGTACAATATGCTTGGCCTTCCCGTAGAGTTATACACCCCCATGTTTGCTGTTGCGCGCATTGTGGGGTGGAGTGCTCACCGGCTTGAGGAGATCGTGAGTGCCGAGAAGATAATTCGTCCGGCTTACAGAGCTGTTGCCCCGAGAAAGGAATACGTTCCTCTCAAAGACAGATAAAGACATAAGAAAGGAAAGCAGCAAATGAGAAGAGTGATCATAACTCTTGGCCGCGAGTTTGGCAGCGGCGGCCGTGAAATAGGAAAAAAATTGGCCGAAAGGCTTGAAATTCCGTTTTTTGACAAGGAGATAATTCGTAAGGCCGCCGAGGACAGCGGCATTGTGGAGAGCGTAATGGACTATTACGATGAGCACCGTTCTTCGCCGATCTTTTCAAGCGGCAGCATACTTTATGACATATATCAGATGCCCATGAGCGACCGGGTGTACTTAGAACAGTGTAAGGCGATAAAGGACATAGCCTCAAAGGGCGGCTGTGTTATTGTTGGCCGCTGTGCCGACATGGTGTTAGAAAATAATCCCGCCCTGCTTCGTGTGTTTATCTGCGCAAATATGAAGGATAAGGTTGAGCGAAAGCGCGCTGTTGAGCCGAATAAAACCGATCAGCAGCTTGAGGCCCATATTCGCGGAGTCGATAAGAAGCGCGCCAAGTATTACAGCTACTACACCGATAAAAAGTGGGGCGAGGCACGCCAGTATGACCTCTGCCTGAACAGCAGCCTATTAGGTATAGACGAAACTGTTAATCTTATTATCGAGGCTGCGGAAAAGCTTGAAGCAAAACTAAATAAATAAAAATAAGGGCGGCATGTGCCGCCCTTATTTTATACTTTTCTGCATCTTATGACCGCAATTGCCACGGCAATGAGGGCAACTCCCACATCGGCAAATACTGCCAGCCACATATTAGCTATGCCAAAGGCGCCTAAAATGAGTACGGCAGCCTTGACGAGCAGGGCAAAGGATATAACGATTACCGCGGTGTTTTTTACCTTTCTGGCGATTTTTACGGCCAGCGGAACCTTAGAGGGGCTGTCGTCCATTATGACAACGTCGGCGGCCTCCATTGCCGCTTCACGGCCCATGCCGCCCATGGCTATGCCGATGTTCGCCCCGCTGAGGGCAGGAGAGTCGTTGATGCCGTCACCCACAAAGGCTGTGATGCCGCTGAGGTTCTTTACAATATTGAGCTTTTCGGTGGGCAGCACCTCGGAATGTACGCGGCTGACGCCCAGAGAATTTGCAGCCTCATTTGCAGCGCCTGAGCTGTCACCGGTTATCATAGCTGTAGCTATGCCTAAGCGCTCAAGCTCGGCAATAGCGTCCTTACTGTCGGGACGAACAGAGTCGGCCAGATATACAGAGCCGATATAGCTGCCGTTTCTCAGCACGTGTACGGCAGTATTTGGTGATGAGTTCTGTATTCCGGTGAGGGCGATGTTTCCGGCAACGATCTTGTCACCGTCGACTATGGCGCTTACGCCTCCGGTCAGCTCTTCAAAGCCGGATATTTCAGCCTCGCCCTCGTACAATGCGGCTATAGCCCGGCCTATGGGATGCTCTGAGTCCCTTTCAACGCAGGCAGCCAGCCTCAAAAGCTCCTCTCGGGATACGCCGGACTCATTTATTTCGCATACCTCAAGCTCGCCCTTAGTCAAAGTTCCCGTCTTGTCAAAGGCGGCAGAGTTCACAAGGGCAAGCTGCTCCATATAGGTTGAACCCTTGAACAAAATACCGTTTCTTGAAGCAAGACCCATGCCGGCAAAATACGTCAGCGGCACGCTAAGTACCAGAGCGCAGGGGCAGGAGGCTACAAGGAAGATCAGCCCGCGGTGCACCCACGAGGATAAATTACCTAAGAATATGGGCGGTATAAAAGCCAGAAGCAGCGCGGCAATGACAACAACAGGAGTGTATACTGCGGCGAAGCGGGTGATGAACCTTTCGCTGCGGCTCTTGTTTTCGCGGGCCTCGGTAACCATGCGGAAAATACGCTCTGTAGAAGAATTTTCGAGCGTCTGAGTGACGCGCAGCCGTATCTCACTCTTAGTGTTGATTATGCCGGAGTAAAGTTCATCGCCCTGCTTATACTCTCTCGGCAGGCTTTCGCCGGTTATGGCTGAGGTGTCGGCCACGGCAGAAGAAGAAAGAAGCACTCCGTCAAGAGGCACCCTTTCGCCCGGAGCAACAGCGATAATATCACCGATTTTTACTTCCGCGGGGGAAACGATGTTCTCGCCGCTATCATCTACTATCCGTGCATGGTCAGGTCTCAGGCGGATAAGCTCATTTATAGAGTCACTGCTCTTATCCACGGCTTTATCCTGAATAAACTCACCAAGGCCGTAGAATATCATTACAGCAGCACCCTCGGCATAGTCGCCGATAATAAACGCACCAATAGTGGCAATGGTCATTAAAAAGCTCTCATTGAATACTTTTCCCTTTGTAAGTCCTTTTGCCGCGGCAAATATCACATCATAGCCCGCGATCAGATATGATGCTATGTAAAGCGGAAGCCAACCGGTATAGACCGCGCCGATAAGTATTATCAGTGCAGCTCCGAGGCGGGGGAGAAGGTATTTTTCTTCGCCTTCCTCGTGTTCGCAACCGCAGCCGTGGCAGCAACAGCATTCGTGTTCGTGTTCATGTTCACTCATAAATTGCCCCTCCGTTCATTGATGTGATTCATACCTATTTTGATTATGTCGCCTATGTGGTCGTCGTCAAGAGCGTAGTAGGTCTCTTTGCCAACCTTCGTAGCCTTTACAAGACGGTTCTGCCGGAGCACACGCAGCTGGTGGCTGACGCCGGACTGGCTCACGCCCACCACCTCGGATATGTCGCAGACACACAGTTCACAGCCGTTAATGGCTTCGAGTATCTTTATGCGCGTGCTGTCACCGAAAAGCTTAAAAAACTCGCTTAGCTCAAAGAGCATATCATCGTCGGGCAAAAGGCTTTTTGCCCGGCTCACTTTGTCGTCATGGGGATTGTTTATTTCGCACTTGTCTTCAAGTATGGGATTATTTTTTTCGTCCATTACAGTCACCCCTTCGTATGAACATCTGTTCATATGTTTATATTAACACGTGTTTGCTCGTTTGTCAATACATAATATGAAATTTTTTTAAATTAACACAAAAATTTATTTACAATTGAGGTACAGATATGCTATAATACTATGTTGTATAATGCAAAGGAGATGTAGCTATGCTTTGTTCGCGATGCAATAAGAATGTCGCGGTCATGTTTATATCGAAAATGGACGGCGAGAAGCGCGTTACCGAAGGGCTTTGTCTGCCCTGCGCCAATGAGCTTGGAATAAATCCGTTACGCCAGTTTGCCGGCGGCATGGATCTTGATGAAGATACTATAAATAACCTGACAGAGCAGCTCGGTGAGCAGATGAACGATTTTATGGACGGGGAAAACCCTCTTGGCGGGGCAATGCCCGAAGCTGCTGAGGATGCCGGCTTCCCTGATATATTTAAAAACATAATGGGAATTTTCGGCGGACCCGGTAAAAACGGGCCTACAGCGCCGAAAAATGATGATAACGATGCAGAAAAGAACGAGAATAAGGCGCCGAAAAAAGATCAAAAGCACGGCAAAAAGTCCCTATTAGACGCTTTCGGTGAAAACCTCACCGAGAAGGCCGCCAAGGGTCGTGTTGACCGTGTTATCGGCCGCGACCGGGAGATAGAACGGCTTGTGCAGATACTAAACCGCCGCGCCAAGAACAATCCCGTTCTGCTCGGTGAGCCGGGCGTTGGTAAAACGGCCATAGCTGAGGGTTTTGCAGCCCGCATTGCTGACGGACGTGTGCCGGTGAAGCTGCGGGAAAAGGAGGTATATCTTCTTGATTTTACGGCCATAGTGGCCGGAACTCAGTACCGCGGTCAGTTCGAGGCCAGATTAAAGGGGATAATAAACGAAGCTAAGGAGCGCGGTAATGTTATAATGGTGATCGACGAGCTCCATAATATAGTAGGCGCCGGCAATGCCGAAGGTGCTATGAACGCCGGAAATATATTGAAGCCCGCCCTTGCCCGCGGAGAGATTCAGGTGATCGGCGCGACGACACTGAACGAATACCGCAAATTTATAGAGTCGGATACCGCTCTCGAGAGACGGTTTCAGCCTATAACGGTGGACGAGCCATCTATTGAGGAGACCGTTGACATTATTAAAGGAATAAAGGACTATTATGAGAATTATCATCGCGTTAAAATAACCGATGAGGTCATCCGTGCGGCGGCGGTATTGTCGGAACGCTATATAACCGACCGTTTTCTGCCTGACAAGGCCATTGACCTTATTGACGAGGCCGGCAGCCGCTGTAATCTGAAGAACATGGTGCTTGTGACTCTGGAGGACACAAAAAAACGTTTATCCGAGACTGATGCTGAACTTGAAAGGATATATGAAAACGGTGAACTCAAAGAGGAGGATTACGAAAAGGCCGCAGAGATCAGAACTCGCCAGTTCGAGCTTAAGGCGGAAATAGATAATCTTGAGGAACAGATGGAGGGTATATATCTCTCTGTTAACGATATAGCCTATGTGGTAGAATGCTGGACGAAAATACCGGTCATGAAGATCACAGAGGAGGAGACTCGCCGCCTGATCTCTTTGGAGGAGAGACTTCATAAGCGCATAGTCGGTCAGGAGAAGGCCGTCAGTGCCGTGAGCCGGGCTATACGCCGCAGTCGTGCCGCTCTGTCTAAAAAGCGCCGACCGGCCAGCTTTATATTTGCCGGCCCCACGGGCGTTGGCAAGACAGAGCTTGTCAAGCAGCTGGCTATAGAGCTGTTTGACAGCGAGGAGGCTCTTATAAGAATAGATATGTCTGAATATATGGAGAAGCACTCGGTGGCCAAGCTCATAGGATCCCCTCCCGGATACGTGGGCTATGATGACGCGGGGCAGCTTACCGAGAAAATACGCCGTCGGCCATACAGTGTTATTCTTTTTGACGAGGTGGAAAAGGCCCACCCCGACGTATTGAACGTGCTTTTGCAGATACTTGACGACGGCCGCGTGAGCGACAGCCATGGCAAGGTTGTCAGCTTTGAAAACACAGTCATTGTAATGACCTCTAACCTCGGCAGCGACTGGAAAAACGGCGGTATAGGCTTTGCCTCTGAGAAGAAGGAACAGGTTGAAAACAAGCTGTCTGACGCATTGAAACGGCATTTTCGCCCGGAATTTCTGAACCGAATCGACGAGATAGTCGTGTTCCAAAGCCTTTGCAAGGATGAACTCATGGAGATTCTTGAGCTGATGCTTGGAGAACTTAATGAGATGTTAGGTGAGAAGGGCATAAGCCTTGATATAAGCGATGAGGCAAAGGCATTACTGCTTGAGCGCGGCAGTGATGAACGCTTCGGGGCACGG
Source organism: Oscillospiraceae bacterium (assembly GCA_022508735.1). GTDB lineage: Bacteria > Bacillota > Clostridia > UMGS1883 > UMGS1883 > JAFLUQ01. The sequence goes on along the minus strand of JAFLUQ010000006.1, from coordinate 3,003 downwards.
CCTCTGCGCCGCGCCATAGTGCGTAATTTAGAGGACAAGCTGGCGGATATTATAATCTCCGGCGTGCGCCGTGAAAAGCTTAAAGCAGTCGTTAAAGATAATGAAATAGTTATTGAATAGTACACATTTTCACTATTCACTCGTACTTATTACTTCAAGACAGGGGGTGGTGAGCGTTGGCGAGCTTTGAGGAAAAGCTGATTCGGGGCGATAAAAAGGCCTTCGAGCAGCTCGTTCGTGAAAATCAGAACAAAATATATGCGGTGTGCCTGAACATGCTGAAAAACCCTCACGACGCTCAGGATGCCGCCCAGGATACATTTGTCAAGGCGTATACGCGTATATCTTCATTCAGGGGAGGGAGCAGCGTAGTGACGTGGCTGACTAAAATAGCCATGAACACCTGTATGGATATGCTGAAGGCCCAAAGACAGCATCTGAACATTGACGATCAGTATGACCTGGCCGATGAGGAGACGACAGAATCGGTTGCTCAGAAAAACACCAATGTGGAGGCCGTGCGCCAGGCACTAAAAGAGCTGCCGCCGGATTTCAGGGCGGTGATCGTGCTAAGGCATATTGAAAATCTAAGCTATGATGAGATAGCGGCGGCCCTTGGTCTTGATCCCGGAACAGTCAAATCACGACTATGGAGGGCCCGAGAAAAACTAAAAAAAATTTTTTTGGAAAACCGGGAACTTTTTTAAACCTTTGTCGTCTAATTTATAGAGAAGAAAGGAGGCGGCTTTTATGAACTGCGAGAAGTTTAAAAACATAGCCTTTGAGCTTGCCGCGGGCGAGCTGCCTGCTGACGAGGCCGCCGAGGCGGAGCGTCATATGTCCGGGTGTGCATACTGCCGCAGAGAGTATGAGGAGAATAAAAAAATCATAGAGGCCCTTAACGCTGCGGGAGAGGTGGAGGCACCGGCTGACCTGCTCGAAAATGTAATGAATCGGCTCCCCGCCGGAAAACCAATTATCAGCCCAAGACTTATACGCTACGGCGCATCCGCGGCCGCGGCTGTGTTGCTTGTGGCCGGAACAGTTACGCTGTATCCGATGCTGCAAAAAAATATAGAAGATACAGACCTTGTGCAAATCAACAGCGAAGATACTACCGTGGGCGATGAGCTGTTTAATGTAAACGATATTGAAGCTGCTGATATAGACGAAGAAACACCTGTCATGGTGCGTGGCTACGACGGCGAAAGTGAAGATCAGACCACCGGCGGTATTGATGAATCTATAAGATATACTACTGATAATAATATAAAGGAACAAAACTTCGGCGTTGATGCCCGCAGTGAAAAACAGGATACACAGCCGGTAAATGACAACAGCGGCAACCAGACCGCAGGCACAGAGAGTCAGGCGACAAATAGTAAGCAGGATACAGGCGCAGGTGATCAGGTGACGGCTAATAAGCTGCCCAATGATCAGCCGGTCGCTCCGTCTGAACAAAGAAAAACCGATGATGATGGCATTGCTCCCATGACTATAGGCCCGGGGCAGGAGGCAATAGACGTGGTTCCGAGACAGGTCGAGCCGACGTCCGGCGAAAGAGTGGTTATGGGTGATAACGCTATCGACACTCCGGAGGTCGCCCCAATTACCCCTGAGCTTGGCGAAAATGATGAAGCTGTGAGTGGACGCAGCGGTGGTTCTTCCTCCGGCGGCGGAGCACGTGGAGGCGGTGGCTCCGGCGGCGGAAGCACCAGAAGATATGTCGCAAACACTGTGACCTTTACTGTTTCTCCGCAGTACGCAGCTGAGGCTTCGTCTGTCAGCACCAAAGGAAAGAGCCGTGCAAATGTTGAGGCTGAGCTTAAAGCTCTCGGAATACCCTTTGCCGTCGATGTGATCACGGTAGACTATTCCTCAGAGTATTACTCCACTAACTCTCAGGCACGCAAGACTGAGATAGAGGAGCTTTGCAAAACCGACCGCTGTGAGATGATTTTTGTGGAGTGATAATCAATGAAACAAATAACTGTACCGGGCAAGGATTTCAACCTTGCCCATACCTTTGACTGCGGCCAGTGCTTTCGCTGGAACCGCGGTGACGACGGCAGCTACATTGGTGTCGCCGGGGGGAGAGTGGCCCGCCTTCGTGAGAGCGGCGGCGAGATAATCATCGAGAACTGTTCCGATGAGGACTATGCCGCATTCTGGAGAGATTATCTTGATCTGTCCCGTGACTACGGCGAAATAAAAAAGGCCGTTTCCGTGAACGACGTGATGCGCTCCGCCGTGGACTATGGCTATGGCATACGTCTGCTCCGACAGGAGTTTTTCGAGACGCTTATGTCCTACATAATATCTCAGAACAATTCTATTCCCAATATAAAGCGCGTGGTGGAGCGCCTGTGCGCGGCCTATGGCGAGCCCATAGAGTTTGAGGGACATACCTATTATTCTTTCCCTACACCCGAAAAGCTTGCGGCTTTGGAGCCCGAGGACTTCCGCGCTCTCGGCGCAGGCTTCCGCGACCGATATCTTTCCGGCGCGGCTCGGCTGGTACACTCCGGCGAGATGAGCTTTGAGTCTCTCACGGCCATGTCTACCACCGAGGCAAGGGAAACCCTGATGAAGATCAAGGGAGTGGGGAACAAGGTCTGCGACTGCGTAATGCTGTTCTCCCTCGGAAAGTACGACCTTTTCCCGACCGACACTTGGATAAACAAGGTCATGGCAGAAAAGTTCGGCACCGGCTCTGTCAAGACGGCAAAGAGCGAGGGAGAGCGCCTGTTCGGTGAGTACAGCGGCTTTGCCCAGCAGTACCTGTTCTATTGGAGAAGGGAACTGGATAAGCAGGTGCCGTAAAAAAAGTTGCGCAGATCGCTTAGGGGCTTTGAGCCGAGCATTAATGTGATTTTGTGTTTACAAAGTTCCGAAAAAGGTTATTAAATGTGGAAAATCCGCCCCAAAAAGGCGGATTTTCCTTAGTTTTAAGCCCCTAAGCTACGAACGAAAATCACCACTCGGCGTACAAACGTACGCCGT
>JAFLUQ010000059.1 GCA_022508735.1 Oscillospiraceae bacterium | reverse complement strand
TCTATGTCAAAGCCTTTCAGTTCGCCGTCTTCATAATATTCAAACGGAGCAAACTCCGCGTTAATTCCAACTGTCAGCTTTGCTTTCTGCGGTTCGTCAATACCGTCTGCAAAAGCCGCTGCTGCCATTGAAAGCAGCATTGTGATCGATAAAATGGTGGATAATAACTTTTTCATTGATTTTCCTCCTCAATCATTTTCCGCATCGAGCGCCGGTGTTACCATAAGCGCCACTATTAATTTTATCTTAGCACAGGGCCTTATTTTTGTCAAGCCGCGCCGCGCCTTGACGTGTTAATTAATTATAAATTTTGGATAAAGAATGCCGGACGGCGGCGCTTATGCACGACCATCCGGCATACTTTATTACCGACTGTTATTCAGATAATTTGTCCGCCACGATTGCCATTTGCTCAGCCGTCGGCTCCCAGAAAAACGTGATCTCAACGATTCGTTTATCGTAGCAAAGGAGGTATTTGTTAAGATAGCCGCTGCTCCAATAAAGTTGGTAAGCTTCGTTTGCCTGCCACGGAGCCGCGTCAGCCTGTTCATAGTGTTCTGCAAATACCACCTGCCCGTCAGCTACTTCGTCTTTTCGCTCATTCAGCAGGCTGTTTTTACAGAACTCATAAAGGAAGGGCAGCTTGACCTCTGTGATCGTATATTCTAAAGCAGGCATATCCTTGTAATTTTCCGCGTCAAACCTCGGGTGCTGACGCATGACGAACCGCCCAAGCAGCAGCGACTCGTCGCCTGTTCTCGATCTGACATATCCGTCATATTGAATGTTGATCAGGTCCTCAACAGTCAAGGGAATTTCATCCTTGTAAACGGTAAAGGTCGCTCCATTATACTCGTAGGTTTCCTGATCACGTTCAAAATATCCGCTTTGTGATGCACGAAGTACGCTGAAGGTGATCGCGCCCATCATGGCGAATGCAAAAACAAAGCTGGAAAGGAAAGTGAGTGTGCGGGTCACGCCCCTCGGCGCTTTTTTGCGCTTAAGCAGCTCTTTTACTCCGTTTACGAGAACAAGCTGTGCTGCAATGATCAGCACCATAAGAAGGCCGACTGTTCTCATAATCGGCTTGCCAAGCAAAACAATGTTCAGAAGCCAATAAGCAAAACCTATCATCACTGTGGCAAATATTATTTTTTGTATGCGTGAATGGCTGTGCGTTTCTAAATACTCGCCACGCTCCGCAGTCTTCACCGCCTTTTTGTGCCAGATGAAATATCCGCACAGCTCCATGACACACAAGATAAAAAGCATGAGCCACCCAAAGCCGGTGAACAGGTTCGCAGCGCTGGCAAGGAGACCTATAAAGTCACCCAACAGTCTTGAAACAAACAGTGCACCGTTCATAACAGAGATCAGCAGCAATACGGACCAGGCCGGAATGTAGCTCTTCTTAGCGGCGGCATGAAGGGTCCCGATTTCAAGCGCAGGATCCGTTTCGATCGGAACTGGGTTTTCACGTTCGTTATAGAATATCTGCATTTGGGCGGAGGTTGCGGCTAATACCCAACCGGTGTGCTCACAGAATTCGTGGAACTCCTTTTGCTCCTCTGTAGGTTCAGGATCAAATTCAGACGCCTTTGGATAGTAGCAAACCGAGAAGGTCAGCTTTTTCGGCTCTATCCGGCGATATACCCAGCCAAAGTTTGAGATTTTCTCTATAAGCCAGCCCTTCTCTGCCATTTTAGACAGGTGCCGGGCAATACCTGTATAGTCAAAGAACGAGAATGCTTCTATTCTGCGTTTTGTGTCTTTCATTTCACGTCCTCCTCTCCGAAAACTGTGCGATAGTCCAATGCCTGAGCGCAAATACGCCGATACTCATTATTAAGCATTTCTTTCCCTTTGTCAGTAAGTATATAGCTGCGCCGTCGCCCCTCGACCTTTGTTTCCCGTATCATTTCAGCTTCTAAAAACTGTTCAAGCAAAGTATACAGAGTGCCGGAGCCTATACTTACACGCTTATTTGTCATGGCCGGGACCTTGTCAAGAATATCCATTCCATAGCACTCATTTTTAAGGCATAGCAGAGTATAAAACATCTGCTCCGTCAATGTCTGAAACTTCAACCGCGGCATGAACGCACCTCCATTCTCGATTATCGAGTTTATCTGTCTTTATTGTAATCTCGAATATCGAGAATGTCAATGGTTTTTGAAAATAATTTTTGCAATATTAAAAGTGGAACAGTCTTATGGTAAAATAAAAAAGTCATAAGAGGTCTCCTTTTAAGCCGAAAGGAGGCCTTTTGCTGCGTTTGGAGCATAGCATTTGAATAGCAGAGGAGTGAAAGAGCAATAAAAGTCAAATTAGGTGAAATTTTTTTAAAAAAAGTACTTGACAAATGAAGAAGATAGTGGTAATGTATTGTTAGCACTCATAAGAGACGAGTGCTAACAATACATTATAAAGGGGAGCGTGGGCTATGGAGGAGCTGAGTCAAAGAAAAAAACAGATACTTCAGGCGATAATTGAAGATTATATCGCGACGGCGGAACCTGTGGCCTCGCGTAATCTTGCAAAAAATCACGACATGGGCCTTTCGGCGGCCACTATAAGAAACGAAATGGCTGACCTTGAGGATATGGGCTATCTCGATAAGCCCCACACCTCGGCCGGAAGGGTGCCGTCAGAAATGGGATACCGCTTCTATGTGGATTCGCTGATGCGTAAGTACAGCCTGACGATAGAGGAGATGGCGGGCCTGCAGCAGTCTATGGACAGAAGCTACAGTAAGCTCGAGGGTGTAATTTCCGAGATATCCAATATAGTCTCTAAGGTGACGCGCTATCCGACGGTCGTGGCCTTCCCTCACGAGGAGCAGCGCAGAGTACGAAGCGTTAAGCTGCTTCTGATAGAGGAAAAAGTCGCCCTTGTGGTGGTCATAACCGACGGCGGAGTGGTGCGTAACCGAAAGATAAAATTCAGCGAAGCGGTGGACTATCAAACCATAGATTCCATAAGCGACTTCCTATCCAAGCAGCTTGCGGGCCTCAGCGTCAGCGACATGACTCCGGCGCGTCTCATGCTCATATATGAGGCTATGGGTAGCTACGCCGACATTATGAAGGTGGTCGTAGGCTTCGTGCTGGAGTGCCTTAAGGAGGAGGACGAGCGGCTGTATATCGGCGGCACGTCTAATATTCTTGACAATCCTGAATTTGCCGACATAGAGCGGGCAAGAGAATTTTTCTCGTTCATGGACCACCGTGAAAACGTGTCGAGAATGCTTTCGCGTCTGGAGGACACAGAGCGCGGAATAAGCATCAGGATAGGCAGCGAAAGCGGCGTCGAGGAAATGAAAGACACCAGTATAGTCGTTGCAAATTACAGCGTAGGAAATAAGCTCAGAGGAAAGATCGGCATAATCGGCCCCACAAGAATGGATTATGCGAGAGTCGTGTCGTCTCTGGAGCTGATAAATACACGGCTGAGCGAAATACTTGACCGTATGCTCGGCGAGAACCAGTAGAGGAGGCGAGACATATGAATAATGAAGAGAAAAAAGATGAGATCCTTGAGGAGGAGACTCCCGAGGCTGTAGACACAGAGGTCGTAGAACCGCAGAGCGCAGAGGACGAAACACAGAAAAAGCTCGAGGCTCTTAACGATAAGTACATGAGGACTCTGGCGGAGTATGATAACTACCGCAAGCGCAGCATTCGCGAAAAAGAGGCCATATACCCCGAGGCCAAGGCCGACGCGGCGGCGAAGTTTTTGCCTGTTATGGATAACCTTGAGCGTGCCCTTGGCATAGAAACCGAGAAAAACGCCTTTTATGAGGGCGTTGAGCTGGTGAAAAAGCAGCTTGAAGAGGTCTTTAAAAACCTTGGGGTCGAGGCCATAAGCGCCGAAGCGGGCGAGGAATTCAACCCTGAGCTGCACAACGCGGTAATGCACGTTGAGGACGAGGACTACGGCGAAAACGTCATAGTAGAAGAACTCCAGAAGGGCTATAAGCTCGGCGACAGAGTGCTTCGGCACAGCATGGTTAAAGTGGCAAACTAAGTATAAAATAAGAATATAAAATGATTTGGAGGAATAAACAATGAGTAAAATTATCGGTATCGATCTTGGTACAACAAACTCCTGCGTGGCAGTGCTTGAGGGCGGCGAGCCTGTAGTCATCGCCAACAGCGAGGGCGGCCGCACTACTCCTTCCGTGGTAGCCTTCAAGAAGGACGGCGAGCGCCTTGTAGGTCAGGTGGCTAAGCGCCAGGCCGTAACAAATCCCGACAGAACAATAATTTCCATAAAGCGTGAGATGGGCACCAACTATAAGGTTTCTATCGACGACAAGAGCTATACCCCTCAGGTCATCAGCTCCATGATACTTCAGAAGCTTAAGGCTGATGCCGAAAGCTATCTGGGCGAGCCTGTGACACAGGCTGTTATCACCGTTCCGGCCTACTTTGACGACTCTCAGCGTCAGGCAACTAAGGACGCCGGTAAGATCGCCGGTCTTGAAGTGCTGCGTATTATAAACGAGCCCACAGCCGCTGCTTTTGCCTACGGTATGGATAAGGAAAGCGATCAGAAGATCATGGTATACGATCTGGGCGGCGGTACCTTTGACGTATCCATTCTGGAGATAGGCGACGGCGTGTTTGAGGTGCTTGCCACCAATGGCGACACCCATCTCGGCGGCGACGACTTCGATAATAAGATCATCAGCTACCTTGTTGCCGAGTTCAAGAAGGAAAACGGCATCGACCTTTCCACTGATAAGACAGCCATGCAGCGCCTTAAAGAGGCCGCTGAAAAGGCTAAGATCGAGCTCAGCGGCGTGACAACAAGCAACATCAACCTTCCCTTCATCACTGCCGACAGCACCGGCCCCAAGCACATGGACATCACTCTCACAAGAGCAAAGTTCAATGAGCTTACAGCCGACCTTGTTGAGCGCACAATGGGCCCCACAAGAAACGCTCTCCGCGACGCCGGGCTTAATGCGTCTGAGATCGACAAGGTGCTTATGGTTGGCGGTTCCAGCCGTATTCCCGCGGTAAACGACGCCGTTAAATCATTCATAGGCAAGGAGCCCCATAAGGGCATTAACCCCGATGAGTGCGTAGCCGTTGGCGCGGCTATTCAGGCAGGCGTGCTTGCCGGCGACGTTAAGGACATCGTTCTTCTCGACGTTACCCCCCTGTCTCTTGGTATCGAGACAATGGGCGGCGTATGCACAAGACTCATCGAGAGAAACACCACTATCCCCACAAAGAAGAGCCAGATCTTCTCCACAGCAGCCGACGGCCAGACCAGCGTGGATATCCACGTGCTTCAGGGTGAGCGCCAGATGGCCAAGGATAACAAGACCCTCGGCAACTTTATGCTCAGCGGCATAGCCCCCGCTCCCAGAGGAGTACCCCAGATCGAGGTTACCTTTGATATCGACGCCAACGGTATCGTGAACGTATCCGCAAAGGATCTCGGCACCGGTCAGGAGCAGAAGATCACCATCACTTCTTCCACCAACCTCAGCGACGAGGACATTGATAAGGCTGTTAAGGAGGCCGAGAAGTACGCCGAGGAGGATAAGAAGAACAAGGAGGCCATTGACGTTCGCAACAACGCTGACCAGATGGTTTACCAGTGCGAGAAGCTTATCAGCGAACAGGGCGACAAGCTTGACGCTGCCGACAAGAGCGGCGTTGAGGAAGAGATAAACAAGGTCAAAGAGGCTCTTAAGGGCAGCGACGTTGAGGCTATCAAGGCCGCGACCGAGGAGCTTCAGAAGAAGCTTTACGATCTCAGCGCCAAGCTCTACAGCCAGGCAGGCCCGCAGGACGCACAGGGCGCAGGCCCTCAGCAGGGCGGCCCCGACGGCAACGTGTATGACGCTGACTTCACCGACAGCGACAATCAGTAATTATTAAGCGGTCAAGGGCATTCAGAGAATGCCCTTTGACTGCGCACAGGAGGAAACACTGTGGCAGAAAAAAGAGATTATTATGAGGTCCTCGGCGTTCAGAAGGGCGCTTCTGAGGACGAAATAAAAAAGGCATATCGAAAGCTTGCCAAGCAGTATCACCCCGACCTCAATAAGGATAATCCCGAGGCGGCTGAAAAATTCAAGGAGATAGGCGAGGCCTACGGCGTGCTGAGCGACGCCGACAAAAAGGCACGCTACGACCAGTTCGGCCACGCCGGAGTTGACCCCAATTACGGTGCGGGCGGCGGCGGTTTTGGCGGCTTTAGCGATTTCGATATGGGCGACCTTGGCGACATATTCGGCAGCTTCTTCGGCGGCGGCTTTGGCGGCGGTCAGCGCCGTAACGGCCCCGTCAAGGGCAAGGATATACAGCAGTACATCTCAATCACCTTTGAGGAGGCGGTTTTCGGCTGCACCAAGACCGTGACAGTCAACCGCCGGGAAAACTGTGAGGAATGCGGCGGCACCGGTGCCAAGAGCGGCACTCAGCCCGAAACCTGCCCGACCTGTCACGGCTCCGGTCAGGTGCGTCAGGTTCAGCAGACACCTCTCGGTCAGTTCCAGACTACGACCACCTGCCGTAACTGCGGCGGCAGCGGCAAGATCATCAAGGAGCCCTGCCAGAAGTGCGGCGGCAGCGGCAAGGTCAGAAAGTCTAAGAATATAGATATCAAGGTTCCGGCCGGTATCGACAATGACCAGACGATCTCCGCACGCGGGCAGGGTGAGGCAGGCAGCCGCGGCGGCCCCAACGGTGACCTCTTTGTAACTGTTCAGGTCACTCCGCACAAGATCTTCCGCAGGGAGGGCACAAATGTGTTTGTGGATATACCCATCACCTTTGTGCAGGCGGCTCTCGGCTGCGAGTTGGATATTCCCACCATTGACGGTAAGGTCAAGCACAAGATACCCGAAGGCACCCAGAGCGGCGATCAGTTCCGCTTCCGTGGCCGGGGCATACCCAGCGTGCGGACGGGTAACCGGGGCGATCAGTACGTGAAGGTCACTGTGGAGGTGCCCAAAAATCTTACCTCCAAGCAGCGGGAGATCCTACAGCAGTTCGCCGAGGAGAGCAACGAGAAGAACTATAATAAGGGCCGTAAATTTACGGATATGCTAAAGGATTATTTTAATAAGTAAAAATAGGGCCTTGCGGCCCTGTTTTTATTGACAGAGATGATATTGACAAACCGGCTGACTATGATGTATAATATATTTCAATAATTCAAGAGGAGCATCTTATAATGGCAGACGCAGGAAAATTTGACGGCATAATCTTCGACGTGGACGGAACCCTGTGGGACACCACCGGGGTCTGCGCTGAGGCGTGGAACAGAGCTATAGAGGAAAACTCCGCAGAGAAGCCCGGCCTAACGGCGGACTTTTTGAAAACACAGTTCGGCAAGCCCATGAACGTAATATTTTCGGCGGTGCTGCCTGATCTCAGCCAAGCGGAGCGCGACAGGCTGAGTTTAATATGCTGCGAGTACGAGGAGCGGTGGCTCCGGGCGAATAAGGTTCCGTGTTATGAAGGGGTAGAGGAGGGCTTGCGCCGCTTGGCCGAGCGGTACCCTTTGTATATCGTCAGCAACTGTCAAAACGGCTATATCGAGGAATTCTTACGTAACTCCGGCCTCGGGCCATGTATAACCGACTTTATGTGCTACGGCGACACTCTGGCTCCTAAAAGCGAGACAATGCGCCGACTTATCGAGAAAAACGGCTTGAAGGCTCCTGTGTACGTCGGCGATACCGAGGGCGACGCCAACGCCTGCCGTGAGGCGGGAGTACCGTTCGTGTTCGTCAGCTACGGCTTTGGCGATGTAAAGGAGTATTACGCCAAGGCGGACAGCTTCAAGGATTTGGAAGAGATATTCGGATAGATTGCATACATTCTCATTAAGTGTGCATAATTGACTATATAAATAAAATCACGCTCGCAGGAAAAAACTGAGCGTGATTTTATTTTGCAGAATTATGTATTTTATTTTATATTGTTCAAGGCACCCTGCATTGCCGAATAATTAGAATAGCATCTACTGCACATATTTGTGCGCCGTATACTTTTTACATTGCCTGAGTCTGAAAATGTTTTGTTGCAGACCCTGCATACTCTTGTATCGCCGCTTGTATAACTGCTCCCGGATCCGCCGCTGCACGTTCCGATGAGAAGCACGACCAATATTAATAATACCACTATTAATAAAATACTTTTTTTATCCATGTTCTCCCCCCTGTCAAATACTTTTGAATATTTAACCCTCTATATTATCACCGTCAGGGTCACATGAATCACAAAACAGATCAAGCGGGCTATAAGTTTTATTGGGACAAGTATCATTCTTGCCCATGCAATAAAACTCGCCGCCGGAGCTGCCAGATGAACTATTGCTTTTATAGCTGCTACCCGAGGTGCTTGAAGTGTTTTTATTTACGTTTCCGGATGAGCTGTTGCTTTTATAGCTGTTACCTGATGAACCTGGAGTGCTTTTAGTCGCGTTGCTTGAGGAGCTTGTATTATTTTTAGAGCTGCTTCCGGAGGCGGTCGCTTTATTGGTTTCATTATTCAGGGTGTTTTCAAGCTCATCGACAAGGGTAAGTATATTCTGCATGATTTCTGTTGCATTCTCAGTGAAATCAGAAATATTGATTGTAAATTCATCGATGGACTGCGTTGTGCTGGCATCTTTAAAAAACGTCTTTGTATGTTCAGATAAGTCACAAAAAGCTTTGTACATTTTTTTTGAATTATCCGGAATTAATTCCTCGGGATAGTAGTCTACATAATTGCACCACTCAGTAAACTGATTTTTTATGTTAGTGTATGTAGGATTACTATCTAAGGATTTTCCTGTTTGCACATCGCTTAAAAATTCTTCTATATTTTCTGCCAGTGAGTTTGCGTATTCGGCATAGTCTTCTAATTTTGAACTGAAAAGTTCGTTAAATTCAATTAAATCTTTGGTATCTCCCGATTCATCAGCCTGAATGCTTTGCTGCTCGTCGAGTGCAATTTCTTCCTCGGGCAATTTAGTTGCGTCGGTGCCGCAACCGCAGACAGACAATAAAATTGCCGTAGCACTTAGCAGGGATAAAATTTTTTTCATCTTTTTCATACTCCTTTTACATAATAGTTAAATTTTTGCCGTACATATATTTGCCTTTGTGACGAATACTCTAAAGTAACGTAATTATAGCATAAAAATATGGTATTGTCAATACGTTACATTAAAGTATTTTGCGTATTGGGAGATATTTTTATGAAAAAGATAGAATTTTATGAAAAAAAGAATATAATTGCCGAACGACTGAAGCAGGTACGAAAAGAGAAGCATATTACTCAGTCTGAGCTTGCCGCGCGTCTCCAAGTGTTAAATGTGAATATTGATCAGCAAATGATAAGTAAAATCGAGAAAAATGACCGTCAGGTCACTGACTATGAGGTGGCTTGCATTTGCGAATGTCTGAAAATTGAGCCAGCGTGGATGCTTCAGGATTATCGCCGATTTTTGGAATGACAAAAAGCAGGGCCGCTTGGCGGTCCTGCTTTTATCCTGTTTGTATTGAGTTTATTCTGCGGCTTCGACTGTCCACTCAAAAGGCGTGGCTGACTGGATTGCTTTGCCCTCCTCGTCAACGGCAAGATACAGCTCGCTGTGCTGAGCCTGGAAGGAGACCGTGCCGTTGTCGTTCTGAATTATGAGCCACATCTGATTGGCGTTGCGAGACAGGGTATAGGTGAGAGCTGCGGCACCATCGTCTATGCTCGCACCGCTGATGTCAATAGCCATATCGTTTGCGGTATTGGTGATGTAGCCTACGCCATTGGGCAGCTTGTTGATATACCATACTGACATAGCGTCATCGTCAGACAGCGCAAGTCTTGCGCCGCGCTCCTCAGTCTCGGGAGCAAGGTACTTGTCGCCGGCCTTAATGGTGAATTCACCCATGCCGGAAACCTTTTCGATCGGGGCGAGATAGAATTCCTGCCGTGCACCGATGTTTGTCTCAATGTTGATCTCGTCTGTGCCGACGTAGGTGCCTTCTATAAGGCCGAAAGCCGTGTCGCTGGCTCTGAAGGTGACGCTGAGCAGCCCTGAATTGTCGGTGACCTTAGCACCGAAGAGAGTGCCGTCATTACTGTCTGAAACAATTCTGGTGTTGGGGAAAACACCGGGGACTGTGAGAGAAGTGCCGTCTTCCTTGCTGAATATACGAACCAACTGCTCATTCTCGATACTGAACTGCCAGAGCTGATTGTCGGCACCTGTGTATTCCTCAAAGGTGACAACACCGCTGTTGTTTGTGAGGGCCAGATCGGCGGGAACAAGTTGGCCGTAGGTCTCGCTGCCGGGAGTAGTGTCGACCTCGTTGCCGTGACGGATCGCGTAGTACATTTCGCCGTCAAGTGCGGCGGTGTCACCGATAGGAGCGGTCAGCTCGTCGAACTCGTTCTTATACTGAGCGTAGTAGTTGTTGTCGATATTATACAGCGCCGCACGGTAAGTCTTGGTGCGGAGGGGATATATCTTTTCGATAGCCGCTATGCGGTCAGCATCGCCGCGGGCCATCAGGTAAAGACGGCTGAATTCGCCGAAGTCCTCCCAGCGGTTGGTCTGGCCATAGCCGGAGGTAGGAACTATGTCGGCGTTGATAGCTCTGCGCCATACGTCGTCGCCGACCTTAAAGTCGCTGTCGATAACGTGGCCCAGCTCATGGGCAAACATGGTGAGCATACCGTTGACATCGAACTTGGAGGCGGTGTTGTTCCAAATCTCGCCGTCCCAGGCGTTCCATGTGCCGAAGTTGTCGCCCGTGTAGTAGAAGTGACGCAGCGTCTTGCGTACCGGGGGTTCGAAGCAGGCCACTGCCTCGCATACCTTCATAACATGCTCTTCATCGTCGGGGTCGATTGTTTCAACCGTGAAGGTGTGGATATCTTCGGGACCGGTGCACTCCATGGCGATAGTCCAGATGTAGTAGTCCTTGCCGTCCTCCTGCTCGAGAACCTCGGGGGAGGTGTCGTGAGTGCGGGTCACGCTTACGACCTCATAATTTGCGGTGAGCTTTTCGCGCATCCAGCCGCCGAGAAGGTCGCTGTAGGTCACGGAAAGGGAGTCCTTTATGAGCTGCTGCTGAGCAGCCTTGTCCTGATGGGCAAAGTCTTTGCCGCGGAGGAAAATCTCGGCCTTGTCCTTAGCGGTCTTGCTGAAATCAACATCAGTAAAGAAGTAGCTTGTGAAACGCTCCTGAATGTGTGGGTCGAGCTCAGCAAAGGCCTCGGTCTGGGGAGCCAGCTCAACGGGATTGGTGTAGCCCTCTACGAACTCAAGGTTCCACTTCACGCTCTCGTCGGCGCTCTGGATAACCACGTTTTCGCTAAGCTCGGTGGCGAACTTGTCGTCAGCCACATTTGTCAGGTAAAGACGGCTGTAAACAGGGGAGATGGAGTAGCCGTCATCTATGGGAGCAAAGGTAAACTGCTGGTTTGTGCCACCGGCCAGTGTGTACTGAATTATCTTGGCGCCGTTCTCGCGGCCCCAGTTGTTTACGTCCGCAGCAAGGCCTGTAGCCTTGTTGATAAGGGCATAGGTCTTGTTACCGATCTTGCGCATGAGCCAAAGCTGATAGTCGCTGCCGTTGTCTTCGGCGAGGAACAGCTCTGTGGCGAGGATCTGCTGTGTGGGAGTTTTTACAACCTCCTCCTCGGTGCCGTCCTCATTTGTCTTGGTTTCTACAAGGTCAGCTTCGGGGAGGGTCCGGGCTGTAAGAAGGCGGCCGCCGAGCGAAAGCTTGTACCAGCCCTCGGTCATTTCGGTAAAGGTGTTAGTGTAGGCGATAGTGCCGTCTTCGGTCTGCAGCTCGAAGGGCAGGGCCTCTGCTATTCTTTCTGCGTCGATAAAGGTAGTACCGTCCACGAGAACCGTGCCGTCTTCACCGGGGGTGAACACGAACTCCGGATCGGCAAAGGTGCCGGCCTTAACAACACCGGTCTCCTCGTCAAGAGAAACCGTGTAGCCCAGAGCGTTGATTACAGCTCGGAGGGGTACGAGGCTGTCGCCCTCGACCTCGGGCACGGGATTGCCGGCTGCGTCAAGCTGATTCACCTCGTTGCCGTCAACTGTGATGACTGCTGCAAAGCCGCTGAGGGAAAGTGAGAGACACAGCGTCAGGCAAAGAAGCATAAATGTGATTTTTTTCATTTTCTTTTTATCTCCTTCCATAGTGGTTATTAATTTGATTATAATACAATGTGACTAAATTGTCAATTTAAAAATTTCTATATTGTACTAAATTTACTCTTGAAATTTTACTTATATAATGTATAATAGAAATAATAACATATTTTAAAATAAACAGGTGATCATATGCTTACTCTTGAAAAATTCGAGGAAGCCGCGGAAAAGGTCAAAGAGGTCACGCTGGAGACTAAGCTTGTATACAGCGAATATCTCAGCGAGCAGACCGGCGGCAAGGTCTATCTGAAGCCGGAAAATATGCAGTTTACCGGCGCGTATAAGGTTCGCGGAGCGTACTATAAAATAAGCTCCCTGAC
>JAFLUQ010000058.1 GCA_022508735.1 Oscillospiraceae bacterium | reverse complement strand
CTAAGCTACGAACGAAAATCACCACTCGGCGTACCCACGTACGCCGTCGGGAGGGTTAGTGACGGCGGTAAAACCACCGTCACTAACTGATTTTCGTCCGTTCTGCACGATTTTTTTGGACGGCCCCTGTGCCTCCACACTACAAAGCGGCTTTTTACGGCCACTTGTTTTACAGATACTGTCTGATATCCACTGTCAGCTTCTCCTCAAGGTTTATCAGCCGCTTGGCAATATCCTTGGTCTTTTCGTCAGCGGCCTCATACTTGTTGAGGTAGCGGTTGAGTGACTTTACGCCCATATTGCAGCCGTCGGTAATAAGGTCTGCAATGGTTGAATCCTCATCCTTGACACTCATCATTACGTTGGTCTTCATCCACGACATACCTTTGGCCATTGGGTTGGGCTCCTTGCCCTCGTCATGGTAGCTATTAAGCAGTTCGTGTATCTCGCTGCCGAGCTGCTGATGCTCGTCCTTGCAGGCGTTCAGTAGGTTTTTTAGACCATCGTTTTGAACCTTGTCAATTACCTCCTCAATAGATATAACGCCCATTTTTACTCCGGCGTTGCACTCTCTGAGCAGGTCTATGGTATCGCTGTGTACGGTCTGTACCATTTTGATCATCTCCTTTTACTCTGTATTTTTCCCATAAGGCTTGACTTTATGCCTGAAAAAGGGTAAAATAGGCATAAAAGAGGTGTTTTTTTTGAAACCGCTGAAATGTATATTGATTTCCTTGTTGATCATAATGCTGCCCTTATCCGTAGGGGCCGGTGATATATTTGCCGATGTCAGTGAGGGTGACTGGTACTGCTCTTGTGTATCCGAAATGACGGAGCTTGGCGCTCTCAAGGGGTATCCCGACGGAACCTTTCGCCCGAATAACTCAATAAGTAAGTCTGAGCTGATAAGTATAACGGCGCGGCTTCAGGGACTTAAACCCGGACAGTCCGCATCGTCTCATTGGGCGGCAGGGCTTATGAAAGCGGCCCTCGACGCGGGCTGGTACGATTGGGACGAGGCTCCGCCGACCGGTGAGAGCTATGATGAGCCGATAAGCAGGCAGCTCGCAGTTAAGATCATAATGAACGCCTTTGCACCCGACGCACGGGGCGACTATAACACCGAATCGGCAAAAATGGCCGACTTCTCTGAGCTTGACGGCCGGTACTATAACGCCGTGCTGGCGGCATATTCAATAGGCGTGGCCGGCGGCGACGATAAGGGTAAATTCAACCCCAAGTCGAACCTGAGCCGGGCCGAGGCCTGCGCTCTTATCTCCCGCGCAATGGGCAAGTCAGCCTTTACTCCGGTGCCTGCCGGGCCGGAAGAAACAAAGCCGGGGCCTATTGCCATAAGCGGCGGCGTCAGTGAAAACGGGCGGCTGTGCGTAGAGGGTGTAGACCTTGTGAACGAGAAGGGAGAGCCGGTGGTGCTTCGCGGCATGAGCACCCACGGCATACAGTGGTTCCCGCAGTTCCTCAGCCGCGAGGTCATAAAGTCCACGGCCGACCGCGGAGCCAATCTGTTCCGCGTGGCTATGTACACCGCCGAGGGCGGCTACTTACAGAACCCCGGGGTCAAAGATACGCTTATAAACGCGGTAGATACGGCTATAGAGCTTGATATGTACGTCATAATCGACTGGCATATCCTCTCCGACGGCAACCCAATGACCCACATCAACGAGGCGAGGGAGTTTTTCGCCGAGATGTCACAAAAATATGGGGACAACCCGGCAGTGCTCTACGAAATATGCAACGAGCCTAACGGAGCGGTAAACTGGAGCGGCGACGTGAAGCCATACGCTGAGGAAATAATCGGCGTTATTCGCCAGAATGCGCCTGAGGCCATCGTTCTTGTTGGCAGCCCAACCTGGAGCCAGGACCTTCACGAGGCGGCTAAGGCTCCGCTGACGGCGGAGAACGTCATGTATACCTGCCATTTTTACGCCGGTACTCATACCGGGTGGCTCCGTGACCGTATCACCTCGGCGAGAGCGCAGGGCTTGGCGGTATTCGTCAGCGAGTGGGGCGTCAGCGACGCCAGCGGCGGCGGCAGGGTGTATGCCGACGAAGCCCGCGTTTGGCTGGATTTTATGCGCAAAAATAATATAAGCTGGGCAAACTGGTCTCTCTGCGATAAGGCGGAAAGCTCCGCCGCCATCAGACCCGGCGCAAATATCCGTGACGGCATAGACGACAGTGAGCTTACTGAATCAGGTAGGCTGGTATTTAGCAGCTTTTGAGGTCAACTTTATGGATAGAATACTTATAGTCGGCTCGCCCGGCAGCGGAAAGACCACTCTTGGGCGAATCATGGCCGAAAAGCTCGGCATTCCGCTTGTTCATCTGGATAAGCTGTTCTGGCGCGAGGGTTGGGTAGAAGCGCCAAGAGATGAGTTTGACGCCCTGCTGACCGCTGAACTGAAAAAGGATAAATGGATAATCGACGGCAACTTCAGCCGTACTCTGAATATGCGCCTCCAGCGTGCAGATACAGTGATTTTTCTGGACTACCCGAGCCCCGTCTGCCTGCTCCGTGTTCTGAAAAGGGTCGCGAAAAATTACGGCATTACTCGCCCCGATATGGGCGAGGGCTGCCCGGAAAAGCTTGACCTTGAGTTTTTGAGCTATGTGTGGAGCTTTCGCAGTAAAGAACGCCCCGTGATAGTTGAAAGACTCAGCGCCGCCAAAAACGTGGAGCTTATAACCATAAGAAATAAGCGCGAATATAAGGAGTTTATGAGTAGACTAAAATACAAGGGACCGTAAAAAAAGTCGCGCAGACCGCTTAGGGGCATAAATCCCTATATTAAAGCGGTTGTGCGCCCCCAAGTTCCCCAAAAAGGCCTGTTTAACGTGGAAATCCGCCATAAAAGGCGGATTTCGTTTTTTTATGCCCCTAAGCTGCGGACGAAAATCACCACTCGGCGTACCCACGTACGCCGTCGGGAGGGTTTGTTCCGTCGGCTTCGCCGCCGTCACAAACTGATTTTCATCCACTCTGCACGATTTTTTCGGCCGGCCCCTGTGCCTCCACACTACAGAGCGAGTTTTTTTACATCCCTTTTTATCTTGCATATTCCTCGTCTGCATCCGGCAGATCGTCGTCCTTGGTCTCTGCTTTGTCCTCTGTGTCCTCTTCCGATAAAGGCTCCTCGGCGAACTCCGCGTCACTCATTCTTGAAAATAGCCTCTCCGCCCCGGTGGGTCGTTTTTTGTTCTGCATAATATCGTTCCTTTCCTTTTTTGATATTATGCCTCTCTTAGGATAGTTTTATCCCATTTCTTTACGGGAGGCAACAACGCTTCCGAAAATCGTGAATAAGGCAATATACACCATGCAGATAATCACAAACTGAGCGTACCCGCTTTTTATAAGCTCCTGCGGCGAGTTGGAGTTCATGCCGTAGGCCATGAGGGAGTAGGGCCAGACGTGCCCCAAATGCTTTGAGAGAAAGACCAGCCCCGACAGTCCGCCCGCGAAGGCTATGCCAACAGGCAGGGCGAAGCTTTTAATAAACATAGACAGCGTGAGCTGAATAGCGGCCATGACAACCCCGCCCAGCGTGCCGAACAGGCACCATATAGCGAGGGAGCCGAGCGGAGGGTCACTCATTCCCAAAACGTAGCCGGAGATAAGGAACAGCGCGCCTATCCAAGCTTCGCTCAGCAGCACCATTCCCGAAGCGCTTATGAGCTTGGCAAGGAATATATTCGCCCTCCCCACAGGCATGGAGAACAGCTTGTTCCAGTTGTGGTTCAGATGCTCCTGATGCATGATGTATGAGCAGTATATCCCCAGCATTATGGGGAGGAAGAAGTAGTCGGTAAACAGGGTGTGCTGCGTCCAAAGGCTGTACCACTCGCTCGAGAGTATTTCTATGTTGCCTAAATAGTTCAGCGTACCCAATATCGCCGGCAGCACGGGCATAAGTAAAAACGCAAGCCACACCGGTGAGCGCCTGAGCTTCAGCCGCTCCGCTTTAAGTAATCTTATTAACATGGTCAAAACTCCTTCCTTTTAAACCAAGCCCTGCCAAGGATATATATCGCTGCTCCTGCGGCTATGAGCACTCCGAACAATATCCAGTCAAAGGGCATTATCTCAAAGTAAGCGTCCGCATATCTGCTCTCCTTCGTCCAGCCCCAAAGACCCACGAACTGCAGAGCGCCGTACCATCCCCAAATAAGTATTCTGCGAAGCCATGGCAGATTTTGCAAATACAGGGCGAACATCCCGCCAAAAGCGCCTAAAGCCCCGGTGAAGAACGACACCGTCTGATTTTTAACGCAAATGGACAGCGTGTGCTGAAGGATGTATATGACCACCGTCGGCGCGGCGGTAAACAGAAGGTAAAAAAGGTAGAGCTTCATCGGAAACGGCGCCCAGAATCCCTTGTAATACCCGAGCGCGATCGTGGCGGCCCAACTGAATACCACTGCGAACAGCACTACGGCGAGCCCGTAGAGCAGCTTTGCGTCGTATATCTTACCCTTGTCGATTGCTGAGGCCAGCTTCCTCACCATTGCTCCCCGGTGCTCAAGGTCACAAAGGCGGGAGGCAACTATCATCGATAAAAGCGACATAAATACGGTGTTCGCCAGCGGCATCTGATAGAGCAGCAGCATCCACCCGAGGCGCAGTGTATCACCCTTGAAACTGCCGTGAAAGGTCCACGCCAGCATTGCCAGAGTCATAACTATGGCGGTGAGGAATACAAAGCGGCGGCGGGTCTTGAGATATTCGCTTTTTAAAAGCCTTATCATAAGCTCTGCTCCTTTCCGGTGAGGTCAAGGAATATCTCCTCAAGGCTCTTGCTGTGGTCCATTTCGTGAAGGCTATTTAGCGGCCCCTGATACATCATTTTTCCGTTGGCTATTATGCCCACATCGTCGGCCAAGCGGTCGATCTCCGGCAGCAAATGGCTCGACACTATCACCGTCATGCCGTACTTTTCCGGCAGGCTGTGTATCAGCTCGCGAATCTCCTGTATGCCCGCCGGGTCAAGGCCGTTGGTGGGTTCGTCGAGAATAAGGAGCTTTGGCATTGACAGAAGCGCCCCGGCGAGACCCAGCCTCTGCTTCATGCCGAGGGAGTAGGCCGATACCTTCTTGCCGCGCTGCTTATCCAGCCGAACGATGCTCAGCACCTTTTCGATGTTTTCCCTCGGCACATCCAGCACCGTCTGCAGAATTCTCAGGTTTTCCTCCCCGGTCAGGTGCCCGTAGAATGAGGGCGATTCGATCAGCGAGCCAATATCCTTTAAAATTTCGTTCCTCGTTCTGCCGCTGAGCCGTCTTCCGAATATGTCGATCGCTCCCGCCGTGGGCCGAGCCAGGTCCAGCAGCATTTTCAGCGTGGTTGACTTCCCGGCGCCGTTCGGCCCGAGAAAGCCGTATATACGCTCCTCCTTAACGCTCATGCTGAGGTTGCTCACCGAGAGCACGTCGCCGTACCTTTTGGTGAGTCCGTAGGTTTTCACAGTTTCTGTCATAATAGTCACCCTTTCATTTAAGATGACCTTATCGTAGCATATCAATCTGTCGATAAGCTTAACGCCGCCTTAAAATAACCTTAAATCTGAAAATTTATCTTTTATAACCCGGATTGGTATGTTATAATAAAACAGGTGATGAATATGCAAACAGAGATCAAAAACAAAAAGATACTTGTTGTGGACGACGAGAAAGAGCTTTTGAGCTTGCTTTCAGACATTTTGTATAAGAACGGATTTTATAATGTGATCACCGCCTCTGACTGCGCGGGCGCGATAAAAACAGCCGGGGCTCAGTCTGTGTCGCTGTATCTGTTGGACGTTAATCTGCCAGACGGCGACGGCTTTGAGCTTTTTGAAAGACTGCGAAAAATATCAGACGCTCCTGCCATATTCCTGACCGCCCGTAGCGACGGCAGCGACCGCGTTAAGGGGCTGGGCCTCGGCGCGGACGACTACATCGTTAAACCCTTTCTGGCCGATGAGCTTATTCTCAGGGTAAGCGGGGTTTTAAAGCGGGTATACGGCATAACCGAGACCAAGCCGGTTTTTTCGCTTTCCGGCGTGACGGTGAATTTAGAGACCGCGACAGTTATAAAGGAAGGCAAGGAAACTCCGCTCACGGCAAAGGAGTATATCCTTATCAAAAAGCTGTGGGAAAACCGGAATAAGATCGTCACTAACGACGCCCTCTGCATGGCGGCGTGGGGTGAGGATTATTACGGCTATGAAAATACTTTGATGGTGCACATACGGCGTCTGAGGAAGAAGATAGAGGTCGAGCCGTCAATGCCTAAGGCTCTGATCACGGCCAAGGGATTAGGCTATAAGCTGGTGACTGAAAATGAATAAGACGATAGTTAAAATATTTATATTGTTCACGCTTTCGGCGGCGGCGATAGCCACGGTGCTGCTCGGCATAAATTTTCTCGGCATAGCCTATATCAGCAGTGACGCCGCCGCAAACATATACAAGCGGTCTCCCAAGAGAACGCTTGATCTCGTGGCCGAAGAGCTGACGCCGACTGACGGCGGCTTCACCTTGGAGCAGGGACTTGTGCCTGACGAGGATTGGTGCATTCTCATTGATGAGAGCGGTGAGGTGATATGGTCTGAGCATATGCCAGGCGATATACCGACTCATTACAGTATAAACGATGTTGCCAGAATGACCCGTTGGTTTATAAGCGACTATCCGGTGTATGTGCGAACGACGGACAGCGGCCTGTTGGTGCTTGGCGTCCCAAAGAATTCCGTGAGCAAGTACAGCATAGAATATTCTATGAACTGGTTCGAGAGCCTGCCATGGCGTATACTGTTGGTTTTAATGATAAACATCTGTCTCGCGGCTCTCTTGGCCTGCATAGCCGGGCTGAAGCTATACCGGAAGCTGCGGAAGCTTTGCGGCGGGATTCAGGATCTGCAGCGTGAAAAACCGGTTCGCCTCCTGGAAAAGGGGGTTTTTAAGGAAATATCAAAGGCTGTTAACAGCACTTCTGACGCCATAGAGCGCAAAAACGCCGCTCTCGCAGCCCGTGACAGTGCCCGCGCCAACTGGATAAACGGCATTTCTCACGATATACGAACGCCGCTTTCGGTCATCGTGGGCTATTCCGAGGAGCTGGCAAAGTCGGAAGCAGACGGCGAAAGCCGCAGAAAAGCAGAGATCATAACAGCTCAGAGCATAAAGATAAAGAAGCTGATAGACGACCTTAACCTGATCTCCTCACTGGAATATGATATGCAGCCCTCAAAAAGGCAGGCAGTCAGAATTTGTCCGCTGCTCCGCCGTGTGGCGGCTGATATAGTGAACAGCGGCCTTTCGGATAAATTTGAAATAAATCTTGACCTCAGGAGCGAGCGGGCGGAGGTGCTTGGCGACGATAGCCTTTTGGAGCGCGCAGTCTTTAACCTCATAAACAACAGTATCGCTCATAATAAAAACGGCTGCGCCATTCAGGTAATAGAATACCTTAAGGGCACAGCAGTGTGTGTTGAAATAAAAGATAACGGCTCAGGAGCACCGTCAGAGGTGTTGGATAGTATCGCTGAGATGCCCAAGTCCGCCCACGGACTGGGACTTCCTATGGCATACAAAATTATAAGTGTTCACGGCGGCACTTTTTCGGCATGGAACGACTGGGGCATGAAGGTCAGGATAGAGCTTCCTTCTGCCTGATCCTCATTCTCTGCCAATTGACGAAGCCATAGCCGTCATTCAGCAAAAAGAGCGCAAAGCATACTATCATCGGGAAGTATGAAGGATCCTCAATCGTAGCCAGTATCCACAAAGCGATCAGCACGGCGTCGTTGGCCGCATAGGCCAACGCGTAATAGGGGCTGCGCATAAAGGTCAGGTACGAGGCCATAAAGCTTGTTGTCACTGAAACTGTGCTGAAGAGCAGATTGGCATTCCCGAGGGCTTTCAGCACGAAATAAAACACGGTAGTGACTACGGCGGTCAATACGAGCATCAGGGCCACCTTGCCGCGGCTCAGATAATTCACCTGAACCTCGGAGGTGTCTTCAAAGGGGTGACGAAGCCACGAGATAACAGCCATGACCGCTATCGGCGCCGACATGCCGAGGTATGTTATCATTTCGCCGTAATAACGGAACCAGAAAGAAATGACTCCGTAAAACACAGCGAATATCACTATAAGTATCTGGCCGAGCACATAGCCTTTTGCGGTGAATATCAGAGCGGTCACACCTATCAGCGAGGCGACCAGCGTCAGATAGTCCTTCGATGGCGACAGCAGAAAAGAAGCGGCAACGATAAACATCGAGCCGAGCCATAGTACTAGTTCAAATTTGGTCAAATCTTTAAATGCGCGCATAATGAATCTCCTCTGCCACAAAAAGCATTCGCCAAGCGTATCTTCAAAGACCTAACGATACGCTGACGAATGCTTGCTTTTTGCATTCTGCTACCCGGTGGCAGCTTCGGTTTTATCTGCCGTTATTTTACCATTTCCGCACCCGATTGTCAAGAGATTTTTGTATAATAATGTTCTTGTTTTTTCCCCGTAATTATGTTATCATAACCCTATAAATCAAAGATTTATATAGCCGCGATGTATAAAATACCGAAAAAAGTAAACATGGGTATAGCCAAAGCGGCAAATTTATGTTATCATTGTATAAATTCATAAAAGGTGGAAGTTTCTGTGAAGAGAAAGACAACACTTGCCATAATAATGATACTGATCGCCGCCTCCGGCTGGGGAATTATAGGGGTCTTTTCCCGCCCTATGGCAGCGGTGGGGCTTAATGTGGTGCAGGTCACGTTTGTGCGCAGCCTGGTCGTGCTGGCAGGAATGACCGTTTTGCTTCTGATAAAGGATAAGGCCCTGCCGCGGGTAAGGCTTAAAGATATGTGGATATTTTTAGGCACCGGGCTTGTGAGCATAGTATTCTTTAACGTCTGCTATTTTCTGACCATAGAGCGTACCACGCTGGCGGCGGCATCTATTTTGCTCTACACCGCTCCCTGCTTTGTGATGCTGATGTCGGCGTTGTTTTTTAAAGAAAAGATCACGCTTCAGAAGGTGGCGGCACTTGTGCTGGCCTTTGTCGGCTGTACCCTTGCAAGCGGCTTTGCCGGTGGGGATATCGGCCTTGGCGCGCTGCTGACCGGAATCGGCGCGGGGCTGGGGTATGCGTCCTACAGCATTTTCGGCAAGGTTGCCCTCAAGAAATATCAGACATTTACGGTTATTTTCTATACCTTTCTGGTGGCCACCATATGCCTCTTTCCCTTTGCTGGTATACCGGCCATAGCCTCGGTGCTTGCGGCAAGACCGGAGGGGATAGCGCCCGCTCTGGGGTTAGGGCTTGTGTCCACCTTTATGCCCTACGTATTCTATACATACGGGCTTAAATATGTAGAGGCCGGCAAGGCCTCCGTGCTTGCCTTTGCTGAGCCTATGGTGGCCGCTGTGGCGGGCATAGTAATATTCAATGAACCTTTGCACACAAAGAATGTACTCGGCATACTGCTTATTTTCGCGGCGATAGTGCTCTTAAATATCCCGATCGGGAAAGGAGCGGGTGAGCATGAATAAATCAAAGCTGATGCTTGTCGGCTCGATGGTCATATTCGGCACCATAGGAGTGTTTAGGCGGTATATCGACCTGCCGTCGGGAATGCTGGCCTTTTCCCGCGGGCTTATCGGCGTGCTGTTTCTGC
The DNA here is from genome assembly GCA_022508735.1 of Oscillospiraceae bacterium. Taxonomy (GTDB): domain Bacteria; phylum Bacillota; class Clostridia; order UMGS1883; family UMGS1883; genus JAFLUQ01. The sequence goes on along the minus strand of JAFLUQ010000058.1, from coordinate 2,904 downwards.
TTGTGCTGATGAGAATGAAAGGCGAGCGCATTTCCGGCTGGGAGAATAAAAGCAAACTGGTTTTGCTGCTGCTGTCGGGAGTCTTTATCGGCTTTAACTGGATACTTCTGTTTGAGGCCTATCGCTATACTTCGGTGGCCACAGCCACGCTCTGCTACTATATGGCGCCCATTTTTGTGCTTTTAGCTATGCCGGTGCTTCTTCGTGAGAGGCTCAGCGGCAGAAAGTTAGTTTGCGTGCTCGCTGCCCTCCTTGGAATGGTGCTTGTTTCGGGAGTTCTCGATTCCGACTTTTCAGGCATAAGAGAACTCAGGGGAGTATTTTTGGGGCTGGGAGCCGCCGTGCTCTATGCCGGGGTTGTGATCTTAAACAAGAAAATAGGCGAGATAGAGCCTATCCGCAAGACCACGATCCAGCTCGCGGCCGCTGCGGCGAGCCTGCTGCCGTATGTGCTGCTGGTAGAAGATATATCCTTGGTGAAATTCACGCCCTTTGCGGCTGTAATGCTGCTGATCGTCGGCGTTGTGCATACGGGCTTCGCCTATGCCATGTATTTTGGCTCAATGAATGTGCTCAGCGCCCAGACCGTGGCCCTTTTCAGCTATATCGACCCTGTGGTGGCCGTGCTGCTTTCGGCCCTGCTGCTTCATGAGGGCATGAGCGCTTTAGAAATAATGGGCGCGGTGCTGGTGCTTGGTTCCACTGTGATAAATGAAATTAGTCTTGACAACTGATAGTTAGTGTTGTATAATTGAGTTAGTTGAGGTGGCAGCAAAAATGACATTAAAAGAGCTTGAAATAGGAAAAACCGGAGTTATAACCTCCGTTGGCGGGGAAGGAGCTCTGCGCCAGCACTTCCTGGACATGGGCGTTATCCCGGGCACGGAAGTAACGGTGATAAAATACGCCCCAATGGGCGACCCCATGGAGCTAAGACTCCATGGCTATGAGCTGACGCTGAGGCTTGCCGACGCCGAACAGATAAGCGTTAAAGAGTCGCAGAAAAGGGATATTCTGGTTTCAAAAAAGATAATACATACAGCCGAGCCGGACCACCCGGGCCTTGGCGAGGACGGCCGCTACCACGTGAAAAAGGGCGAGAATCCGCTGCCCGATGGCACGACGCTTACCTTTGCACTGGCCGGCAATCAGAACAGCGGCAAGACCACGCTGTTTAATCAGCTCACGGGCTCTAATCAGCACGTGGGCAACTTCCCGGGCGTCACGGTGGATAAGAGGAGTGGCGCCATAAAGGGGCAGCCGGGGACCGAAGTCACAGACCTGCCCGGCATATACTCGCTTTCCCCCTATACCAGTGAGGAGATAGTATCGCGGCGGTTTATACTCGACGAAAAGCCCGCCGGAATTATAAATATAGTTGACGCTACGAACATAGAGCGCAATTTGTACCTGACTATGCAGCTCATGGAGCTGGATGTGCCTATGGTGCTGGCCCTTAATATGATGGACGAGGTTCGCGGCAACGGCGGCAGCGTTCGCATAAATGAAATGGAAGCCATGCTGGGCATCCCCGTTGTGCCCATATCCGCCGCTAAGAACGAGGGTATAGACGAGCTTGTGAGCCATGCCCTGCACGTGGCAAAATACCGTGAGCGGCCGGGCCGCACCGACTTCTGCGGCAAAAATGACTATAACGGGGCTGTGCACCGCTGCATACACGGCATAATGCACCTGATCGAGGATCATGCGGCCTTTGCCGGCCTGCCGCTGCGCTTCGCCGCCGGTAAGCTGATCGAGGGCGACAAAATGGTGCTTGAGGCCCTTCGGCTCACCAAAAATGAGCAGGAAATGATCGAGCACATAATTCAGCAGATGGAAGAGGAGAGAGGTCTTGACCGCGCGGCGGCCATCGCTGATATGCGCTTCTCTTTTATACAAAAGCTCTGCGACAGCACAGTCGTTAAGCCGAAAGAGAGCAAGGAACATCAGCGCAGCCGTAGGCTCGATAAGGTGCTTACGGGTAAAATAACGGCCTTCCCGGCGTTTGTCGGCATAATGGCGCTGGTGTTCTGGCTGACTTTTGGCGTCGTTGGCGCATGGCTTCAGGGAATTTTGGAGCAGGGGATAGATTGGCTCACTGAGCTGACCGATGCCGCTCTCAGCGCGGGCGGCGTGAGCCCGGTATTGCATTCGCTCGTCATTGACGGAATATTTAACGGCGTGGGAAGCGTGCTTAGCTTCGTGCCGATAATCGTGGTGCTGTTCTTCTTTCTGTCTCTTCTGGAGGACAGCGGGTACATGGCCCGTGTGGCCTTTGTTATGGATAAGCTGCTCAGAAAGATAGGCCTCTCGGGCCGCAGCATAGTGCCTATGCTAATAGGCTTCGGCTGCACGGTGCCTGGCGTTATGGCCAGCCGCACCCTGCCCTCTCAGCGCGACAGAAAAATGACCATAGTGCTCACGCCCTTCATGAGCTGCACCGCGAAGCTGCCGATATACGGCTTCTTCACCGCCGCCTTTTTCCCTGAACATGCTCCGCTCGTGATGGTGCTCCTGTATTTTTCGGGTATAGCAGTGGCGATCCTTGTGGCGCTGCTCTCCAAGAATACCGCCTTTAAGGGTGAGGCTGTGCCCTTTGTAATGGAACTGCCTAACTACCGTATGCCGGGTGCAAAAAACGTGGCGCGGCTCTTGTGGGATAAGGCGAAGGACTTCCTCCAGAGAGCTTTTACTGTGATATTCCTCGCGACAATAGTAGTTTGGTTCTTGCAGACCTTTGACTTCGGCCTTAATATAGTCGCCGATTCAAGGGATAGTATCCTCGCGGTAATAGCCGGGGTGATAGCGCCGATATTTGCACCGCTGGGCTTTGGCGACTGGCGCATATCCACGGCGCTTATCACCGGCTTCATGGCTAAGGAGAGCGTGGTTTCCACGCTGATG
>JAFLUQ010000057.1 GCA_022508735.1 Oscillospiraceae bacterium | reverse complement strand
CGCCGCCCGAGAGCAGGGATATGCTCTGGAGCTTCTTGCCCGGGGGCTGCACCTCTATCTCTATGCTGCTTTCAAGCACGTCCTTCGGGTCAGACAGGGTTACTGCCGCGTGCCCGCCGCCGAACAGGTCCACAAATATTTTGCTGAAATTCTCGTTTATTACCTTGAAGCGCTCGGCGAACTGCCCCCGCATGACGACGAGCATTTCGTCGATAAGCTTTTCGAGGTTACGCTTGCCCTCTTCGAGGTCATTCACCTGATTGTTCATGAACTCGTAGCGCTCTTTTACCTCTTTATATTCCTCAATGGCTCCCACGTTCACGTCGCCGAGGGCGCGGATCTTGCCCTTCAGCTCGCTTACCCGCTTCTGTGCGGCGGTGACTGAGCCTACGTCCTTGCGGTATGGCAAAGCGGTGTTATAGGTCAGCTCGTAGTCGTCCCAAAGGCGGGCGGCGGCGCTTTCGCACTCGCCCTCCATTTTAGACTTACGGGTCTCAAGCCTCACGACCTCCTCCTGCATGGCGAACACCTCGTCGCTCAGCTCCTTTATGAGCTTACGTATATCTTCAAGGCGGGTATTCGTGCCGCTCTTTTCCTCCACGCGGCGGTCGATATCTTCACGGACAGCGGCTATGGCCTTGGCCATCTCCCCGGCCTCGGCGCGGTTCTTTTCGATATCAGAGGTCAGAAGCTTTATACGCTCCTCCAGCGCGCCCTTCTCCCTGAGCTTTTCCTCTTTCTCGCCGCCGGAGCCGCTGAGACGCTCACGGAGCTCCGCGGCGCGTGCTTTAAGCACCTCTATATCCTTCTCGGCAGAGCTTATCTCCATGCGCTTATTCATGGCCTTTTCTGAAGCGGCCTCACGCTTCTCAGTGGCTTCGGCCAAGGCTTTGCGCCTGTCTTCTATCTCCTTTTCCGCACCGGCGATAAGAGAGTCGGAGCCGCTTAAGAAGCCGCTGAGCTCATTTTTGCTCTCGTCCGCCTCGCTTCTGCGGCGGCGAAGCTCCGCCTGCTCATCGCTTAGCTTCGCTATGCGCTCCATAGCCATCCTATTTAGACTTCTCTTCATGTCGGCCTCAGCTATTGTGCGCTGCAGCTCGCTCTCGGCCTTTATGGCCAGCTCACGGGCCTCCTCGGCCCTTTCACGTATCCCGTCAAGCTCATCATAGAGCTCGTCGATCTCGTTCTCGACCTTTTCGCTCTGTTTCTCGAGGGCGGCGCACTCCTTCTCAAGAGCGGCTATCTCCTCACCGCGGCGGAGCAGCGCCTGACTTTGGTTTATGCTGCCGCCCGTGATGCTGCCGCCGGGCTGGAGCAGCTCGCCGCTTAACGTAACTATGCGGAAACGGTACTTATTTTCCCTTGCGATGCGGTTGGCGTTGTCGATGGTGTCGACCACAAGGGTGCGGCCAAGCAGGGAGGTCAAAACTCCGCTGAGCCTTTGGTCGCACTCCACCAGATCAGAGGCCACGGCCACGGCTCCCGGCGAGGCTAAAATTCGCTTCTCGTCCTCAAGGCGGCGGCCCTGCTGAGTGCTCACGGGCAGAAAGGTTATTCTGCCCAGCTTATTCCTTTTGAGATATTCTATGGCCTCCTTGGCGTCGGCCTCGGTCTCCACAACTATGTTCTGCATGGCGCCGCCGAGGGCTATCTCAACGGCGGTTATATATTTATTGTCGGTCTTAATGAGCTTACTGAGCACGCCGATGAGCCTTCCATGGTACTTTCCGCTGCGATGGTCACCAACAAGCTCGCGCACGCTGCGGGCATAGCCCTCGAGATGGCGCTCCATGTCCTTAAGCATATTTAGCCGGGCGTTCTTTTCGCCGGATCGAGACACAAGGGCGTTACTCTCGTCTTTTTTATCTTGTATGCGGCGTTCAAGGGCCGATATTGCCTCGTTCTTTTCGCTGAGGCTCTTCTCGGCCTTCTCTTTATTTTTGAGGCCGCACTTTTCTTCATTTTCGAGCTTTTCTATCTCCTCGCCATAGCCCTTCAGCTCTGCCTCGGCAGCCGAAAGCTCCGCCTTAAGAGCCTCTTCACGCCGGGCAAATGACTCCTCGAGCGCGTCTATACCCTCTATCTTCGTGCTCGCCTCGGCCTTTTGGCGGCTGATGAGGTCGGCGCTGCTCTTGGCCTCTTCAAGCTCATTATTCTTTGCGGCCATCTCGCGGGTGGCCTCACGGAGAAGAGCTTCCAAAGCGGCGAGCTCCTCGTTAAGTGCCCCAAGCCGCTCCTTAGCCGCACCGGTCGCGGCCTCGTTTTCCTGTATTTCCGTTCGGACGCCATCGGTCGTTTTATCGTGATTTTCAATTTCGAGCCTCAGGCGTATAAGGTTTTCCTTTGCGTTATTTATATTATTCTCATTAAGGGCTATCTCACCTGCAAGGGCAGCGCTCTCAGCCTCTGCCTCGGATAGCCGGGCGCGAACGGTTTCAAGCTCCTCGTCGGCCTCACGGGCCTTTTGGAACAGCTCCTCGTTCTCCTTTTCGGCCCCCTCCTTGCGCTTCTTTGCGGCCTCAAACTGCTCGGCGGCGGCGGCGTAGGTCCCCTCTATCTCACTGAGCTGGCGCTTTCTCGCGTCGATCACGTCAAGAAGGGCGCTTACCTCTATCCCCTTTAATTCTTCCCTCAAATTCAGATATTTAACGGCCTTTTCGCTCTGCTTTTCAAGCGGGCCGACGCGGGTCTCAAGCTCGGCGAGAATATCGCGCACGCGGGTGAGGTTGTCCTCGGTGTGGGCGAGCTTGCGCTCGGCCTCCTCCTTGCGGTAGCGGTATTTGCTTATACCGGCGGCCTCCTCGAACACGCTGCGCCGCTCCTCGCCCTTCTGGGAAACTATCTCGGCTATCTTGCCCTGCCCTACGATGGAGTAGCCGTCACGGCCCATGCCGGTATCCATGAACATCTCGTGTATATCCCTGAGACGGCAGGGGGCGCGGTTTATCATATACTCACTTTCGCCGCTGCGGAACACACGGCGTGTTATCTCCACCTCGGCGTATTCACTTGGCAGAAAGCCCGATGAGTTGTCAAACACCATCGAAACCTCGGCATAGCCCAGCGCCTTGCGCTTTTGGGTGCCGTTAAAGATGACGTCCTCCATTTTTCCGCCGCGGAGAGCCTTGGCGCTCTGCTCGCCCATTACCCAGCGCACCGCGTCGGATATATTGCTCTTGCCGCTGCCGTTTGGGCCAACTATGGCGGTTATGCCGCTGTGAGCGTCGATCACTGTTTTATCTGCAAAGGACTTGAAGCCCTGTAATTCTATGCGTTTTAAATACATGGTACACCTCAGAATTCTTCTATTGGTAAATATAGTATCACTTATTTTATTATATAATTTTCTCGACCGTTTGTCAAGGAAAAAGGCTATTTTTTACGAGTAAAGGCATTCCTTCGGGGCGGACGGCAAATTACAGGTTTATAAAAAACTGTTGCCAAAAAACATCGGATATGATAAAATAAATAATATACTTAAATTTTTATTTAGCGAGGCGGTAAAAATGAAAAAAGCAATTAGTATAATGATATTTATCGCGGCCATAGTGACGTTTGCGTCATGCGGGCATAAGTCCACTATTACCCCAAGGCCCGCCGCGCCGGAAATTGCCGGTTTTATGATGAGTGAAGAACTGCCAAAGGTAAAAATCACCGAAGAGGCTCTTTCGGGCTTTATCAGCGCCCTTGATTATGACGGCACAGAGTGCCCCTACAGCGAGCTGTTTTCAATAGACAAGGCCCTTGCCGAAAAGAACTCGAGAGGCTATAGCGCCGAGACCCATTCCTATGATTTCTTCGGCGCCGACAAAACTGTTGACGTAGACAAGCTTTACAAGGTAGTTAAGGAAAACAACAAGGAATACGCAAACGGTGAAATGAAGTATTTTGCCGAGGAGCCCTCCGACTCAAAGCTGAAGGAATACTGCCAAATAGTTGCAGACACTATAAACTGGGGCATAGCTAACATAGAAGACTTTGATTACGGCGAGATCGGCTGCATGCTCGGCAATCTCAAGATCGTCTATCGCAACACCCCTAACTTAGGGTATTTCGATTATAAAAAAGGGGCCCTTACTCTTAGCGAAACGATGATAGATATAGCGGCCAAAAAGAACGGTGATCCGGATCAGTATAAATCGACGATAATTCATGAGGCCATGCACATATTGCAGTGCTACTGCATAGATGTTCCCATGACGGAAGATGACAGCTTTGTGGGAGTTTCATATTACTTTGATGATCTGGAGGTCAATCCATTAAGGGTCAGCTGGCTGACCGAGGCCCCGGCTGAGATCAATATGTCGCTTATGAATAATTGCGAGCCTAATATGTATTCATATATGATCAACAACCTGGAAAGTGTAAGCCTTGCCACGATTCTTAATGACAATGTCAGGGTGAGGCAGATTGAAAAAATATGCCTGGGGCATGACGTTGACCCGCTTTACGGGCAGCTTGAATTTTCTGACGATACAAGAGCAATTGAATTTCTGTACGCTATGGAATTATTGAGGGCATATCCGGATGATTTCAGGGCCAAATATGAAAGCTTGCACGGGCCGTTTGAAGGCGATGAGGCTTACAAGACCTTTCTGAGAGAGACCTATCGGCCTTATGTTGAGGAGGTGCTCTCAAAGCTGTTTTATAAGAATCTTGCAATTAAGCTCTCGCAAAATGAAATAAGCCTGAACGATGTATTTTATCTTATTTCGATGCACGAGCTTGATCTGATGAATCACATACCTCTTGGCAATGCGGCGGAAAGAGAAAACTACGGCGACTTAGTCACGCAGTATATGGAGCTTCAGAGCGATTTCTTTGAGCTTATTCAGCCTTATTCGGATATTAACATAACCGAGGCCTTTAAAGCCTACACCATGAACTACGGCGACGGTGAAATATACGCCGACGCCGGCCTACAGTGGCTTGGCGCCGACAAGCGGGACTATATTCTGTCGAGAAACATAGCCTTATATGACAAATACTTTAAAAGCCTGATACAGCTACTTGGGTAGGGCACTATCTCTATATCAGCTGTAGAGAGGTCATCCACACAACCAATCTCACTCTGTATGTTATTCCGCCAATTTCGCCTATTGACGCTGAGAAAGTCACGGGCGGCTTATTCCGCATTTTATCCTTGACTTTGCGTATAAAAACAGTTATACTATAATGGTATTAATATATTTATCCGATAGAAAGGCTTTGAACACAATATGGCAAGAACAACACGTAAAAAATTAGTGCCGCTGATCGCCGTGCGCGGTCTGGTGGTATTTCCCTACATGAATCTCAGCTTTGACGTAGCCCGGCCACGCTCTGTGGCGGCGGTTGAGCAGGCGCTTAAGAATGACCGCACGATCTTTCTGGTTTCGCAGAAGGACGAATTTGCTGACGATGTAACTGAAAACGACCTTTTCACAATGGGCACAGTCGCTAAGATAAAGCAGAAAATAGAGCTGAGCGACGGCGCTGTGCGTATACATATCGAGGGCATATCCCGCGCATCTATGCTTGAATTCTTAGGCGCGGGCCCCTTCCCCGAGGCCATTATCCAGTGTCATAACAGCACCGACGACACTGACCCCATTTTCATGGAGGCCTCAGCGCGCCGGCTTCGGGCCTTGGTGGGGGCCTTCAAGCTCTTTCACACACACACAGACGCAAATACCCCGCCTGACAGCTTTTTTAATACCATATTCAGCTACGACCCTGCGTCAATGGCCGACAGCCTGGCAAGCAACATACTCATCCGCGTTGAGGACAAGCAGGAGCTGTTAGAAACCCTGAGCGTCACTGACCGCATAGGCCGCCTCATCGAGCTTATCAGCACAGAGCTCAAGGTGCTCGAGGCCGAGGCGGACATACTTGACCGGGTGAACGAGCAGATGGAGCAGAACAACCGCGACTACTTCCTTCGCGAGCAGGTGCGCGCCATACGCGAGGAGCTTGGCGAGAATGAAGACAGCGACAAATATTACGAAAAGATCGCCGCCGCGAACCTGCCGGACAGCGTGCGTGAAAAGGCAATGGAGGAGGCCGGCCGCCTTGAGCATATGCCTCCTACCTCCCCCGAGAGCACTGTTGCGCGGGATTACATTGATTTGCTGTTAGAGCTTCCGTGGCTTAATTTCAGTGAGGAAAGCTCAGACATAGACAAGGCGGCCGAGGTCCTTGACCGCGACCACTACGGGCTTAATAAGGTCAAGGAGCGGATATTAGAGCAGCTGGCCGTGGCAAAGCTCACCGGAAAGACTGCCGGAACCGTGCTTTGCCTTGTTGGCCCTCCGGGAGTGGGCAAAACCTCTATCGCCCGTTCTCTGGCCGAGGCCACCGGCCGCAGCTTCGCCCGCATGAGCCTTGGCGGAGTGCGCGACGAGGCCGAGATACGCGGCCACCGCCGCACCTATGTGGGTGCCATGCCCGGGCGGCTCGTTAACGCTATAAAGCAGGCTAAGACCATGAATCCGCTCATTCTTCTTGACGAGATAGACAAGGTCATCAGCGACGGACACGGCGATCCGTCGGCGGCCCTTTTGGAGGTGCTTGACGGCGAGCAGAACAACTCCTTCCGCGACAACTATCTTGAGCTGCCGCTTGATCTCTCGAGAGTAATGTTCGTCACCACCGCCAACACCCTTGACACCATTCCCCGACCCCTTCTCGACCGCATGGAGGTCATTGAGCTTTCAAGCTACACCACCGAGGAAAAGCTCGAGATCGCCTCGCGCTATCTGGTGCCCAAGCAGATGGAAAAGCACGGCCTGAAAAAAAGCATGCTGAAGCTCAGGCCCGGCGTGCTTGAGGCCATTATCAGCGGCTACACCGGAGAGGCCGGGGTGAGAAATCTCGAACGCGAGATAAAGACCCTTTGCCGCAAGACCGCCGCGGAGATAGTTGGCGGAAGACGCAGCCTTACCGTAAGTGAAGGCACACTGAGCAAATACCTCGGTGTTCGCAAATACCTTGAACCCGATAGAAAAACCGAGGCCATAGTGGGCGTGGCCACAGGCCTTGCGTGGACGAGCATCGGCGGCGACACTTTAGACATTGAGGTCGGCGTTATGGACGGCACCGGGAAGCTTGAGCTGACCGGCTCGCTCGGAGACGTGATGAAGGAGTCGGCCAGAGCCGCCATGAGCTTTGTTCGGTCAGTTGCCGCAGAGCTGAAAATAAACCCGGATTTTTACAAGACCAAGGACATACATATACATGTGCCTGAAGGTGCGACCCCCAAGGACGGCCCCAGCGCCGGAATAACCATGGCCACGGCCATAGCCAGCGCCCTCAGCGGGCGGCCTGTGCGCTGCGACATCGCCATGACCGGCGAGGTGACCCTCCGCGGGCGCGTGCTGGCCATAGGCGGCCTTAAGGAGAAATCACTGGCGGCCTACAGGCTCGGCATAAAGACCATAATCATACCGGAGGCCAACCGCAAGGACTTCGACGAGCTTGCCCCCTCCGTGCGTGAAAACGTTCGCTTCATACCCGTGAAGGACTGCCGCGAGGTGCTTAAAACCGCTCTGCTGCCGGTGGCTCAGGCCCCCACACGGCCCACTGTGGAGGTGCATGAGGTGCATATAGAAAGGAGGCCGCCGCGCCATGAATATTCATAATGTGAGCCTGAGCATAAGCGCAGTCAGCCCAAAGCAGTACCCGGATACAAAATTCCCCGAGATAGCCTTTGCGGGCCGCAGCAACGTTGGAAAAAGCTCGTTTATAAACAGGCTGCTTAACCGCAAGAGCCTTGCGCGCACCAGCTCAAAGCCCGGCAAGACAGCCACGATAAACTTCTATAATGTGGACGACTCTTTGCACCTTGTCGATCTGCCCGGCTACGGCTACGCACAGGTCAGCAAGGAGGAAAAAAAGAAGTGGGGCACTATGATCGAGACCTATCTCTCCTCACGTGAGCAGCTGCGCTGCACGGCCCTGTTGGTGGACGCCCGCCACAAGCCCACTCAGGACGACATAAATATGTTGGGCTGGATAAGGAATGCACAGGGCTTCGCCCTTGTTTTTGCGACGAAGTGTGACAAGATCGCCAAGACCAAACTGAGCGAACACCTTGACGAAATATATTATACACTTGAGCTGGGTGACGACGACATTATGATCCCATTCAGCGCCGAGACCGGGCTGGGCCTTGATGACGCATGGGAGGCCATAAAGGAGCTCACCGGGCTTCAAGAGAGCTAAAGGAGGAAAAAATGAAAAAGGTTTTATCAGCCGTTATTTTTACGGTAGCACTTTTGCTGTCGGCCACGGCCTTTGCCTCCGACGGAGAGTGGTTTTTCAGAAACAACATAAATAATAATGCGCGCCTTATCGACATTCATATGCTGGGCGCACACGACGCCTTCACAGCCGGCCTGAATCCCGGTTCAGAGGTAGACGCGGCGGGCGTGAAGCTTGGCGACAGCGGAAGCACAGGCGCGCGGTCGAGCTGGGGCACGAGCGTGATAAATGCCTCCAAGGCGCAGAGCGCAGATGTTGAAACAATGCTCAACAGCGGCGTGCGCTACTTTGACGTGCGCCTCTCCCGCTATAAAGATGACGGCGAGTTTTACACCGTGCACGGCCGCATATCTGACAAGTTCACCGGAGAGGGCGGCATAGCACGCAAAATATCCGAATGGGCCGAGGCCCATCCGGGTGAATTGATAGTGCTGGACTTCCAGAGCCTTTTTGACATACAGACGGATAACGGCGGAGCCACTCAGCAGTCTTGGCGCGACCTTATGACCAAGCTTACTGAGGACGGTATTGCCAAATACGTTTATACCCGTGACGGCAGCATTGACAGCCTTACCTACGGCGGACTGACGAACGGCGGCTCCAGCCCGGCCATAGTGCTTTTCGGCCAGGTGACAGGCGCTTGGGCCGACAGCCGCTTTATCAACCGCCGAGACGATGACGGTTATATGCGCTCATACCACACCGGCACTGAGAGCTACAACAATCTCCGCTCGGCGCTGGCGCAGGAATACGCCGAGCTTATGGACGCTAACAGAGAAAAATACTACTACCGCTTCCGCGTTATGCAGGCCCAAACAACACCCGGCGTGCTTTCTATTCTTTTCGGGCGCGGAAATCTCATAAACGACGCAAACGAGAACAACATTAAAATACTCACCGACCCGGATTACGACAAGTGGTGCAGGCTAATGCCCGTGCTCATGGTGGACAACGCCACCTCTGACTCGGAAAATTTCAACACTCTTGCCATTGAAAAGCTGGCTGAAATGAACCGCGAATACACCCCCGGCGTTTACCGGGCCGAAAGCGGCGGCGTTATTCTCACCGGCAGTAACGACAATGTGCCTCTCGGCGCGGCCTTCACAGCCGAGCTCGATGGAGAGGCCCTGACGCTCTCTCTTTCCGAAGGCGATATCTCTGACGAAATGACAGTTATCATCCGCTCTTCAGGCAAAAAGCAGCAGCTTTATAAGGGCGAGACACTGCTGGGCGAGACCGGCGGTGCCGGCCTGCTCAGAGCAAGCGTGAGCGAGCTTGGCGAATATACTCTGATCGGCACTGATGAGGACGCCGGAGCCCCGGCCTCTCTCCCCCTGCTTTGGTATAGCTTTATGGACGGTGCCGCTGACGTGAGCGGAAACGCTCTTGATGCTGCGGCCGAGGGAAGCCCCGTCATAGGCGGCGGTGCGGCAAAGCTTACACCGGGGAACGTGCTTCGACTGCCCACGGGCCTTAGTAAGCACATGGAAAGCTACACCGTTTCGGCTTGGGTGAAGCTCAACGCGTCCGGCAGCAACACCCGCTTCTTTGACATAGGGCGCAGACCGGAAGCGAGCGTATTCGGCGACGCCGGGACTGACAAGACCGCCTCCGGCATGAAAAACAGCATCACTATACGCGCACAGGGCAGCGGGCTCACCGTCGGGCAGTGGGCGCACATCGCCGCCGAATACAGCAACGGCACACTGACGCTGTATATCAACGGTCGGCTCATGGCGACTAACACAACCGGCGACCCCTCCCCCAACATGATAAACGACTATTTCAACCCCAACGGTAATTACATCGGCCGCACGATGTGGTATGCCTTTGGCACGAACGCCGGTGACAACCCGGACATAAACGCGGACATAGCCGACTTCCGCATCTATGACGAAGCCCTTTCCGCCGAGGAGATAGGCCGGCTCGCCCGCACTCCCCGCGCAGTGTTCATCGACATCGAGACAGGTGAGGAAATTCAGGAGGCCGAGCTTCTTGACGTGCCCGCTGCCTACAGCGGCTACACCTTCCCCGAGGCCATAGGAGAATATGTTTTCGTTGAGAGCACCAACGTCACCGACATGGCGGGGAATTCCGACACCATCGGCTACTATCGCGGGCCGGAGAAGAAGCCGGAGCCGGAGCCTGACCCGGACGACCCTGACCCCGACGATCCCGACCCAGACGATCCGGACCCAGACGACCCTGATCCTGACGACCCTGACCCCGACGACCCTGACCCAGACGACCCTGACCCTGATGACCCTGATCCTGACGACCCCGAACCTGACGACCCCGAACCGACCCCGGAACCCGAGTACGGTCTGACTCTCAACCGCGAGGGGACCTCGGCCGAAGCTGAGGCCCGTATCAGCGCGACCGGCGAAGGAATGAGGCTTTATATTGCGGTATATGAGGGCGATAAGCTGATCAGACTGGATGCCGTCACCGTGACGGAGACCGTCACGACGCTCAGAGTATCTGACGTACCCGAAAGCTGTACCGTGCGCGCTTTCCTCTGGGAAGACGCACTAAAGCCCGTATTTGAATCAGTGGAAAAATAAAATAAAGCATAACAAAAATCCCCGACCGAGGTCGGGGATTTTTACGTTAATTAATTAGTTTGAACGATCTGCGCGATTTTTTACGGCTCACTTAGGCTGGCCGTTCTCGTCAAACAGCGGTAACGGCTCAAGGAAGATTATGTCGTCGCGATCTGCGGCTGCACCCTCGGCAAGCACGGCCATCTTTCCGGCAATTATGCCGCCGGCCGCTTCTATGAGCTTTTCCATTGCCGCAAGGGACTCGCCGGTGCTGATAACATCATCAACGATAAGCACTCTCTTGCCCTTTATGGCCTCCACATCGTCCGCACCGATGCAGAGTATCTGCTCATTGGCGGTGGTGATGGAATGCACGGGCGTTTTAAGCACGTCGCGCATATAGAGCTTCTCACCCTTACGTGCAATTATGTAGTTATCGGCATTGGCCTGACGGGCCATCTCGCAGATGAGAGGAATGCTCTTGCACTCCGCCGTCAGCATAATGTCGTACTCGGGGGCCTTCTCAAGCAGGGCCGCTGCCGATTTGACGGTTATCTCCACATCGCCGAACATTATAAATGCCGCGATCATGGTGCCGCCGCCCACGGGGAACAGCGGAAGTGAGCGCTTGACGCCCGCTATTGTCATTTCATAAGAATTCATACGTTAAAACCTCTTTTTATGCGTGTGTTATCTGAGTAGCGATATAGATTGCGAACAGTACAACAGAGATCCACATGATGGGGCTGATGTCCTTGATCTTGCCTGTGAGAAGCTTAAGAGCTACCCAAGCGATCATACCGAACATGATGCCTGTTGCAATGGAGTAGGTGAAGGGCATAACAACGATGGCAAGGAAGCCGCCGATAACGTCGGCAATGTCGCCGTCGAAGCTCATCTTCTTAACGGAGCTGAGCATCAGAAGACCAACGTAAACCATGGCAGGTGTGGTTGCAAAAGAGGGAATAGCCAGGAATACGGGGGCAAGCACGATGGAAATAAGGAACATCACAGCTGTTGTAACAGATGTGAGACCTGTGCGTCCGCCAACGGCAACACCCGCACTGGACTCAACATAGCTGGTAACGGTGGAGGTACCGAGGCAGGCGCCCACAACCGTACCAACAGCGTCGGCCATAAGGGCTCCGCCGGCCTTGGGGAGCTTGCCGTCTTTATCAAGAAGGTTGCCTTTTTCAGCCACGCCGATAAGAGTTCCGGCTGTGTCAAAAATGTCAGTGTAAAGGAAGGTAAATACCACAAACAGGAAAGACGCAATATTATTCTTCACAAAGGCAAAGTCGAACTGGAACATGGCAGGGGCCACGAAGCTGGAGCCGGTGAAGCTGGGGAAAAGGGAGAACACTCCGTTATCAGGGTCAACAACGTACCAGCCGATCTTCTCAGAAATCATGCCAAGGATCCATGTGGCAATAATACCCAGCAGGATGTATCCGGGCACTCTGTAGTGATGAAGAACACCGATGATGATAAGACCCACTATGGAAAGCACGAATTCGGGTCTTGCAAAGTTACCTACAGTAACCAGTGTTGCATCGCTGTTAACCACAACGCCGGAATTGATGAGGGCTATGATTGTGATGAACAGACCGATACCGGCTGTGATGCCGAGCTTAAGGTTAGCGGGTATCTGATTTACCAGAGCCTCTCTGAACCTGAATACGGAGAGAAGCATGAATATAAGACCTTCTACCAGAACCGCGGTCAGAGCAACCTGATAGCTGTAGCCCATAGCGCCGCAAACCGTGAAGGCAAAGAAGGCGTTAAGGCCCATACCGGAAGCAAGAGCCACAGGGTAGTTGGCGAAGAAGGCCATGCACAGCGTGGCAATAGCCGCGGAAATAGCCGTGGCTGTGAACACTGCCGCCTTGTCCATACCGGT
>JAFLUQ010000056.1 GCA_022508735.1 Oscillospiraceae bacterium | reverse complement strand
TAACCTTCTCGCAGGCCTCAATACCGATGAGGTTGGCGGGATTGTGAAGGGGAGCGAGGTCGATGCACTCGCGGATGCCCTCCTTAACTTTTTCGTCAATGACAACGCTCTCGCTGAAGCTTTCGCCGCCGTGCACAACTCTGTGGCCTACTGCGCCGATCTCGTCCATAGAGGCGATAACGCCGTGCTCACCGCTTGTAAGGGCGTCAATTACCATAGTAATTGCGTCGGCATGGGTGGGCATGGGGCTTTCGATCACAACGGTATCCTTGTCGGCGGGAGTGTGCTTGAGGCGGCTACCGTCAATGCCTATACGCTCGCAAAGGCCCTTCGCCATAACGAACTTGTTGTCCATGTCGATGAGCTGATATTTAAGCGAGGAGCTGCCCGCGTTTATAACCAATATCTTCATTGCTGTTTTCCTCTTTTCTTTTAGTTCTGGGCCTGAGCCTGTACGCAGGTGATAGCGATAACGCCCACAATGTCCTCAGCCTTGCAGCCGCGGGAAAGATCGTTTACGGGCTTGGCAATACCCTGAGTTATGGGGCCGTAGGCATCGGCCTTGGCCAGACGCTCAACCAGCTTGTAGGCAATGTTGCCGGCGTTGAGGTCGGGGAATACAAGCACGTTGGCCTTGCCTGCAACGGGGCTTGTGGGAGCCTTGGAAGCGGCAACAGCGGGAACCATAGCCGCGTCGGCCTGCATTTCGCCGTCGATATTTACGTCGGGAGCCTTCTCCTTGGCAAGCTTTGTGGCAAGGTTCATCTTGTCAACCAGCTCGCTCTTGGCGCTGCCGTAGGTAGAGTAGCAAAGCATAGCTACGTTGGGCTCCTTGCCTACGAGGGTCTTGAAGCTCTTGGCGGAGGAAACAGCGATCTCGCTCACAGCCTCGGCGTCGGGATTTTCGTTCAGGCCGCAGTCTGCAAACAGGAAAACGCCGTCCTCGCCGTACTCGCAGTTGGGAACGCACTCGATGAAGAAGGCGGAAACCAGCTTTGTGCCGGGAGCCGTCTTGATAACCTGAAGGGCGCTGCGCAGAACGTTTGCGGAGGAATTGCAGGCGCCGGCTACCATACCGTCGGCAAAGCCCAGCTTAACCATCATGCAGCCAAAGTAAAGAGTATTCTTCATTGTCTCCTCAGCCTTCTCGGGAGTCATGCCCTTAGCCTTGCGCATTTCATAGAATGTGTTCACAAATTCGTTAAAACGCTCGTCCTTGGACGGGTCAATGAGAGTTGCGGCAGAAATTTTTAAATTTTCTTCATTTGCCATCTTGCAAATTTCATCGATATCGCCTAAAATAATAATGTCAGCTATTTCCTGCTCGAGGGCGGAAGCAGCCGCGCGGATGGTGCGGATGTCGTTGCCCTCCGCGAGAACGATTGTCTTTTTGTCGGACTTCGCTCTTGCAATTACATCTTCAAGGAACTTACTCATTTTTATATACGCCTCCATAAATTTTTTTATGATTATACATTATATAACAATTTAAAATAATTTTCAATAGGTTTTTTATATTTTTTTCCAAAGGAGTAAATGTTTTATGACTATCAGAGCTACCATAGCCGAATTCAATCCGTTTCACAACGGGCACAAGCATCTTGTTGACAGTATGAAGGCCGACGGGACGGCGGCCATAGCTGTTATGAGCGGAAACTATGTTCAGCGCGGCAGCTGTGCGGTGTACGATAAATTCACCCGGGCAAAGGTGGCGGTGAGCTGCGGGCTTGACCTTGTGCTTGAGCTGCCGCTGGTGTATTCACTGTCCTCCGCGGAATACTTTGCCCGCGGTTCGGTAGAAATACTGAATGGCCTCGGGCTTGTAGACGAGCTGTGGTTTGGCAGCGAGGCCGCCGATATAGGGCCGCTTAACAGGATAGCCGACGCTTTGTTAAATGAAAATGAGGAGTTTCGCTCCGTCTTGGCCGAGAGCCTCAGCGCCGGTGAAAGCTTTGCCTCGGCCCGTCAGAAGGCCTTGACCGCTGTGGTCGGAGACGAAGCGGCGGCAATAGCCGAGCCAAACAACATCCTCGGCGTAGAATATATAAAAGCGCTTAAGAGGACTAAAAGCAAAATCGCTCCGGTAACTACTCCAAGGGCAGAGGTGGGGCACGACGCCGAGGAGGCGGGTGAGAGCGTGGCCAGCGCAAGAGCCCTGCGCGAAAGCCTCAAAACCGGCGGCAGCATCGATAGCTATGTGCCGTATCCGCCGGTGTTTGAGCCTGTGTTCAGCAAGAGCTTTGATCAGCTTGTGTCTTATAGGCTCAAGATCGCCACTGTGGAGGAGCTTGCGAAGCTGCCCGACTGCAACGAGGAGCTTGCGATCAGGCTGAAAAAGGCTTCCAGCGGAAACACGATCATGTCCATAATAGCGGCAGCCCACAGCCGACGTTATGCCGACAGCCGCCTCAGACGAATACTCTTTAACCTAATACTGAACAACGTAGAGGGCTATGCTTCGCCCACGTATATCCGCCCGCTGGCCTTCAGTGAGCGCGGCGCCGAAATTCTGCGCGAGGCTGCGGACAAGGCAACGCTCCCCATAGCTTCGCGGGGCGGTGCGCTCAAGGACGATAAGATATTCCGAATGGAGTGCCGCGGCACGGATGTGTACAATCTGGTCATCGGCCGCCTCGGCGGCGAGGAATTTTTGTATTTTCCCAACGCGCAGAGGAGGTAAAATAATGGTTTATTTACACAAGGTCCAATATTATGAGACCGACAAGATGGGCGTCGTTCATCATTCAAACTATATACGCTGGTTCGAGGAGGCCAGAACGGAGCTTTTAGCGCATATCGGCGTCCCTTACGACCGACTTGAAAACGAGGGTATAATGAGCCCCGTAGTGGCCGTGGAGTGCGGGTATGAGAGACCTGCGCGCTTCGGTGATACAGTTAAAATAGATGTTCGGCTCAGCGAGGTCGGCAACGTTCGCATCACCTTCGACTATGTGGTATTCGACTATGAAACAGGTGAGAGAAGAGTGGCAGGGAAAAGCCGCCACTGCTTCACGAATATGGATGGCGCACCCATCTCATTAAAGCGCGAAAGGCCGGAGTTATTTAAAATACTTATGGAGAGTGCACAAAAGTGAGCCGCTGTGATACCAAATACCCGATCATGCTCGTCCACGGCATAGGAGGAGACGACCGGGCAGGAAAAAGATACTGGGGGCGAATACCGGCCGCGCTCAGAGATAACGGAGCGAGGGTTTTCTTCGGCGGGCAGGACAGTAACGCTTCGGCGGAAAACAACGCTTTAAAGCTGAAGGCAACGGCCCTGAGAATGTTGAAGGAAACCGGGGCGGAAAAGCTGAATATAATAGTCCACTCCAAAGGCGGGCTTGACTCGCGCTATATGATATCAAGGCTGAATATGGCCGAAAGAGTCGCAAGCCTCACCACCTTAAGCACGCCTCACCACGGCTCCGAAACTATAGATTTTCTCATGAAGGCCAACGGAGCAATGCGGCTTGTGGGCAGAGCTGCCGACGCGGTGTACAGGCTTTTAGGCGACGAAAACCCTGATACCTACAGCTGCTTTAAGCTGTTTACCACCGCCGGAGCCGAGCGCTTTAATGCTGAGGTGCCTGACGCGGAGGGGGTATTTTATCAGAGCTTTGGCTTTGTGAATCATCGGTTCCGCGACCCGGTAGAGGGCTTTAAAAGCTTTGTAGTAAAAATCGTTGAGGGCGAGAACGACGGCATGGTAACGCCAAGCTCCGCCGTGTGGACAAATTATCAAGGCGTACGAACCTCATCCCACAGAGAAATAGTGGATATGAGGGGCAACAAACGCCGCAGTGCAGGGGAAGAAGCCGTCATTACGGAGTTCTATGTAAATTTAGCAGAAAAACTGAAAGAAAACGGATTTTAGCAATATGTTAATTTTTCGTCAAAACCCTTGCTTAAATAGTAAGTATATGCTATAATAAAGTTGCTGAAATATTTTTTATAAAAGAGAACGGTAAATATATTATGGAGGGAAATTCTATGAAAACAAAAAGGCTATTGGCACTGCTTCTGTCGGTCACGCTGTTATGCTCTGTGCTGGTGTTTACACCTGCCGGGCCGGCGGCCGTTGCCGAAGAGGCAGGCACTGTGCGGCTGCTGCCGGCGGACGATACGTATATCGATTCGCAGGACGAAAACGCGAACAGTGCCTTCGGTGGCTCCACCACCCTTGAAGTGGGCTATAACTCCGCAAATCCGATGCCTATTGATACCGGATATGCGGGCAATGCCAACAGAGGCGAAGTGGGCAGAACCCGCGATATGCTGTTGAAATTTGACCTCGGAGACATAGACCCATCCTTGGTTTCTTCAGCGGTTCTGAAGCTTTATGTCGCCAACGCTACAACGATGATCGAAAACATCGGCAGCAACGGAGCCACCTCAGTGAACCTGGCCTTTTTTGAGATCGACAACAGCTGGAGCGGTAAAACTGCCACGTGGAATAACGCTCCCGAGGCGAAGGCGGATAAGCTCGCCGCGATTTCTCACTCGCTCACAGACAATAACTCCAAAGTTGGGTCAGCAATTGTGACCGACCTGACCTCATACATACGGCAGACAGGAAAAACGGAGTTTTCATTCCGCGTTAAAATAAGCGGCGCGGGAGCGGTGCTCTATTCTTCTGAAACAGGAAGCGCTAACGTGCGCCCCACGCTCGAGATAAGCTACGACAGTCAGCTCGAATCCGCTAAGTACGGCCGGGACGCTCTCGTGGAGGACACCTACGCCGAGGACAGCGACGCGGAGCGCGAAAATACACACGGAAGCGCTGAGGATATAGTTATAGCCGTTGATAAGACGGCCGGGGGCAACGGCGGAGCCATGTCCACCCGTAACAGCTTTATAAAGGTCAAGCTTCCTATAACCGACGGCAGCGTGCATTACGACAGCGCTAAAATCGTTCTTCGCGCCATGAGCATAGCTAACGCGGCTCAGGAAATAAGCCTTATTCCCATCTCTGCGGATTGGGACGGCGGCAAGCTTACATGGGCAAATCAGCCGGCGATTTCCGGCTCGGCTGCGGCCACGGTAACGGTTCCGAACAACGAATCGGTGCCTCTGGATTTCTATGCCTTTGACATTGCCGACTATGTTAACGCGCATCCCTCGGAGGACGGAGTTTACGCCTTTGCACTGAAGGGAAATACGGCAGTCAGCCATTTCTATTCGCTTGAGGCGCAAAATGAGACCTGCAGGCCTTACGTTGAATATCTTTACCGTGAGAATGCCTCTGTAACAGTAAACTATATTAACGGCTCAAATGAGAAAATTGCAGAGCCAGACAAGCTGACACTTCCGGTAGGCAATCGCTTTACCCCGGAGATTCAGCGCCAGATAAAGAAATATGTGTATTCCGAGGCCAAAACCGCGGCGAAAAATGCCCTGCCCTACGTTGTGCAGCCCGGAGACAATCAAATATATATCGTATACGACGATAAGAGTGTAGAAGAAATTCAGAAAATAGAGGTTAAGACCATTCAGTTTATTGCGCCGAAGCTTCCCGAAACTGTGGAGATATACTTTAACGACGGCAGCACAGAGACCTACCCCGTGAGCTGGACTTCTATCCCAGAGGAGAATTATTCTGAAGCCGGCGAGTTCACGGTAATAGGAACCGTTCAGGGGATAGTTACTGACGCAATCGCTGCAACGGTAAAGGTGCTTGGCATTAATGTGGAGCTTACCACTATTTCCACCGCGCCGGGCGTTGCTCCCATGCTTCCCGCCTCTGTAACCGTGAACGTTGAAGACGGATCAACGAGCCAGATGAACGTTATATGGAATGAGATCGAACCTGAGGCCTACGCTCAGCTCGGCTCCTTCGTTGCCCACGGCAATCTTGACCCGGGCGGCATGCCTGTGGGCCTTACGGTGCTCGTTGAGGACGGCGATGTGGACGAGAGAATAGCTCTTGACGACGCCTTTACGATGATGAGTGAGCCGACAACTGCACATAACGGCGTGGATATACGCGTGAGCGGCAGCGATGCAACTACCCAGAGAAAGATTTTCCTCCGCTTCAAGGGCGGAGACTTTGCGGAAAATGTATGGGACAGAACGCGCGGCGGAGACGAGAATACCGAGCCCGGCGAATGGATCAACGGTATTGTAAATGCCTCGGTCAGGCTCTTCTTCCAGAGCATCGGCAACAATTTCACGGCAACTTACAGCATCTATGGCATTTCTCCCGACGGCTGGGACGAAAACAGCATAACCTGGAATAACAGCGAAAAGCTCATAGAAAATGCGAAGCTTATATCCACAAAGCAGATCGTGCAGAGAAACTTTGCCGGCGAGTCATGGGTGGACCTTGATGTTACCGACTATGTTCGCGCGAACCGTAATGCGGAATATCTTGCCTTCTACATCGAGGCTGACCACTGTGCCGCCGTTATAACCTCAAAGGAGGGCGCGGTGGACGACAGAGAGGGTCAGGCACCGAGACTGCGTACCACCAACTACATTGAAAACGCGCCTGTTACGCTTCACTATGTGGAGGGCAAAGCAGGCAAGGATATAGCCAAGCCGCTGGAGCTTCTCGGCAAGCTTGACAAGCCCTACACCTATGAGGGCTCTGTTCCCGATATGATATTCTATCCCGAGCCGGATAGGGATGAGAATGGTAATATAACAGGGAAGATAGACCCGAAAACCATTTATTACTATGATTTCAGAATTGCCCCGAATCCCCCGAAGGAAGAAGACATTGACCCCGATCTGCAGCATAAGGGGCTCAAGGTTTCCGGTAATGATATTTACGCACGCTATACTCAGCGCATGATCACCGAAATCGAGCCGGTAGTATATTCCGGGAGTGAGGCCGCCTTCCCGTCATGGAGCGGCGTGCGGCCTGAGCTGCCTGACAGCGTTTCGGCTGTGCTTGATAACGGAGCAAGGGTGACCAAGAACGTAACATGGCGCTGGGATGAAGTGACAGAATTTACCATTGACGCCGCCGGCCCAATCAAGGCGATTATTTACGGCGACGTGGAGCATGCGCCCGAAAACGTGCGCGCTAAGGCGGAGATAGCGATTTCTCCCGCGGCCTACGGCGACCCGCAGACTCCGGTGGAAAACCTGTTCAGCCTTCTGCCCGGCACCACCTACCGCCTGACGTTCACCGTTGGCGATACAAGCGCACCGGACTATGCCGGCGATATAATATACTCCGACGGCATGAATGAGGAATACGCTTATAACCTGATGGGCGAAATGAGCAAAGAAGCGTTCTTTGAATATCTTAGCACGAAGAACACGGGCGACTTTGTGGAGCTGTTCTTCACAGTGCCTGAGCTTTCCGATGATTATGAGGGGCCGGGCCAGATGCTGGCTCTGCCCGACACACTGAGCTACTTCCGTGATGCTGAGCTGTACCCTGTGCTCGGCAGTGGTAACAGGCTGGTCATTCACTATATGTACGGCAGTGAGGAGCTTATGGCCCGCTGGGAATATCTGCTTCCCGGCTCCGAGTTCTTCCTTTCCGCAGACTACGCCTATATCCGTGACGGCGCATATGTAATAACCGGTATCAGCGACGCCGGTAAGAGTGCCCTCGACAAGCTTACGGGCAGCGTAAAAATGAACGGCGATATGAAAGAAATTTACCTTTCATGCGCGCCTGTTGCCGGCTTTACGGTAAGCTCCTCGGTTGAAACCTTGCTTGATAGCGACGGCACTCCCTATACCCGTTCCAGAGCGGCCATATACAACGGCTCTGAGGACGATGTAAAGGTAGAGGTTATTGTGGCCACCTTCAGCGAGGACGGCAGGCTTGAAGGCGTAACGCGCGAATTTGTTGAGCTGGCGGCAAATACCGCCGAAGCAAGGGTTGTTGAAAAGGATCTTCCCGTTCCGGACAGCCGTAAAACGGTCATCTACGTCTGGGACGGTGTGGATAAGCTCGTGCCCATAACAAGGCGGATAGATTCCACCAACCCCTTAGGCATCACCCCGCGCCCCGTTACTGACGACCTGATACTTATTCCTGCGCTGGAGCGCAGCATAACGGCGACTGATCAGCAGAGCGGCAACGAGGCTGTTCATATTCTGGACCGCAACCTCTCTACCCGCTGGTCCGGCCAGCCCAGCGGCGAGGTGGGCTCGCCGGATGAGAAACCGGTAGAGGCTATTATAGACCTTGGCGGCTTATACAGCGTTCACACCATAGGCATGGCCTTCTATCGCGGCGACGTTCGCAGCACAGGCTTTACGATAAGCGCCTCCGACGGCGACAAGAACGGAGATTATTCAGTAATAATCACAAAAAAATGGTCCTCCGGAAATACCGCAAACATAGAGTATTACCCCGTTGAGGGAGGCCCGGTATTTGCGAGATATATCAAAATAGAGGGCTTTGGTTGGATGGGAGACGAGATAACCGATCAGGGAATACAGCACTCCTCTGACCATTGGTTCAGCCTCACGGCCTTCGAGGCCTATGGCACGCCGGCTGATGAGTCGGCCCCGACCGGCTGCGAAACCTTTGACGGCGACAGCCTTGCGTCTGTAGACTGGGGCAGTGCGGCGCTGAGTGAGATGACCTATACGGATTATACTCCGCAGATAGGCAAAGACCTCTATGCCGACATAGCGCCCACTCCCGACGGTGTGGGCTTCAGTGAGGGCAACACGGCTCTTCACCTCTACGATAATGTGGACCGCACAGATAACGGCGGCGGTGCCGGATCGGTAGGCGCTTTCCACCAGATAGCCCTTCCCTCCGACAACTACCGCATCAGCTTCAAATGGTATGTGCCCAATACTATTGCCGGTAAGGACTACAACGCTCAGTGGGCAGGTGTGACGCTCAGCTCCGGCCGCATACAGGGCGGTGCGGATACTTCTCATCCTGCGGCGCTTCAGCTCCGTCTGTCGCCCTCAGGCAAGAATAAGATGGCATTCAACGTTATGCGTTCAATAACCTATAACGAGGGAAGCCAGACCGCGCTTCTCGGTTCGGGCACGGCCTTTAAGGCCAACTGCGTCTGGGATGTTATGCTTGACGTTGACGCCGCCAGTAACTCCGTTGTTGTTACGGTTTCTGACGGCGAAAAGACAGAGTCTGCCTTTGTGCGCTATGGCCTGTATAACGACGAGCGCACCATGAGCCAAACGTGGAGCAACAGCTTTGTGAACTATATCATGTTCAACACAGGCGCCGGCGGCAAGTGCGAGATGTATATCGACGACCTTGCCGTAACGCCCCTTAAAAAGAGCGGTCAAAACGAGGGCAAGATTTTAAAGAGCTATGACTTTAATGAAGACAGTATTTACGGAAAAGAGATTCGTCAGGATAACGGCAACGGACTTTCCTCCGCCCTTATTCAGGAGGATAATCAGGCTCCGTATAATCCCTCCTATGGCAGCAAGCTTTATGTAGACATAAAAAACAGCCCTGTTACCGACGCGTCACTCCATCTTTACGACAATGTTGGCCGTGAGCAAAATGGCGGCACCAACGGCAGCGGCGGCGTGCTTGCCTATGTTGATCTTGGCAAGCTCTCCACGGTTAATGAAACTAAGATAAGCTTTGATATGTATGCCTCGACCGAGCCTGCGCCCGGCGAGTGGGCGGGCTTCGCTCTGGCGAGCGGGCATAACAGCGGCGGCGCGGATCAGATTAATCCTTTGGCGCTTCAGCTGCGCTTCAGTCCCCAGTCTGATGGCATGCAGCTCAACAGAAACACCTCTATCCAGTACAATAAGGGCAGCAACAACGCCTTTATCGGCACCGGCAGCAACCGTCTCAGCTACGGTCAGAATTGGCACTTTGATATCACAGTGAACCCGACTCTCGGTAACATCACGGTTCAGGCTACAGACGGCAGAACTGTTTCCTCGAACACTGCTGCTATTCCTACGGCAGGAAACGACGACTTCAAGGCTGATTGGTCGAAGAAGCCCATCGACACCCTAATATTCAACACGGGCGCGGGCGGCAGCACCGAGCTGTTTATCGACAATATCGAGGTTCGTGATATGGGCGAGGCCAAGCCGTATATTGCCGCGGTCAACGGCATAATCCGCCTTCAGGATGCCTACGACATAGATAATAAGGGTCAGAGTTATTTCGTCGTCCATGCCAATGCAGTGGGCTCTGCCCTCGGCGTTGAAAGCGGTGCAAACCCGTATTACACACGCATGGTGGAGCGCAAGGGTCTCTATGACCCCGACGGTGTGTCCTTTGAGCTTATCGGCCAGCCCGGCTGCTACGTGGTAGTGGAAGGCAGCAGCAATAATATTGTTGTGCGGCGATATAGTGATACCGAAGATTTCCGTAAGCGTGCCACGTTCTACAAGGTTAAACGAATAGGCAGCAAGGGTGACTACTCCTATGAACTCTGCCGCGAGAAGGGCCGCTACCTTCGCGTGAACGGAACTTTTGTAGAGACCAAGTCCAATCCAGGCGGTGGAGAGGCATTGGCTTCCAGCTTCTATCTCCGCGACGAGTCGAAGCAATATGTTTCCGACTCATTCAACGGCTCCAGCCTCAGCGGCCAGTGGTACAAGGGCTATCCGTGGTACTCCAACTACCATAACCACAGCGCCGTTCACCGCAACGAAAACGTTGTAGTCAGCGGCGGACAGGTAACGCTTAAGGCAACACCGGTAGCCAGCAACGACTGGATCAAGAACTCCAGCGGCGCCACCGGCTACAGCGACAGCATCAACGGCGGTAAATGGAAGAAATACTGTGCGTACACCGGCGTAATCAGCGTAAACAGCAAGGTATATAACAAGGGCAGCTATATCGAGGGCAGCTTCAAGCAACCCAACAGCCCCGTAGGCTACTGGACGGCCTTCTGGCTGAACGGCCGCGACAGCTGGCCGCCTGAGACCGATATGTTCGAATACCTCAGCAGTAAGGGCACAAACACCTGGTACACCGCCACCCACGGCGGCCAAGAGAATGCCGGCTGGATGTATAACGGCTCTGTAGGCAATATGCGCACTCAGTGGAATACCTTCACCATAGACTGGGGCTACAACTACATTGATATGTACGTCAACGGCAATCTTTACTTCAGCCGCCGCGGTACGAGCGATGTAGACAAACAGAAGAATATGCAGCTGATACTTAATACAGGTATAGGTGCATGGGAGACTGAGCCCAACAGCTCTACTGTATGGAACACAGGACTTCAGTGCCAGTGGATCAGAAGCTACCAGTACTATTAAGTGACAGAAAAAACGCGTGAAGCATTGCTTCACGCGTTTTTTACCAAACGTTGTAATGCAGCCCATAGCCTTTGAACGATCTGCGCGTTTTTTTACGGCCCTTTATCTGCCTTTTACTGCTGTGTCCTTTTCGTGATCGATTTCGTCCTCCTCGGGGATGTAATCCTCATTCAGGATGGCGTCCTCGGGGAGGTCGAAGGCCTCGCTGTAGGCCCTGTCGTTCATTCTTCGGAAAAGCTTTTCCGCGCCGTTGATATTCTTTCTTGCGTCTGTCATAACAGACCCTCCCTTCTATATTAATTATACATCGTTTTCGGTAAAAAGTCAAGCGTTTTCCAGTATTGACAAAAGAGAAATAATATAGTAAAATATATAGAAATCGTTTAAATTGAGGAAGGATTAACATGCGAACACTGAGCGTTGACCTCCCGGGCAGGGAGTATAAAATATATATTGACAGCGGCCTTCTGGGGTGCTGTGCCGACATTTTGGCCGCGCACGTAAGCGGCAAAAAGGCTGCGGTTATAAGCGACAGCAATGTGGCTCCGCTGTACGCAGAAAGGCTCGAAAAGCAGCTCGCCGAAGCAGGGGCAAAGCCCTTCCGCATAGTGGTAGAGGCGGGGGAGAACAGCAAGAGCCTCGGCGTGTTTGAGCAGGTGCTGAGTGAAATTATGGAGCACGACTTTTCGCGCAGCGACTGCGTTGTGGCCCTTGGCGGCGGCGTGGTGGGCGATCTTGCCGGCTTTGTGGCCTCAACTCTGCTTCGCGGAGTGAAGCTCATTCAGGTGCCGACCACTCTGCTCAGTCAGGTCGACAGCAGTGTTGGCGGCAAGACTGCCGTAAATCTGGCTGTCGGTAAAAACCTCGTGGGCACCTTCTATCAGCCCTCGGCCGTGCTTATAGATATGGACACTCTTTCTACTCTGCCTGAGCGAGAAGTGGCCTGCGGAATGGCGGAAATAATAAAGTACGCTGCCATCAGAGACGCAAAAATGGCGGACGAGCTCCTTTCCGGGAACTTTGATCTTGCGGATATCATTGCACGCTGCTGCGCCATAAAGGCCGCTGTTGTGCTTAACGATGAGCGCGATACGGGCGAGCGTATGCTGCTCAATTTCGGCCACACGATAGGCCACGCCATAGAGAATTTTTACGGCTACGGCACCTACAGCCACGGTGCGGCAGTTGCTATGGGTATGTGCATAATGACAGAGTATGCCGAGAAAAACGGTCTTACCGAGCCGGGCACGCTGGATATAATCCGCCGTCTGAATGAGAAGTTCGGCCTGCCTACGGTGTGCGAGCATCGTGATCAGCTCATAACCGCCGCTTCCCACGATAAAAAGCGCACCGGCGACTATATAAGCATAGTGCTTGTACGCCGCATGGGCGAGGGCTACTATAAAAAGGTGCATAAGTCTGAACTTGAAATCATAGCAAAAGGTGAATAAAGTGTAAATCAGCGTCGCATCTCGCCCTTTATCGAAGCTTGAAGTATAATGATACATCTGCGCTCCGTAGTAGCTGTTACCAATTTATACCCAATTAAACTGAAGTTTATTTTGTTACTATTGGGCTATTCAAACGGATAAATCCGTTTGAAGGGTAACCTCAAAAGGGCAATCTGCT
>JAFLUQ010000055.1 GCA_022508735.1 Oscillospiraceae bacterium | reverse complement strand
ACGAAGTGAATCTTGAGACCCACGGAACATGGCACTACGGCCAGAAGGAGGAGGGTGAGACCCTTCCCGGCAGCAAGATAGAGTGGCGTGATATAGTTGTTGACCGCGCCAACTCCATGTTCATGCGCGACAAGAACCATCCCGCGGTCTGCATTTGGTCTTTGGGCAATGAATCATTCGGCGGCGAGAACTTCGTGCATATGCGTGACTGTATCAAAGCCCTTGACGATACAAAGCGTCCTGTGCACTATGAGGGCGTGTGCCATAACCGCGAATTTAACCACGCCTCAGATATCGAGAGCGAGATGTATACACGCCCGTGGAACATCATCGGCAATATAAACCACAATAATGACAAGCCCTTTATCCTCTGCGAATACAGCCATGCCATGGGTAACTCCTGCGGCGGCCTCAAGGATTACTGGGAGCTGTTCTATAAATACCCCTCTCTTCAGGGCGGCTTTATCTGGGACTGGATAGATCAGGCCATTCTCACCGAAACCCCCGATGGGCGGCCCTATCTGGCCTACGGCGGCGACTTCGGCGAGCAGCCCAACGACGGAACCTTCTCCGGCAACGGTCTTATCTTTGCTGACCACGAAGTAACGCCTAAGCTCATTGAGACAAAGGCCTGCTATCAGAATATAAAATTCTCCGACGCGGACCTCATAAACGGCCGCGTGCGTATCGAAAACCGCTTCCTGTTCACCGACCTTGCGGAGTTTGACTTCAAGTGGAAGCTTGAGCTCAGCGGCGAATTTATCAAGGAAGGCAGCTTTGACGTGAATCTTGCGCCTCTTGCTGCCGGCGTGTTCTCCATAGGCGAAGAGATGCCCGAGCGCGGCAGGGGAGAGTATGTGCTGACTATCACTGTGCATACCCGTGAGGACCACCCCTGGGCTGCCGCAGGCCATGAGATAGCCTTCGGTCAGTTTATCCTTCCCTCTGTTAACACCACACCCGAGCGCAGCTTCTCGGCCGGATCTGTGAGCATGGACGGCAACACTGCCTATGGCGACGATTTCAGCGTATCCTTCGACAGTGAGACAGGCTATATCACAAGCTATGTTGTCGGTGGCAAAGAGCTGCTTAAGGCTCCCGCCGTTATGAATTTCTGGCGCGCTCTGACCGATAATGACAAGGGCAGCCGTATTATGAACCGCTCCGCAAGCTGGCGTGAGGCCGGTAAGAACGCGGCCCTCATTTCCCGCGAGGTGCGCTCTATGGGCGACGGACTTGAGGTGAAGTGCGCCTATACCCTTCCCACCGACGAGGAGAGCCGCGCGAGCCTTACATATGAAATTTACGCCGACGGTGAGATCAAGGTGACTATGAGCCTTGAACCGGGCCGTATGCACGGCGAAATCCCCGAGGTCGGCATGATGTTCACGGTGGATAAGGCTGTGACTGATATGACCTTCTTCGGCAACGGCCCCCATGAAAACTACATCGACCGTGACGCCTCGGTGAAGCTGGGTATCTATCACCAGAAGGTGGCCGACCAGATGACCCACTATCTCGTGCCTCAGGAAACCGGCAACAAGACCGGCGTCCGCTGGGCAGAGTTCACCGGTGAAAGCGGCAGCGGCCTGCGCTTTGAGGCTCTCGGAAATCTTGAGGTCAGCGCCAATCCCTGGACTCCCGAGGAGATAGAGGCAGCCGACCACGCCTATAAGCTTCCCGAGAGCGACAAGTGTGTGCTGCATATCAACGGCTGGCAGCAGGGCGTAGCAGGCGACGACAGCTGGCACAGCCGTCCGCACATTCAGTATCAGCTCCAGACGAACCGGAGCTACACCTACTCCTTTGTAATATCTCCCTTGAAGTAATTAACACAAGAAACGTATTTACAAAGCTCGAGTTTTGTGGTACAATGTTATAATAGTATAGAAAAAAGGAGGCTGAGAAAATGAAAATACGAAAGACGCTCGCAGCATGCCTTTCTATGGCCCTGCTTGCAGGTTCAATGGGCTTTGCAGCGAACGGCGCGGCTACTGAAAGCTGCTCCCGCGGGCAGTTCATGCGTCTCCTGGCCGTTGAAGCAAAGGTAAATCCCCTTATCTACACCGGCATTTTCAAGGATGTGGATAAGAACAGCGGCTACAGCGATATACTTGAAGGCCTTGTAGTGGCCGACATCGTTGATATGGAAATGGCGAAGGACGGGAATATAAACCTCGACGAACCCATAACCAACGAAGAGGCTGTGGCGCTCATGATTCGCGGCCTGCGCCATAAAAAGAGCGATATGTCCATAGGCGTTGATCTTCAGCTTGAGGATAAGAGCGAAATATCGCCTTGGGCCGTGGGCTATACTGAGGTGGCCGCCGCTAACGGACTCATAGAGAACAGCGGCCGCTTTGAGCCAAAAGCCTACGTTACGGACGGCGAGGCCCTTATCGCTAAGATGGAGCATGTTTATCGCAGCCTGCCGCTTCTGGCCGGTGCCGGCATGATGCGCATCGAGTTCCCCGTGCTTGACATTCCCGAGGGCGTGACCCGCCCGGCTATGCTCAGCGAGGATTACCAGCTCGTGTTTGATGACGAGTTTGACGGCGATACTCTCGACAGACATAACTGGGGCTATAACTACTCCTGGGGTCATTCTCACAACCATTCCGGTTGGTGTGTGCCCGAGAACGTTATAATTGAAAACGGCGTGCTCACCCTTCGCGGCGAGAATAAGCAGCACCCCGACTCTGTGGGTAAGCAGTATACCTTTAACAGTCAGAAGAGTGACATAATGTACACTAGCGGCGCGGTAAACACCGCCGGAACCTTCCGCTTCAACTACGGCTATTTTGAGGCCCGGCTGAAGATGCCCAAGGGCAAGGGCCTGTGGCCCGCTTGGTGGATGCTCAAGGACGGCTGGCCGCCCGAGATAGATATGCTGGAGATACTTTGCTCAAGGCCAACGCAGCTCCGCGTCAACTGCCACTACGGCCCCGCCTGGAATCAGGAAAGAAGCCACGAGCAGGTGATAAATCTCGACTTTGATTCCACCGACGATTTCCACACCTATGGCTTTGAGTGGACGCCTAAGTACATGAGATACTACGTTGACGGAGTTCAGGTTGGTCATGATTTGACGGATAAGGCTGCCCTCGAGCAGTGTACGAATATGTACATGATACTTAACCTTGCTATCGACGGTTGGGACGGCAAGCCCGACGGCACAACTGTTTGGCCCGCCGACTATCAGTGCGACTATGTGCGAGTATGGCAGAAAAATGAGTATTAGTGTGAAAAAATAAGCGTCGCATCTCACCCTTTATCGGAGCTTGAAGTACACAAAGTACGTCGGCGCTCCTCTAAAGGGCAATCTGCTCGCTTCTTTTCCACACCAGTATTTGTGCCGCCGCAAGGCGGTGGAATGAAAATTAACGTGAAATTTTAAAAAATGCGGAACTTTTTCGACTGTTTTGTCGTCTAAAGTATAAACGAAAGGATTGATAACTATGATGAAGAAAATTCTCGGCATCGTATTGGCCTTAGCTCTTGTTTTCAGCACAGTGCCTTCTATGGCATACAGTGTGCGCGATGCCTACAGAGACTTTGTGAGCCAGCATCCCGGCTTTGTTGATGACCTTATTGAGGCAGGCGAAGGCGAGGTTACTGAGGCCCTTATTATAGAGCTTCTGGCTGACATTCAGGATTTCCTCGCCCGTGTTAACAGAAGTACTCCCATAACGAGGGCTAATCTTGAGAAAAATCTCGTTCAGGCGGTAGAAAGACTTGGCTCTCAGACCAAGTATGCTCCTATTATAGCGGCTATCACTATAGCTTACCCCGGAACTGCAGGTCAGGTGGCAAAGGGAAATATTCCGGCTGAGCTCAGGCCGCTCTATGATACTGTAGAGTCTATGATATTCGATCACAATATGCTTGGGGATATCGACAACGGTAATAACGATACGGCCAGCAAGATCGTAGAGATCGGTGAGCTCAGTGATATTACGGTAACTAAGGGCGCCAGCCCCAAACTGCCCAGCTCTGTGAGTGCGAAGTCCGATTCCGGTGTTGAAGTGCGGCTTCCCATAAACTGGACCAATATTCCGAGCACAGGCAGCACAGGTACATTTACGGCTAACGGCACTATTGAGGTGCCCGAAGGCTACGAGCTTGCCTCCGGCCTCAGCACTGCCATTTCCGTGACGGTAATTGTTGAAGCAAAGAGCAATAACGACGGCAACGGCAATAATGGCAATAATGGCAGCAACCGCGGCGACCGTAATCCGGTCACAGGCTCCAATAATCAGGGCAATGAAGATACCACAACAACCGTGACCCATAAGTTTAAATTCTCTGACGTTCCCAGCGACACTACCGAGGCCGGTAAGGCCATCTATGCGCTGTCCGATATGGGAGCTATCAGCGGTTATCCTGACGGAACATTCCTGCCCGGCAACCCCATAACACGTGCCGAGTTTACCAGAATATTTGTTTCCGCCCTTGGAATTCACAAAGATGACGCTCAGACCGCACTTCTTGATATAGCTAATGATGCCTGGTATCGCAGCTATGTTGCCTCTGCGGTAAACAACGGTCTCATCAGCGGCTATCCCGACGGAACATTCCTGCCCGATAACCAGATCACACGCGCCGAGGTAATGACCATAATCTGGCGCATCCTGAATAATAACAACGCGCTCAGTGCATCGGCCGTAAGCCCCGCGCCCTACGCCGATGACTCGGCTATTCCCGAGTACGCAAGAAATTATGTCTACGCTCTTGCAGCTAACGGTATCGTTTCTGCCTCCGCTGACAATAAGATCACGGCAGAGGTTCCCGCTACCCGTGAACAGTGTGCTATTATGCTCTATAACGCTCTTGTAAAGCTTGGAAAAATAAAGTAAATAATATCTGAAAACAGAAAGGACCCAATAAGGGCCCTTTCTGTTTTTCTGTTTTGCAAATTTCAAAAACAGTATTTATTTTGCGTTCTGGATCGTTATTATAAAGTGGAAATAAAAACGAAAGGCGAAAGGTGAGTTCACTCCAATAGTTCACCCGGAGAAACCTCAAAAATTTCCGCCAAGGCGGCCAATTCGATGTCGGTGACAAAGCGCAGCCCGCATTCTATGCGCTGGATCGCGTTTTTGTCAACATCAATGCCGGCGAGCTGCATTTTGTCTGCCAAAGCCCGCTGCGACAGCTTGGGCCGGGCTGCTTTGCGCAGCTTTGCTACATTCCTTCCGCATAAGTTGTTAAGACCGTCGGAGCTTTTGTTCTTAAACATAATTTTTCTCCATTTTGACATTTAGTGCTTGTCATTTTCTTTATTATATGATATAATTATATCTGAAATGACATTTAGTAAATGTCAAAATTTGATATTAGATTTAAGGAGCAGAAATTTTATGCAGAACGTTCTTATCGTCTGTCGTGAAAGCGAGGCCCGCGGCGCATTGTCGGCCCGTTTGAGGCGGTTCGGCATAGGAGTTACGGAAGCCGTAGATATAAAAGAAGCCCTGAAGTCCATAATGCAGCTTGAAATGTCTCTCATGATCGCAGACCTCGCTTTGATAGAGCTCCCGGGCGGCGAGGCCCTGCTGAGTGCCCGCAGGGATAAGGGGATACCCTGTATTCTGATAATCGGAAGGGGAGAGGAGGCCAGGGTCATTGAGCTTGGTGCTGAGGACTATGTGACGCGCCCATTTGATCCCGGTGAGCTTGCGGCGAGAGCGAGGATGCGCATGGGATGCACTGAGCAGCCCGTGCGTACTATAATCGTGCACGGTCTTATGTTGGATCCGCTGCGTCAGACAGCGGAGGTTGAAGGCCGGATCATTCGCTTCACACCAACGGAATACCGTATACTGGAGCTGCTCTGTTCTAACCGGGGTCATATCTTTTCGGCCGGCGATATATACCGCCGCATATGGAATGAGAAGTATATTACCGGCAGCAACGTAGTTGCAGTGCATATTCGTCATATACGTAAAAAGCTTGGCGACGACTCCAAATATCCGAAGTATCTTCGCTCTGTGTGGTGTGCCGGATATAAAGTGGAATAATAATATATTTTCGTTTAAATTATTTCTTTTTTTCAGCTTTTTTCCGACGAAAAATATAATTTATTTTTATCTGGCTATTGCGTTTTTTACTTGAATGTGATAAAATTTATAAATAGTCAGCACAACAATTCGGAAAGGAGCTGTGTTGTATGAGCTTTATTTCATATCTGGTCAACGGCGTCAGCCTCGGCGGCATTTATGCGCTCATAGCTCTCGGCTATACAATGGTGTACGGCATTGCTAAAATGCTGAATTTTGCCCACGGCGACGTTATAATGGTTGGCGGTTTTACGGTGTTTATGACAATGCAGATGGGCGGAGTATCTCCGATCGTCGCTGTTTTGTCGGCTATTGTTGTATGTACGCTGCTTGGCGTGACTATTGAGAAGGTGGCGTATAAGCCCCTCAGAAGCGCGCCTCCTCTGGCAGTGCTCATAACCGCGATCGGCGTGAGCTATCTATTGCAGAATCTGGCGCTGCTGCTCTTTGGCAGTAACTCCAGAACCTTCAATTCCGTGGTGCCGATAAAGCCATGGAAAATAAATGACAGACTTACTATTTCCGGCGAGACCATAGCTACTATCGCAGTTTCTGTGATAATCATGATCGCTCTGACGTTGTTCATCAACAAGACGAAGATCGGCAGCGCCATGCTGGCCGTCAGCGAGGACCGCGGCGCGGCACAGCTCATGGGTATTAATGTTAACCGCACAATATCCATAACCTTTGCTATCGGCAGCGCACTTGCGGCGGTAGCCAGCGTACTGCTTTGCTCCTCCTATCCTCAAATCAATGCCTATACCGGTGCCATGCCCGGCATCAAGGCCTTTACGGCGGCGGTGTTCGGCGGCATAGGAAGCATCCCGGGCGCTATGATCGGGGGTCTGCTTATGGGTGTGATCGAGAACCTTTCACGCGCATATATATCCTCCCAGATCGCAGACGCCATCGTGTTCGGCGTGCTTATCGTTATTCTTATTATAAAGCCCACAGGTATCATGGGCAAGAAGTACAACGAAAAAGTTTAAGGAGGCGAAGACATGAAACTGAAAGCTACGACAAAAAACAATTTTTTGACTTATGCTATGGTGATCGTTCTCTTCGCCGCGGTGCAGCTTGCTTCCGGTGCCGGTATGCTCAGCAGCCACCTTACCGGGCTTCTGATCCCTATCAGCTATTACATCATTCTTGCCGTGTCGCTTAACCTGACGGTCGGTGTGCTCGGCGAGCTGAGCTTAGGTCATGCCGGCTTCATGTGTGTCGGCGCTTACTTCTCGTCAATTTTCTCGGTGATCTTCCGTGACGCCATATCAAGCTCGCTGCTCCGTCTGGTGCTGGCTATGCTGATTGGCGCACTTGCAGCGGCAATATTCGGAGTGCTTATCGGCATACCCGTGCTCCGTCTGCGCGGTGACTATCTGGCTATCGTAACGCTGGCCTTTGGCGAGATAATTAAAAACCTGTTTAACGCCATATACGTAGGTATTGATAAAAACGGTCTGCATTTCTCCATGAAGAATGTGATGAGTATGAATATGGATAAGGAGACAGGCAGGACCATAATCAACGGCGCCTTGGGTATAAGCCCGGTGCCGAGAGACACTACCTTCACGATTTGCTTTGTTGTGATCCTTATAACTCTGTTTGTTGTGATGAATCTGGTTGACTCCAGAGCGGGCCGCGCCATTATGAGTGTGCGTGACAACCGCATAGCCGCTGAAACCGTCGGTATCAGCATCACAAAGTATAAGCTCATGGCCTTCGCTGTTTCCGCGGCCTTCGCCGGCGTGGCCGGAGTGCTGTATGCTCACAACATTTCCATGCTCAACACGAAGATATTCAGCTATAACACCTCTATCATGATTTTGGTGTATGTGGTGCTTGGCGGTCTCGGCAGTATCCGAGGGAGTATTGTTGCAACGCTTCTTTTGTACCTGCTGCCTGAGCTGCTCCGCTCCTTCAACGACTATCGTATGCTGTTCTATGCGATCATCCTGATCCTCGCCATGCTGCTGAACAACAACGCAGCCTTCCGCGGCGCTATCAGTCGTATAACCTCTAAGATATTCCGTAAAAAGGAGGCCGTGGAGAAATGAGTGCAGAAGTAAAAAACAGCACGAACAATGTGCTTGAAACTAAAAGCCTCGGCATAACCTTCGGCGGTCTTAAGGCCGTTGATAACTTCACGATCTCCATAAAGAGAGGTCAGCTCTATGGCCTTATCGGTCCCAACGGAGCGGGCAAGACTACGGTGTTCAACCTTTTGACCGGCGTGTATAAGCCCGGCAGCGGAACCTTCTTTCTGGACGGTAAGGAGCTGCTCGGCAAATCTCCTATCGAGATAAGCAAGAGCGGCATTGCCCGTACATTCCAGAATATCCGCCTTTTCAGCAAGCAGAGCGTGCTCGACAACGTAAAGCTTGGTCTGCACAATCGCTTCCGCTACAGTGCACTCACCGGAGTACTCCGGCTTCCCGGGTATTTCAAGAACGAAAAAATGATGGATGAAACAGCCATGGAGCTGTTAAAGGTGTTTGATCTTGACGGCGAGGCCAAAACTATCGCGGCAAATCTGCCCTACGGCAAGCAGCGCAAGCTGGAAATCGCCCGCGCTCTGGCCACCGAGCCTAAGCTGCTGCTGCTCGACGAGCCGGCGGCCGGTATGAACCCCAACGAGACCGCGGAGCTGATGGAGAATATACGCTTTATCCGCGACCATTTCAAGCTTTCCGTTCTTTTGATCGAGCATGACATGAGTCTTGTTTCCGGCATATGTGAGGAGCTTACCGTGCTCAACTTCGGCAAGATACTCACCTCGGGCAAAACGAGCGACGTTCTTCAGAACCCTGAGGTCATCAAGGCCTATATAGGCGAATAGAGGAGGGGTTAGAGATGAGTATGCTTAAAATTGAGGATCTGCACGTATACTACGGCATGATCCATGCATTAAAGGGCTTGTCCTTCGAGGTAAACGAGGGCGAGGTCATAACACTTATCGGTGCCAACGGCGCCGGAAAGACCACCACTCTGCACACTGTCACCGGGCTCTTGCGCCCCAAGAGCGGCAGAATTGTCTTTGAAGGCAAGGACCTTGTGAAAATGGCGCCCCACAAAATAGTGGAGATGGGCATGGCCCATGTGCCTGAAGGCAGGCGCGTGTTCCAGAACCTCACGGTGCTTGCGAACCTGAAGCTCGGAGCCTACACAAAGCATAACAAGGCAGAGATAAATGAGACTCTCGAAATGGTCTATGAGCGCTTCCCGCGCCTTAAGGAACGTGCTTCGCAGATAGCTGGCACACTGTCTGGCGGTGAGCAGCAGATGCTGGCTATGGGCCGCGCACTCATGAGCAAGCCCAGGATCATACTTATGGACGAACCCAGTATGGGTCTTTCGCCACTGCTGGTTTCTGAGATATTCGACATCATCAAGTCTATCAGCGCAGGCGGCACCACGGTCTTGCTGGTTGAGCAGAACGCGAAAAAAGCTCTGTCCATAGCAGACAGAGCCTATGTGCTGGAAACAGGCCGTATCGTGCTTTCCGGCAAGGCGTCCGATCTGCTGAATGACGACTCTGTTAAGAAAGCATATCTGGGCGAATAAAAGGGACCGTAAAAAAATCGCGCAGATTGCTTAGGGACTTTAGATTTGGGTTTAAGTTGATTGTGTTCTAACAGAGTTCTCCAAGAAGTTATTATATGTGAAAAATGCGCCAATACGGCGCATTTTTTTGTCTGAGATCCCTAAGCTACGAACGAAAATCACCACTCGGCGTACCCGTGTACGCCGTCGGGAAGGTCCATGCCGTCGGCTTTGCCGCCGTATGGACTGATTTTCGTCCGTTCTGCACGATTTTTTTGTACGGCCCCAGTGCGTTTACATAACAATGCGGTCCCTATAGATCGTCTACGTCCTGAGTGGGAACATCGCCGAGGTCAGCGGGGTTTCCCGTCCAACTGCCCATAGGGTCAGTCATAACATTGTCCTTGCTCACAAATGAGCGAACGACCTCTTTGGCCTCCTCGGGATTTTCTGATCTGTCAAAGGCCGCCTTGGCCTTATCCTTTTTCTTGTTTTTCATTGCTTTTTGCCTCTACTACTACCATGTTCGGATAGATCCGTTTTAGTACGTCATCGTTAAACCGAAGGTCCAGCCATTTGTCAATCTCCGTAACGGCCGGAACATTCATTCTTCGGCCTGTCTGCCTTTTTACAGCCATAAAGCTGAGCTGTAGATTGAGAATGAAAAATACGGTGACGACCGCGCTTATGACGGTCATTTTCTCACCTCGGACCCTCGATAAAACAGACGAGAGGGCGGGATTGAGATATTTTATGAGGAAAACTCCCATTATTCCCCAAAAGAGGCAGAAAATCAGGCTGGTCCTACCATTGACACTCAAAAAGCTGTTGCCGTAGTCCCATGAGACAGTGCCGAAAAGGCGCTCCTGAATATATGAGCAGATATATTCGTATATCCCGCCCACTGCTGCACTTATGAGGAATATCTTTGTCCTTGAACTGTCTTTACTTATGATTAAGGTCAGCAGAACCGCAGCTATGCCGTATACCTGACTGAATGGGCCGAATACCATGCCCTGACGGGATTCGATGACCTGATGGGTCATCATGCACCAGAGCATTTCCGCGATATAACCCGCGACTGATCCGGCAGTAAAAACAGATACAAGGAACGTCAAAATCATCACCCTCGATAGTATGTTGCTCAAAGGGCGGCAATTTTATACCGTAAAATTTTAATTTTTTTTACTCAATAGAAATATCCTGTCGGGGAATCAGCGGCTCCAGATTATCCCTGCGCCACACCATGTGGCTCACGTTGGACGGAGGGAAGCTTATAAAGGTAGACTCAAACGATTCTCCCGGAGCCAAAGTCAGTGTCTCAACATTTTTTGCGTAAGAATTATTATAGTCTGAGGTCCACAACGAGTACAGCTCACACTCGGTAAAGCCGATGTTGGTTATGGTGACTTTAAAGGTGAAGAAGTCACGCTCGATGTCACTGATTATAAGTTGCTGCGACAGCTCGCCGCCGGTGATCATGTAATTCAGCAGGGCGGCCACGTCTACTATTCCGTGACCGTAAAATTTATCCCAGCCGGGCTCACCAACATCGCGCGAGGTGAGAGCCAGAAGTTCAGAAAATTGACTCATAGTAAGACTATGGTCTATTTGCTTGGCCAGAGCCGCCACTGACGCAATATATGGGGCGGAAAAGGATGTGCCGTTAGCGGTCCTGTAGCCACCGAGGCGGTCGAGAAGGGTGACGCCTCCGCCCGGAGCGGCTACGTCCACAGTGCTGTTAAAATATGAAAAGCTGGAACGCTCTCCGTTTTCGCTCACCGAAGCGACACTTATAACCTCCGGTAATGATGCCGGATACATAGGCGGGCTATAGGCGTCAGGATCCTTAACATAGTCAGGAGCATTGGAAGTGCTCGGAGTGTGGTTCCCCGCCGCGGCCACAAGTATCTTACCGGCTTCGTTAAGGCGTGAAACCATTTCTGTCAGAAGCTTGGGCGAGGTATAGGAATATGCGGCCTCATCGTTCCCCTTAGTGAATATGCCTGAGCTGAGGTTTATCACATCGCAACCCTGCTCAAGGGCGCACTGCAGCCCTGCGATTATTCTGCTGGCAGTCGTGGAACCATTGTCGTCAAATACCTTTACGATCACAATGTCAGCCTCGGGAGCAAGACTTGCCACTCCCAAACCGTTATTGGTTCTGGCGGCCACGACCCCCGCAACAGAGGTTCCATGTCCGACATGATCCTCAGCGTCGCTGACCTCGACATTGTCGTTGGCCCCCACATAAAATCTTGCTACGATTCTGTCATAATCAATATCCTCGTGATTGAGGGCGATGCCTGTATCAATAATGCCGATCTTCACTCCCTGCCCACGGAGACGATTGTT
The DNA here is from genome assembly GCA_022508735.1 of Oscillospiraceae bacterium. Classification (GTDB taxonomy): domain Bacteria; phylum Bacillota; class Clostridia; order UMGS1883; family UMGS1883; genus JAFLUQ01. The sequence continues at coordinate 922 of JAFLUQ010000055.1, read as the reverse complement.
GTTTACAACGGAATTGGCGTTCATAAGCCTGAATTCAAAATCGTGCTGAGAATTAATATAGTACGGATCGTCAGGCAGTTCGCCGGGCTGCGGCCTGGTGGTTATGTCACCCGGTTCATCACTCGGTTCTTCATCAGGTATCTCGTCGTCAATAAGGTAGAAAAACTCGTTCGGCTCATAATACTCTATGATCCCCTGCCTTAGCAGCTGCTTCAGCATGGCCTCGTCGTCGGTGGTATATATACCCGGGGCCAGGTAGCCGGTGCCCGGGTCGTCTGACATGAGCATCGGCGAGTCATCCTTGTATTTGAATATGAAATCCGCAGCCGCGGCACTGGTCGATATGAAAAACAGCATCAGTGCGGCTGACAATATGTATCTGAGCTTGTTCATTGGTGAACTCCTTTTTAGTGAACTGATTTAATTATATATGTTTTTGTCAAAAAAAGCAACACTTTTTTGTAAAGAAAAAATTAACATAAAAGGCGCAATGTCATTAAGTTAAGCATACTGACAGCCAAAACAAAGAAAATCCGCTCAGCCTGAAAAATGGCTGGGTGGATTTTTTTTAATATCTTTACGCATCGTCACCTGCCCACAGCATAATGCTGATGGACAGCTGCCAAGCTGATCTCTCATACGTTATTGCAATCTTTTTTTGCTGATGGATAACGCAGCGATGATGCACAACAGCGTGGAAAACTTCATAAAAAGTTTCCCACACCGTTGCACACATCGTATTCTACGTTATCCACAGCACTACTACAACGACTACTAAATCATCCCCGCCTACCAATAGAAAGAAATCAAAATCTGTTTATAGAGCATCTTATTCAACAGCATGTTACAGGGGAACACCAACGGATCCCTCTTAAAACAAATACACCGTAACGGGAGCAAAATTGCAGCGATTTGCTCGCCG